>CP060238.1:1551214-1902429 GCA_023898765.1 Rhodospirillales bacterium | reverse complement strand
AGTGCCGCCGACCCTCACATAAAAGCAATGGAAGAATTGTTGGGTCATCCTTCCGTTTTATCTGTAGGTCAGTCTGAGCTGCATTTTTCTTTAGGAAAAGCGTATGAGGATTTAAAGGACTACGAAGTTTCTTTTCAGCACTATGCGCGTGGAAACGATCTTGTGAATAAGAAATCAGATTTTTCACTGGAAAACACAAAGTCTTATTTCAGGCTCATTCGTGACAGTTTTTCAAAAGAGTTTATTTTCGAAAATAAAAATTCTCAATCATATGATGTTACACCCGTTTTTATCGTCGGAATGCCGCGATCCGGGACATCATTAACGGAGCAAATTCTTGCAAGTCACACTGATGTTCATGGTGCCGGTGAACTCGATCTCATGTGGAAAATATTTACGCAGACCCTGGGGCTTGTTTCAGACAAGTATCAAAAAAGTTTTGCGTTACTGACACCTAAAAAAATTGAAAATGCGGCAAACAGTTATATCTCTAGCCTTCAAAAACTCTCTCCATCTGCTTCTTTTATCACAGACAAGATGCCCATGAATTTTCGCTATATCGGGTTGATTAAGAGCATGTTTCCAAAGGCCAAAATTATTCACTGCATACGAGATCCGCGTGATACATGCCTTTCTATTTATAAATGTCGTTTTATGGGAGGGCATCCTTTTGCCTATGATCAAAAAAATTTGGCGGAAGTGTATAAGCTTTATACAGAAATGATGGCTTACTGGCACAGTATTTTGCCGGGAGAAATTCTGGATTTTCGGTATGAAGATTTAATCGAAGACCAGAAAACTGGTACAAAAAGGCTTTTGGACTACTGTGGGTTAGACTGGCAGGATACGTGTTTGGACTTCCATAAAACAAAGAGAACGGTCAATACGGCCAGTGTTTTCCAAGTGAAAGAACCCCTTTATAAAACCGGGGCGGGGTACTGGAAAAACTATGAGCAATATCTGGAAAAAGAAATAATAGAACTTGCGTAGGTTTTTTCTAACGTCAGGTTTTTTTGATCCATTTATCCCTAATACGGGGGTATTAAAACGACAATCTACCATCTGACCTGCTCCCCCCCATAATTTAGTCCAGAAGTTTGTAGAGTCTGCTAAACATAAGCGGCCCAGATAGGGTCAGAAGGAGCAGACAATGAAGAGCCGATTTAACGAAGAACAGATCATCCGGATATTAAAGGCGCACGAGGCCGGTCAGGCGACGGCGGATTTATGCCGGGAACACGGGATCAGCAAGGGGACGTTTTACAAGTGGAAGGCGAAGTTTGGCGGGATGGAGATCAGCGATGCCCACAAGCTGAAGGCGCTTGAGGTGGAGAATGCGCGTCTGAAGAAGCTGGTGGCGGATTTGAGCCTGGACAACGCGATGCTGAAGGACGTGAACGCAAAAAAGTGGTGACGCGGGGCGCGCAGCGTGAAGCGGTGGCGTATCTGAGAACAACGCACAATGTGAGCGAACGGCGGGCCTGTTCGGTGCTGGGCGTTGTTCGCGCTCTTGTGCGCTACCGCTCCTGCCGTCCGCCGGATACAGCTTTGCGCGAACGTCTGACCGAACTGGCCGCCGAGCGTCGGCGCATTGGCTACCGGCGTCTGGCTGTGTTCCTGCGGCGTGACGGCTTTGCGGACAACATCAAGAAAATCCACCGGCTTTACAAAGAGGAGAAGTTGCAGGTAAAGCGTAGGAAAGGCCGCAAAAAGGCGGTCGGGACGCGCGCCCCGTTGCCAAGGGCGGAACGGATCGATCAGGTGTGGATCCTTGATTTTATAAGCGATGCCTTAAGCGACGGCAGGCGGTTCCGGGTTCTGGGCGTAATGGAGCAATGCGCGCGGGAATGCCTGACACTGGAAGCGGACACCTTCATACCTGGCCTGCGGGTTGTCCGGGAGCTTGACCTTCTGGTGGCAAAGCGCGGCGCGCCGGAGATCATCGTGTCCGACAACGGGCCGGAACTGACCAGCCGCGCCGTGTTGATCTGGGCAGCATCCAGAGGGATCAAGGATTGGCGGCGCATCGCCACAAGATAAGATAAACCCGCCAGAAATTATCTCGCTGGCCTCTGCCTTGCCGCTCTACTTTGCTATTGGATTTAAGCTGTGAGTCTGGAGCCTAGCAGGCATCCTGCGGGGTGTTTTTTATTTTCCGGTAAAATTTCGGTAATAAGCGGGGTTGTTTTTGTATTATTCAGACATGCAAAGTTAATACCCAAAGCGCTCCGCATAGGGTTTTAACCGCTCTAAATACGGCTCCAAATAGGGCCTGTATCTCACCCACCGGTAACGCGCATGTTTGTATATTTTTTCACTGACCTGCTCATAGCTTGGCGAAATCACATCAGAAGATCGGCGGACCTTTTGGTCGTAATCAAGAACGGCATCGTCCCATGGAACATCAAGAAAGTCTAAAACGCCTCGGACAGAACTTTCAAAATCCTCTATGATATCCTCATAACGCACGTAATGAACGTTTAGCGGCAGCGTGTTCTCATAAACCTCCCATAAATCCATGATTCCGGTGTAGAGGTTGACGGTATCATCCAGATTGTAAAAATGAACGGACGCTTCGTTTGGGACGAACAATTGCATATAGGCGCTCAGAATGCAGTCGCACGGATGACGCTTGATAAAAATAAATTTTTCTTCGGGAAAAAGCCGATGCACTAGTCCGGCCATATTTGTTAGCATGGGGTATTTGTCTACGAACAGCCCGGCCTCCTGCCAGTTTCTGTCACCGCGATGAATTTCAAAATAGCGCTGTCTGAAATGCTCAATTTGTTCGCCGCCAAAATCGGCCATACATTCGGGATAGGCGTCAAACGTCTTGCGTATTTCTTCTTCAACGATGGGGAAAGCATGAATTTCTTCGGAGGCATAAATGGCAGGGTGGGCGTTTAATATATGCTGCAGCAAAGTCGTTCCGCTGCGCATAAACCCCATCAGGCAAGCCATATTTCTTACAGGCTTTTCGGAATTTTGCCTTTTCCATGAGGAAACCCATTCGGGCGTAAAAACTTCCCGAAAGCGTTCAATTTTATTCAGGTAAGGCGCTTTTCTTTGCCGGCTAATTCCGAAAACCTCGGAAGCGCAGGCATTGAAATCCCGGAACTGTTCGAAGGCTTTATCAACGTTATCCAGCCTGTCATACATCAGTCCTAACTCATGTTTAACCTTAAGGCGTGTCATTGGGTCTTGCGGATATTTTTCAGTCTTGAGAAGCTGAACGGCCTCTTCCAGCCGGCCTTCCCGTTTTAAAACAATGGCTTCATTCAGGGTAATAAGGATGCCGCCCGGAAATAAGGCTTTAGCTTGATCGACATATTGCCTTGCTTCCTCCATCCGGTTCCTGCGCTCCAGAACGGAGACAAGATTACTGTAAGCCGCCTCATAATCAGGGTTCAACTGAATGGCGGTCTTGTAGGCGTTTTCGGATTCCTCTAAAAAATTGATATTCTGGAATGCGATACCAAGACCGTTATGCACCTTTGCATCGTCCGGTTGAATTGAAATGCTTTTTTGTAAATATTCTACAGCGTTCTGATACCGGCCCGTATCCAGCATAACCATACCCAGGTTTTTAAGGATATCGGGATTATGAGAATCTTGCTGAAGGGCCTGGAGGAACAAAGCTTCCGCACGCTGAACTTTCCCTTGTTCTTTTGCCGCAAGCGCCAATTCAACCAAAGCATCTGAATTCTTAGCATGAAATTCCATACAGAAAGATTACCTGCCTTGGATCATTTTGTCCCTAATTTTTATGGTTGTCCCCGTACGATAACAAAGGAAGAGGAGCGGGGGTGTGGTGACGTAGTTTGGTAAAGCCATTGAGAATGGCCCACTTTATGGCACACCTAGAATAGCTGTTCAGTTATGTATCTGAAATACAAATGGGATTTGAGAAAATGGTGGGCGGTACAAGGATTGAACTTGTGACCCCTTGCGTGTCGAGCAAGTGCTCTACCGCTGAGCTAACCGCCCGCATGGCCGATGACCATTGACCGACATCTCTAATGCCAAAACGCAGAGAGTGCAAGAGACAATTTCCCTTACCATCGTAGCGTCGGATTTTTCTTAGGAGGCTTCCGTTTTGTTAGCGGGAGTATCCTTCTGCCGTCCAGCCCGTATTATAAACGCCAAAAAGGACGGGGTTTTTGTTAAAATCGATCTGGGAAAACAAAATGCCTCCGTTTCTGTTTTCTTTGTGATAGTCGCAAAGTCCGCCGGAATTGTATTCCGGAGGGATATTTTTGATAATATGAAGCTTTCCGTCGGAATCGCGTTCAAGTTTCGCGCCGTTTATATTATGAAAACCAACGAGGTAACACCCGTCATGACCTCTGTTTTTTACAAGAAGCCCTTTTTTTCCAGACGGCGTAACCAGAAGATACGGTTTGCTGTTGTGCTCGACAAGACTTGTTCCAGTGAGGGCAAAATAACCAAAACTTGATGCATCCCGGTAGTCTGTAAGAACGCCGTTATAGCGCCAACTGTTCCCGTGGTCCAAAGAGGAAAACAGGACAACCGCACGTTTTTCCCATTCTCCCAGTCCGGAGGCCGTCGGGCTTGCATCCAGACTCATGTATAGAACGCCGTTGTAAGCGAGAGTTCCTATCTCATTATAGTACATGTTTCTGGACAAGGAGGGGTGCAACGCATTGGGTTGGATTTTGCAGTTGTGTTTTTTCTGCCCAAACAGGCAGACCGGCCCTGACCACGGCCCTTCAGGGCTTCTGGCTGTCTTGTACTCAATCCAGCCTTCGCCGTGCAACGTATTGTTTTTTTTGAACGGTGGAAGTACATAATATCTTTCGGAATAAAGCTTCCATCTTTTTTCCGGAACATCCCAGGGATCATAAACAAGGCTCGGCGTTTCATAGCGCCAGACTCCTTCAAAGGTCTTTCCTCCAATGTGAACGGTTTGGGCATGAGATTGATTCACCACCCCGACATAATGCCAGGAGGCACCCTGATCGGTGCTTTTGGCGAGATGAGTTGAAACATGTTTTGGTATGGAAACCCGTGAATAGGCCATCCAGCCGATCCCATCCGGCCCGTACTCTATCGAAAGGTCGAATATGCCGTTTAGCTCTTTGTCCCCTTCAACAAAAATTTCTGTGAACGGAGAGTGCTCGCTTGCGTGAAGGGGAGCTATTCCAAGAAACAGCGCGGAAATGAGAAGGCATAATATTTTTTTAAACATTCGGATTCCCCTGTCAGATTAAACATCTATTTTTTAATGTCCCGTTGTGGGGGTAGCACATTTTATCTTTCCAGAATAGCATTGACTTGCCGGATAAGTTCGATCAGATGGAAAGGTTTGGACATTACGCGGGCGTCATTATCCGGGGAAGCGCTTTGTTCGGCTGCGATGGCGGAAAAACCCGTGATAAAAAGGATTTTGATGTCAGGGTAGAGCGTTTTTGCCATTTTTGAGAGTTCTACTCCATCCATGCCGGGCATGACAATATCGGTCAGGAGCAAATCAAAAGGGGCGTCTGTTTTGAGCTTTTCCAGAGCCTTCAAACCGTCTTCGCAGGAGAGAACTTCGTGTTTGGCTCTTTCCAGTGCAGCGGTTAAAAAGCTCCGCATGGCGGCATCGTCGTCGGCGAGAAGTATTCGCGGCATGGTTTTGCGTTTTTTCTTTCCTGTTGAAGGGTTATTGTAGACGTTTCGTATTGAAAATTAAAGGGCATCCAGAAACTGCCGGGCGGCTTTGTCCCATGTATAATGTGTGCGGATATGCGCGTGGCGCTCATTGGCGCTGCCGGTTGTCAGAGCTTTCATGGCGGCACGACTGAGGTCATCATCCAAAGCGCCCAGGAAATCTTCGGTGATAACATCGCGCGGTCCCATGACGTTATAGGCCGCCACCGGCAGGCCGCAAGCCAGCGCTTCGATTAAAACCATGCCAAAGGTATCGGTTTTGGAAGGGAAAACAAAGACGTCGGCGCTGCGGTAATGCTCGGCGAGAGCCTCCCCGGTTTTTTTGCCAGTAAAATGAACATGAGGATATTTTTTTTTGAGTTTTTCAAGGTCGGGGCCATATCCGGCGACCACTTTATCGCCGTGCCATGGCATGTCCAAAAAAGCGTTTATATTTTTTTCGATGGCAATGCGTCCGGCATAAAGCGCGACGGGTTTTTTAAGCGCATGGAAAAGCGTTTTGGGGCCGGGATAAAAGATGCCTGTATCCACGCCGCGGGTCAGGCGGACCATGGGGGGGCAAAAGCCTGTCTTTGTGAGTTCGTCTTGCAGGCTTTGGGTTGAGACCATGACGACTTTAGCGGGGGCGTGAAATCTTCGCAGCAGACGGGCCGTATATTTTTTGGCAATTCCGGCGAGGAGGGGGACATACTGGTTTACGCGCACGGCGATAAAATCAGGAAAACGCGAGTGGTAGGCGGTTGTGAAGGTTTTTGCGTGTTTGAGACAATACCGCCGGGCGGCCTGTCCCAGCGGTCCTTCGGTGGCGATATGGATTTGGTCGGGCGCGGCGGCCGTTATCAGTTTTTTCAGGCGCATGTAGGGAAAAAGCGCCAAGCGGATTTCAGGATAGCCGGGCAGGGGCATGCGCAAGGGAAAATCCGCGGGGCCTATGATTTTGACGTCGTGCCCCGTTGCGGCGAGAGCATGGGAAAGCTGTTCGTAGGTGCGCACAACCCCGTTTATCTGCGGATGCCAGGCATCACTGACAATAAGAATTTTCATAAGGTGTAGCAGTGCCCTTGCGTTCGATAAAAGCAGCCTTTAATGTCTGTCTCCTGTTCATTTTAAGGAGATACCGTCTTGAATCAAAGCCGTTTTTCTATCGCGATGTGGCTCTATATTGTCACGCTGGCTTCGTTTATTCTCGTGCGCGGTCTTTTTCTGGCGCTGAGTCTGAATGTGGAGGATTTCAGCGCCGGTGATCTGGCTTTTATTTTTGGCGTGGGGTGGATTTACGATACGGCTTATTGTCTTTACGCGCTTATTCTTCCGGCGCTTTATCTTTTACTCATGCCGCAGCGCTGGTGGGGAAGAAAGTGGAATGCCCGCTTTCTGCATTTCCTGATTTTTGCCGTGATCTTTGTCACGGGTTTTAGCGCGGTGGCGGAATATCTGTTCTGGGAAGAGTTTACGGTTCGTTTTAACTTTATCGCGGTGGATTATCTTGTCTATCGGCGGGAAGTCACGAACAATATCATGGAATCCTATCCCATTCCGTTGCTTCTCTTTGTGCTGTTTCTGGTTTCCCTGGCGGTGTACTGGCCGTTGAGGGGGAAGATTGAGGACGCGCTGGATACGGAAGAACCTTTTACACGGCGGGCCGGGGTTGCCTTGGGGATCGGCGCGCTGACGGTCTTGTCCTTTATCCTTGTCGGGCAGGGGCTGCGCGACAATCAACCTTCCACCTATGTGCGGGAATTGGCAAGCTCCGGCCCGTATCAGCTTATCGCGTCCTTTCAAAAAAACGAACTGGACTACGAACAGTTTTATGCGCAGCTGCCTGAAGAAGAGGCGGCCTCGGTGCTGCGCAAGGAACTGGCGGAAAAAGGAACCACGTTCCTGAAACCGGAAGGTCTGGATATACGGCGCAAAATTTACAATCCCGGCAGGGAAAAACGTTTGAATATTATGCTGGTGATGATTGAATCTTTGTCGTCGGATTTTATGGGCAGCTTTGGCGAACCGCACGGACTGACTCCTTCTTTGGATGCGCTGGGGAAGAAAGGGATTTTCTTCGAAAATCTTTATGCGACCGGCACGCGCACGACGCGCGGGCTGGAGGCGGTGACGCTTTCCATTCCGCCCACGCCGGGACGTTCTATTGTCAAGCGGACGGGGCGGGAGAAAAACATGTGGAGCTTTGGCAGCGTCCTGCGCGAAAAAGGCTATGACGTGCGCTTTCTCTACGGCGGTTACGGCTATTTTGACAATATGAATGAATTCTTTGGCGGCAACGGCTATGACGTGGTGGATCGAAGCGATATGGCGGACGAAGATGTCGGGTTTGAAAACGCTTGGGGCGTGGCGGACGAATATCTCTATGACCATGCCATCAAGGTCGCCCGCAAGGCGGATGAGGAAGGTAAGCCTTTCTTCTTTCATCTCATGACAACTTCAAACCACCGTCCTTATACCTATCCCGAAGGGCGTATTGATATTCCTTCCGGTGAAAACAGGTGGGGCGGCGTGAAATACACGGATTGGGCGATCGGGGATTTCATTGAAAAAGCCGGGAAGGAAAAATGGTTTGACAATACGGTGTTTGTTTTTGTCGCGGATCACACGGCGGGCAGCGCTGGAAAACGCGACTTGCCTGTTTCTTTTTATCATATCCCGATGATCGTTTACGCGCCCAGGCATTTCCGCCCGCGCAGGGTTGAAACATTGATGAGTCAGATCGATATTGCGCCGAGCCTTCTGGCGCTGCTCGATATGGACTACGAGTCTGCCTTCTTTGGCAGGAACATTTTTAAAACTTCGAAATCGGCGCAGCGGACGCTGGTGGGAAATTATCAGAATCTCGGATATTATACGCCCGGGGAACTCACAATTTTGAGTCCCAAACAAAAGATAACGCAGTTTCAAAATCCGCAGGACGATGTGCCGCAGGAACGCGAAGTGCCGGACGAAGACCATTTAAAAAAGGCGCAAAGTTACTATCAGGGGGCAAGCCTTATTTATAAGAGACGGTTGAACGCGTATCCGCCGGAAGAAGAAGCGAAAGAAAAATAGTCGTGAGAAGGATATACATCTTCATCTTTTTTATGTGTCTGGCAGCTTCGCCGGCTTATGCGCAGCGTTGCGAAATTGTTTATGAAGAAATCACGAGATTGAATCCGCCTGACTTCGGACATTACAGCATCTGGGACGAGGTGTATGGGGATAAGGGGATGGATCAGATTTCGGACTTTGTCATTTTAACGGACGGCAGCGTTGTGATGGGTGGTGCCTATACGTCAGATGAAGAAGACAATACCTATAAGCCTCTTTTGGTTCATATAACGCCGCAGGGAAAAATTCTTTGGGAGGTGCGTGAAAAATCTGACTTCTTCAAAACCGTCGATCACATCGTCGAAACGGAAGACGGTTATGCGGTCTTGGGGGAAATAGAAGACCCCAAACGCGGCGACGGGATTTATCTGGCGCACTATACGAAAGACGGGCAGAAGAAAAACCAGAAGACTTTTTTTGAACCCGGCGGGAATCTGGATGGGAAGGCGCTTGTGAAATTACCGGGCGGTGCAGGCTATATGATTGCCGCGCAATATAACCCGGAAAATCTCTCCTTGCAGTACGGCATTATTTACAAGGTGACGAAAAGCGGTGCCCGGCTCATGAGGCGGGCTTACACGCCCGGCATGCAAACGGTTTTCAACAATTTTCAGGATATGGGGGACGGGACCTATATGCTGAGCGGACAGCTCCGTCTGGAGGACGGGCGGCGTGCGGGGTGGCTCGTCAAGCTGGATCAGGAGGCTGCGATTATGTGGCAAAAGACATATGCCCGCGGAAGTTTTTCCGCCTTGCGGAGCGTGGCCCCTTTTGAAAAAGGCGGTTATCTTCTGGGCGGGGAGGCTCGTCCGTCCGGCGGCGGACGAAGTGCCGGCTGGGCTTTGAAGATTGACGATACGGGGAATGTGGAATGGCAGCGTTATTATGTAGGCAAGCATGCTTATGTTGTGCGGGATGTTCTGGCCTATGAAGACGGCCGCTCTGTGGCTCTTCTGGACGGCATGCCGCAAAAACTGGAAGACCGGGCCCACATCCGGCTGCTCGATTATACGCCGCGCGGTTATCTGATGTCGGTGGAGGATTACAGTGAATCGCAGGGGGCGCATGCTTTCACCTTAAAAAGGGGGCCGAAGGGGGAGCGTGTGTTTGCCGGTTATGCCCAGACGCGTCTTTCGGCGGCGATGACGCCGGAAGAAGTGCCTGTCTCGGCTTTTGACGCATGGCTGGTAGCGGCGGTGGCGCTGGAGCCTTACAAAGATCCGTGCCTGCCGCGCGAATTTTTCATGGAATAGGCTTTTATGCGTGAGACATTAAATATTACCGTGCCGGAAGGGACGCCGCCGCAAAGGCTGGATAAAATGCTGGCACAGTTATGCCCTGATTATTCCCGCTCGCGTTTGAAAATGCTTATCTTGGAGGGGCAGGTGTGTTCCGACGGCGCCGTGTTGGCGGATCCCAATCTGACGGTTGAGGCGGGAATGTCTCTGGAAGTGCGTGTGCCGCCGCCTGTTGAAGCCGCGCCGCCGCCGGAGGATATTCCGCTTGATATCGTTTTTGAAGATGAGCATTTGCTGGTTATCAATAAAGCCGTTGGAATGGTGGTGCATCCGGGGGCGGGAAATCCCTCCGGCACTCTGGTGAACGCGCTGTTGCATTATTGTGGGGACAGCCTGTCGGGAATTGGCGGAGTGGCGCGTCCCGGAATCGTTCACCGCCTTGATAAGGAAACCAGCGGATTAATAGTTGTTGCCAAGAATGATAAGGCGCATCAGGGGCTTTCGGACCAGTTGTCGGACCGTTCGCTCAGCCGGCTGTACACGGCTTTTGTCTGGAAAGCGCCTGTTCCCCTTAAGGGAAAAATAGACCAGCCCATCGGGCGGCATAAAACCCAGCGCACCAAAATGGCCCTGCGGGGGGAGCGTGGGCGCGAGGCGGTCACCCGGTATCATATGAAGGAGCAATATGGCGCGGCCGCTTCGAAGATTGAGTGTAAATTGCTCACAGGGCGGACCCATCAAATTCGCGTGCATATGGGCTATCTTAAAACGCCGATCATCGGGGACCCGCTTTACGGCCTGCCGCTTCAGGAGGCGCGGGCGCTTTTGGCCAAAGAGAGCTGCGGCGCGCAGCAGCAGGCGCGTATTCTGGCGTTCGGGCGTCAGGCCCTTCATGCCGGACAAATCGGCTTCATTCATCCCGTTTCCGGCGAGAATATGCGCTTTAAGGCGCCGTTGCCGGAGGACCTCAAAAACCTAGAAAACGATTTAAAATCAATCAGTTAGGTTTGTCCCTCCACCCAAATTTGCTTTTTACATAAAATTTTAGCTATTCTATAACTATAAGAATTTACTTCTTTGTTTTGTTTGACGACAAAAGGTTAGATTATACGGCTAAGTTAGGACGAAAGGGGTTAACCCCCCTCACTTTAAACGCTTTACGATCTGGTACCCATAAACTTTTAAAACCGCCTTCGGGCGGTTTTTTTTGTCTAAATCTGGACGTGAGCCGGCGAATTGGCTAATGTCCGGTGCTCTTTGAAAAAAAAAGGGCCAGAAACGGGCCAAAAACAGGTAGGACATTATGAATTTTGAAGATTTGAACGATACGCTGCTGGAAACTTTCGAGTCTTTTGACAATCATGAACAGGTTCGCAAGTTTAATCTGGACGGGGATATAACCGCCTATATTGCCATTCATAATACGAATCTCGGGCCGTCGCTCGGCGGCGCGCGGATGTGTCCTTACGCTTCCGATCGCGAAGCCATTAATGATGTACTGCGTTTATCCCGCGGCATGACCTATAAAAATGCGATGGCCGGATTGCCGCTGGGCGGGGGAAAGGCGGTCATTATCGGCAATCCTTTTGAAGATAAAACCATGGCTCTTATGGAAGCTATGGGTCAGGCCGTTGAGAGCCTGGAGGGAGAATATATTACGGCGGAAGATAGCGGCACCGGCGAAAAAGATATGGTGGCCATTGCCAGGCATACGGAGCACGTTACCGGCTTGCCGCCGGAAATGCTGAAAGGGAAAGGCTTTGGAGAACTGGGCGGGAATCCGTCTCCCTTGACGGCTTTGGGGGTTTACCGCGGTATTCAAAGCGCGGCGGCGCTGCGCTACGGTAAAGAGGATCTAAGAGGCCTTAGCGTGGCGGTGCAGGGCGTGGGCGCGGTCGGCGTGGAGCTGTGCAAGTTACTGCAGCAGGACGGAGTCCGTATTATTGCCGCGGATGTAAATGATAAAATGCTGGCGGAAGCGCAGGAAAGCCTTGCGCCTTTTACGATCGTCAGCCCGAATGAAATTTATGGCGTGAAAGCGGATATTTTTGCGCCTTGTGCGATGGGCGGCGTTTTGAATGACGATACGATTCCACAGCTTCAGGTGGATATCGTAGCGGGCGCTTCGAACAACCAGCTTTTGGCGACGTACCATGATAAAATGCTGGCCGACATGAATATTCTTTATGTGCCGGATTACGTGATTAATGCGGGCGGCGTGATTTGCGTCGGCTATGAATATTTCCGCAAGAGTGATTATAACCCGCTGGATTTTGAAATTACACGCGAACGTATGATCTCCCATGTCGAAAATATAGGGCAGAACGTAAAAGACGTACTGGAATATGCGCAAGGCCATAATCTCCATCCGGGCGAAGCGGCGGACAAACTGGCGGAAGAAAAATTTTTGAACGGCGAAGCTCTCAGAGACTCTAGTTCAGAACCTCCTGCCAGCTTTGGGTCAGCCGGCGGTATGACATTGGTTCAGTGACCTCGTAAAGAGGGAGCGGTTTATCCAGCGTCTGGGCTTTATCCCGTCCGAAAGGCGCGCTTGCGAAACGCAGTTCGCTTCCCTTTGGCAGATATTTCACATTCCCAATCGGCAGGCTGAGTTGCAGGCCGCTGTACAAATTTGTTTTTCCGCCGAAAACATCCCTGTCGTTTTCGTTCGTGACACTTACGAATGCTTTTACTTTTGCGCCGTTTTCAAAGCGGGTTTCAATACCGCCGCTTGCGCCAATGTCCTCTCCCAGATACCGTCCGGCTTTGGCGAAAATGGTGAAATCCGTGTTCGGCACTTCATACCAGAGATTGAGATGTCCGGTGAAAGAAGGATCTTCGAAAAAGCTGCTGCCCAAAAAATCTGCAGGGTCCCGTTTGTAAACGCGCCAGGCTTCTGCGCCGACGGAAAATGTTTTTCCAAAGGGGCGGTAGAGGATTTCGCCGCCGGCGCCCGTATACATTTCTTCCAGGGCGCCCGCGCTTAAGGCAAGATGCAGGTCGGTTTTCAGGGTTTTTAACCAGGACAGGTAAGAACGGTCCAGTGCGAAAAGACGCGAGGCGTATAAGTCTTCGTCGCTGCGGACGGGATGAAGCGCCGCAGGGCGAAAATCGGCCAGACGGTGCAGGTTATCGTCTATGTTTAGCCGGGCGGAACCCCCGACGGTAAATCCGTAAGGAAGCTGTTTTGTCCCTTCGAAAACAAGAGAGCTTCGATACAGGATGCCGCTATCTTCTTCCGACAGGCTCAGACGGGTGTCAAGAATGAGGCGCGGGCGCCACGGGAAACCGTGTTCGCTTTTTTGTCTTTTTTTGTCAGATGTTTTTTCGATAGTTGTATCTTGCCATATTTCTTCCGGGCTTCCATTGTTATGGGCCAGCGCCGATTCCAGGTCGCGGCGGATCAGGGTCGTCCGGTGCCCTTTTAGGCCGAAGACGTAGGGCGTTATGGAGAGACTTTCCACTTCCTCGCCTCCGTTGTTGGACATGTGGCGTGCCGCGCGCCCGATTTGCCGGGCGGAGGGTTCGAAGGGATCGAGGTCCAGAAGGCTGTCTGCGTCTGAATCTACATGCTGCGCATCGAACAGGAGAACCCCGTCCTTATGGGCCGAAAGCATCATTTTTTGTGCCGAGGCGGTCCCGGCGCGGTGCGGATGAAAGGGAACGGGACTTCCTGTTTCTGCGTTGCGTCCCGGCCATTCGAATAAATTTCCCTGAAAGGAAAGGCGGGCAAAAATTTTGTCTGTGCCAGCCAGTCCGGCGGAAACATCCATCCATTTATACGGGGCGTAGTTCAAAGACAGGCTCCATGGGTCTGGGGCCTTGAAGTTTGACGTTATCTGGTCGGCTTCATAGCTGTCGGCGCCCCACTCGGCCTTCACGGATAATCCCTCCAGCGGTGTGAAATATTCCACGCCTGCGAACAACCCGATTTCTTCGCCCGTAAACCAGTCATTTACGCCGTTTTGGGTTTCCGATCCAAAGTCGCGGTCATGGGAAAAGTGACGGGAGAATTTTTTAAACGGATTGGAGAGCATTCCCTCGCTGCCGAGCCGTCCCCATGCAAGCCCGCCTGTGAAGTCGAACGCTTTCCAGCGTTTGGACAGGGCGATATATTCGCTCGCCGTTTTTTTGTGTCCGAAGGCGGAATTCATCCCCAGCGCTATTTCGGGGGTATAGCGGTCTTCCTTTGCCAGACGGATTTTCAGGTCCATGCCGGGGTAAAGGCCGTCCGGGGAAGCGCCCAGATTACTGCCCGTTCCGGTTTGCCGGAGCTGTACATAGAGGGGGTCCGCGATCTGGAAACCGATAAAGCCGTGCCGGTAAGGATCAAGGGTGGAGACGCCAATGCGAACGGTCCCGGCTTTGTCCATGCGGGCGGACGGGATGGTGTTTAACCCAAGCGGGCCATAGAGGCTGGCAGAATAGTTTTCTTTTTGGGTGTCGAGGGATTTTTCGGGTTTTTCGTCGGCATAAACATTCCCGGCCGCGCCGGATAAGGAAGCAGCAAATACAAGTGCATGAAAATAGAAACGAATATGCAAGGCGAGGCACCCTGCTTGGGAAGTGTTGAAAATCAAACCGTTACCAGTCTCCGTGATATGCAGGCGTATGTCAAAACCTTCTGTTTGCCCGCAAAGCCCCTCTTGGTAGTGTTAAACAAATAAACTAAACTTATGATTGTGACTTTTTGTGTAAAGGTTTTGGTATGGTTTTTGGTGTTCTCCCCGATAAAGACGTTCTGTCCCGCGCCCTTGATGCGGTTGCCTGCGGCGTGGTGGTTTGGGATACGGAAACGGATGAGATTCCCGTTTTATACGTGAACAGTGTTTTTGCCGACATGTTGTCGAGCAAGCCTTCGGATTTGCTTGGCAGGTCTGCGACAGAAATTTTTTCCCGCTATTGTCAGGGTGAAAATCTTCAGGAAAAAATTGAAGAGCGCGGTGACGATATCGAACTTGAAAAAATGGAAGAAACAAATTCGCTCTGGTACAGGCTTCAAATGATCCCCATGGAAGGAACCAAGGGGCTTGTTCTTGGTATTTTAAAAGACGAAACGGAATTCAAACTCCGCGAGGCGAAAATATTTCAATCCCAAAAGCTGGAATCCCTTGGGCAGCTTGCGGGCGGAGTTGCGCATGATTTTAACAATATTCTCTCTATCATTGACGGCTATGCCCGGATGACGAAGAAAGAAGTTCATAGCAGTGAAGAAGCCATCTCGCATCTTGATAAGATTATGGATGCGGTCAAGCGCGGGGCGTCCCTGACGGAGCAGCTTCTGACCTTCGGTCGGCGGAGCGTTGTTGTGGAAAGCGTCACGGATGCGGGTGTGTTTCTGGAAGAAAATCAAGGGCTTTTGACTCATCTGCTGGATGCGTCCGTTGATCTGGAGATCAAGGTCGAGGACGGCGTAGCGGTCTGCTGCGCGCCGGATGTTATTGGACAAATCCTGATCAATCTTGTGGTGAATGCGCGCGATGCGATGCCTGAAGGGGGGCTTTTGCAGGTCGATGTTTTTTCTTCTGAAAAGGAAGGAACAAATTACGGGGCGCTGCGTGTAAAGGATACCGGAACCGGTATGGATGATGAAATAAAAGACAAAATATTTGACCCGTTCTTTACGACGAAAGATCAGGGAAAGGGGACGGGGCTGGGCCTGTCTACAGTTTACGGTCTTGTAAAACAGATGAAAGGGCAGATAGAGGTTGAAACCAAAAAGGGTGAGGGCACTGAAATCATGGTTTATCTTCCTCTAAGCGACAACCCGTCTGCCAAAATTGCGGAGGTTAAGGCTTTTGATGATGGGGAGATTTGTCTTCGGGGATATACAGCTTTGGTGGCGGAGGACGAGCCGGATATTTTAACGCTCATAGCGGGCATGCTGGAGGATATGGGGATGCAGGTCCTGACGGCGTCCAATGGCAATGAAGCATTGCTCCGGCAGGAAGATTTTCAGGGGCGGATTGATTTTCTCGTAACGGATGTTGTGATGCCTGAACTCAATGGTGTGCATCTGGCCGAACTTTTTGAAGTTGTTCGTCCCGATACCAAAACAGTGTTTATGAGCGGATATCCGGCAGGCGGGCAAATGTCCCGGATTGAAATTCCGGAAGGGGTCCCGTTTCTGCCCAAGCCGGTTGATTATAACAAGCTGGCTCATACGATTGTGTGGCTGTCAGGAAAAGGAGAACAAAGTTATCTGCACCGGATGGCCGGTCGTTCTTCAGGAAAGGGAGGGGTGCATTGAATCAGAAGAGCGCCTACGAGGATTTCAGCCGTCTGAAGCTTCTGATTGTCGAGGATCAGATGGAGGCCCGGACAATTTTGCGAAATATGCTGGGGGAGCTTGGCGTCACACAGATTTTCGAGGCGGGGGACGGGCGTGAGGCGCTGAGTTTTTTGGATATGGCTTCCGACCTTGTAGAGCTTATCATTTGTGACTGGAATATGCCCAATATGAGCGGTCTTGAGTTTTTATCCAGGATTCGCAGCGATGGCTGCAATATTCCTTTCTTGATTATCAGCGGGCGCGGGGACAGGGATTCTGTTCTAAAAGCCAAGGCCGGCGGGGTCAGCGGCTATATCAGGAAACCGTTTTCTTCTGCCCAGCTCGAGGTAAAACTGCGGGTTTTAATGCAGCGGATGGTAGAGGCGCAAAAAGAAGAATAGGTTTTTTTGTTTGCACGCAAGAGACGATTTTTTTTATCCCGAAATTTAAAAAATTTAACTTTAGATATATAATTTTCTCGATATTGGTATACTTCCATGTGGAGGCAAGGCTATGCGTGCGACATTTCATAATAAACTTGAGGTTGTACAGGATTTTCAGGGCCGGAAAAGAATTCAGTACCGGCACCCTTTCCGGCTGGAGCTTGATTTTTTTCTGGAGCCGAAATTTAAAGTGCAAAAAAAGGATGCGCGTGACTGGGAGGTGTCTCTCAAGACGAAGAAAAATCAGGCGCTGGCCCGTGGGGTACAGGTGGAAGTCGCCGGGGAATTCGTGGCTTATCTTAAAAGAAGGGTCAGGGGCGATCTCAAGGGCGTAACCTTTAAAAAGCTCGAAGAACTGGCAAAGGTACGGAGTATCCAATGACACAATCAGATGCAAAACTCCCATCCGGTACGAAATCCCCGCGTATTCAGGATTGCTTCAATCTCTCGATTAATGACCGTGCCATTACGGAGAAAGAAACAATTCAGGTCGCGGTCGAGCGGATGCAAAAAGAAAAAATTTCCTGTTTTCTCGTTCGGGATTCGCAAGGAAAGGGCGTGGGTGTTTTGTCCGAGCAGGAGATTGTGAACGCCCTTTTTGATAAGGGAGACGAAAGCTCGAAAGCGCTGGTGAGCGACTACATGGCAATAGAGACTCATGTCGTGATGGAGTATGACACGCTGGACGATGCGATCGAGGTTATGTCCAAACAGAATATGTCTTCTATTCCTGTGATATCCGAATCCGGGTATGTGTCGGGTTTTGTGTCGCGTCAGGAAGTCATCACGGAAAAAATAATCAAAGAAGAGAAAGAAAAAACGGCATAAAACTCTCCTTGCCGACCTTGCAAAGCCCAAGTACCCTTACAGGATGAGTGCGGATTACGATCTTTGTGTGATTGGCGGCGGGGTGAACGGAACAGGCATTGCGCGCGATGCGGTAGGGCGCGGTCTTTCCGTTATTCTGGCGGAGGCGCAGGATCTCGGCGGGGCGACATCCTCGGCCAGTACGAAGCTCATCCACGGGGGGTTGCGGTATCTCGAACAGTATGAGTTTTCTCTCGTGCGGGAGTCTCTGATCGAGCGGGAGATATTGCTTCAAAGCGCCCCACACATCATTCATCCGATGGACTTTGTTTTGCCGCATGACAAAAGTCTCCGTCCGGCTTTGATGATCCGTTTGGGGCTTTTTATTTACGACCATCTGGGCGGGCATAAAATTCTGAAAAAGTCCACGTCCATAAATTTTGGAAACCATGTTTTTGGCGCGCCTTTGCAGGAAAAATATAAAAAGGGCTTTTCCTATACCGATTGCCGTGTGGACGATTCAAGGCTGGTGGTTTTGAATGCGCTGGATGCCAAAGAACGCGGGGCCTCTGTTCTAACCCGCACTGCGGTGACGCATCTTCGGCCGCAAAGGGAAGAGGGTCTTTGGCATGTTTCGATGCGTACGCTGGAGACGGGGGAAGAGTTTCAGGTGAAGGTGCGGGGCGTTGTCAATGCAGGCGGGCCGTGGGTCCGCGCGATACTGGAGCGTTCAAACCTTGCGGAAAAATCTTCAAATGTCCGCCTGATAAAAGGCAGCCACATTATTGTGCCCAAATTTTATGAGGGAGAGCAGGCCTATATTTTGCAGCAGCCCGATTGCCGGATTGTGTTTGCCATCCCTTATGAAGAAAATTTTACGCTGGTAGGGACAACGGATGTCGAGTTTCGGGGGGATCCGACGAATGTCGAAATCGACGAAGCGGAAAAAACATATTTATGCGAAGCGGTGAACCGTTCTTTTCAAAAACAGGTTTCGCCGTCGGATATTGAATGGAGTTATAGCGGCGTCCGCTCCTTGCTGGAGGATGGAGAGGGTAGCGCGTCCAAAGTGACGCGGGATTACAAGCTGGAGATGAAAAAAGATTTTGGTCCTCCTGTACTGTCTGTTTTCGGCGGAAAAATCACGACCTACCGCAGGCTGTCCGAACAGGCGGTAACAATGATCGGGAAAGAACTCGGGAACAAAAAAAATCCATGGACGGACAAGGCTGTCTTGCCCGGCGGCGATTTTCCGGAAGGGTTTTTTGAAAGCTTTGTCAAAGCGCAGGCGGAAAAATATCCGTTTTTGCCTCCTGCGCTTTTGCAGCGTTATGCGCGGAGTTACGGCACGCGCATGGATAAATTCGTGGAAGGGACAACATCTCTGGAAGAACTGGGACGGGATTTCGGAGACGGCGTGCATGAAGCGGAAATTATTTATCTTGTCGTGCATGAATTTGCGCGGGAGGTAGAGGATATCCTCTGGCGGCGCTCAAAACTGGGGCTGCACGTATCGGAGGAAACACGCCGGGCGCTGGAAGCCGCTTTGCCGGATATCAAAAAGAAGGTCGCGCGCTATGGATGACTCTGTTTTGCTTTCAATCGATCAGGGGACAACCTCTTCCCGCGCTATTTTGTTTTCAAAGGCCGGGGAGATTCTGGATGTAAACCAGAAAGAGCTGACCCTTTATTATCCTGAAAAAGGATGGGTGGAACAGGACCCCGAAGAGATATGGGCCGATACGCTTTGGGCGTGCCGCGAGAGTGTTAAAAAAGCGCAAGGGCAAAAAATTGCGGCAATCGGCATTACCAATCAGCGTGAGACAACCATTCTCTGGGACCGGAAGACGGGCAAAGCGGTGTATAACGCGATTGTCTGGCAGGACCGCCGCACATCGGAGTTTTGCCGAAAGCTGAAAGAGCAGGGGCATGAGAAAAGTATATCGGAGAAAACAGGGCTTCTTCTCGATCCTTATTTTTCCGCGACAAAAATCGCGTGGATACTGGATCATGTGGAAGGCGCGCGCGAGAAAGCGGAAAAAGGGGAGCTTGCCTTCGGCACCGTGGATTGCTTTTTGCTTTGGCGGCTGACAGGCGGGAAATGCCATGCGAGTGACGCCACAAATGCGTCACGCACGCTCCTTTATAATATTCGAACCGGCGAATGGGATGAGGCGCTTTTGAAGCTTTTCAACATTCCCCGCGCGCTTTTGCCGGAGGTGAAAGACAATTGCGCGGATTTTGGGGTCAGCGACAGGTCCGTTTTAGGGCAGGAAATTCCGATTGGCGGCATGGCGGGGGACCAGCATGCGGCTCTTGTCGGTCAGGGCTGTTTTAAGGAAGCGATGGTGAAATCGACCTATGGCACAGGATGTTTTGCCCTGATGAATATCGGATCGGATTTCAAGCTGTCCAGAAACCGTCTTTTGACAACGATCGGGTATCGTCTGGACGGGCGGGCAACATATGCGATCGAAGGGGCCATTTTTATCGCAGGCGCCGCGATTCAGTGGCTGCGGGACAATCTGGGGCTTATCAAAAGCGCGGCAGAGAGCGAAAAACTTGCCGTGTCTGTGCCGGATAGTAACGGGGTTTATTTTGTGCCCGCTTTTACAGGGATGGGGGCGCCTTATTGGAAGCCTGAGGCCCAGGCCGCTATTTTGGGATTAAGCCGTGAAAGTAACGCGGCGCATATCGTCCGGGCGGCGCTTGAGGCGCAAGCCTATCAAACGCTTGACCTGATGGAGGCTTTTGTCGCCGATAGCGGGTTTGATCCTGATATTATCCGTGTGGATGGCGGGCTTGTCTCGAATGCGTTTGTATGTCAGTTTTTGGCGGATATGCTGCACCGCACGGTTGAGGTGCCAAAAAGTCTTGAAAGCACCGCTCTGGGCGCTGCTTATCTGGCGGGGCTACATGCAGGGGTATATAGTTCCTTGGAGGACATCTCTGAAAACCGGCAGGTTGCACATCGTTATACCCCTCAAATGGGCGATATCGAAAGGCGCAACCTGTATGAAGGGTGGCGGCAGGCTGTCCGAAAAGTACTTTCCTGAAAAAGACAAAAAAACGTTTTTGTCCGCTTTTATTTTAGCTGTAATGCGATAAAATGCAAAAACCATAAGTTGTTGTTAACCTTTCCTTTGTACAATTTACATAACAATAAAAAAATAATAGGTTGGGCCAGCCCCAACTTAAAAGAACGAATGGGCGAGTGAAGCGAAGTGAGGAGATAAAACATGGCTTTAAAAGGCTATTGGGCCGTTTGTGAGGATGTCCGCCCTCCCGGGCAGCTGGACGGTAAACCGACTATGTCCATGATATATATAGACGGTTTTTTCTATGCGGACACGATGGGCGAAAATCGCTTTGAAGCGTTGAATCGCGCGACAAAAAAACTCAGTGAAAATATTGCTTTTTTAACCGATTGCTGCGCTGATATCCCGGCGCCGGCTTATAGCGACACGCCGCCGGACCAGCGCTATAAAGACGGTGTCATGCTTGTTTTTATATCTCTGGCCGATTTGGGGCTGGAGCCCAGCTTTTTCGAGTGGGTTCCCGTGGCTGCGGAATAGTCCGCGGAAAGCGGGTCTAATGTTTATCGAATTCTTCGGAGATGGCGCTGCAGCTTAGGATGGCGGCGTCGATCAGCAGGTTTTTGGCCTTTTTCATCTGCATTTTTGCCAGCGGTTGTTTCAAAAACGTCTCGGCATGATCCAACTGGGCGATTTCGTTCTGGATATCCTCTACAAATTCCATCATGACGCGGTCGACCTTTTGACGGCGTTCTTCCAGAGATATTTCCTTGGGAATATCCTTAAAATTCAAAATTTTGCCCATTGTTTTACTCCCTATTTTCCACACACCGTAAACACAACGAAATTCTTACGTAAAATATATTAAAAAATTATTAACAAAGCTGCGAATTTAAACGTTTTCAACTTTTATGATATTAAGCCAGCGCCTTCTTATATGTAATAAAAATAATATAACAATGCGTTTTCAGGGGTTGTGGCTGCCTTTCAGGAAAGCAAAAATGTGGACGAAGAGGGGCAATTTTATACGTCCTCTTGTCACACTCATTTGAAATGCCTAAAAACTAAGAACGATATATCAAGTATAAAGAGATTCGTTTATAAAGAGATTCGTTTTTATTAATTTTTTTAAGGAGTTTTTCCCCATGCTCATCCGGTTTTTATCTATCGCCCTGCTTGCCGTGAGTTTGACAGCCTGTTCTTCCAATAAGGAGGGGGATGTCGAGCCGCTTGTTATGGGTGAGCGCGAAAATGTTTCACAAGGTCCTCTGGACGGCACGGAAGGCTACGGCGGCGAAGGGGTAGAAAGCTCTGCCGTTCCGGGCTCGCAGCAGGATCTGGTCGTCAATGTCGGGGACCGTGTTTTCTTTGGGTATGACCGGTATGATCTGGCGCCGGAGGCCCGTGACGTTCTGGATGCACAGGCACAGTGGCTTGGCCGTTATCCGAGTGTGAATGTCACGATTGAAGGCCACTCGGATGAGCGCGGAACCCGGGAATACAACCTGGCTTTGGGCGAGCGGCGGGCGTCTTCCGTGAAGAACTATCTGACGTCCATGGGCGTTGACCCGATCCGGATTAACACAATCAGCTACGGGAAAGAGCGTCCGGCTGTGATTGGTGCAAATCCGGGATCGTGGGCTCAAAACCGTCGCGGCGTGACCCGCGTGGAGTAGTCCGATTCGTAGAAGTCATCCTTATCAGGAATTAGCATGCAGGCTTGGGCTTGCGTGCTTTTTCTGTTTTGTGCTGCCGGTTTTTCCTGCTTCCACGCCTTCTTTTGCGCAGTCCGATGATTTTATGAATCGGCTAAATCGTGTCGAGAATGAAATCGATACGTTAAACAGGGCTGTTTATAAGGGGGAGATGCCCCCGCCGGGCATCCGTTCCGAGGCGGGCTCCTCTGAAAGCGGTGTTGAAGTCCGGCTTCAGGAACTGGAGATGCAGCTTCGGGATATGACGGGGAAAATCGAGCAGCAATCTTATGATCTGCAGAATCTTCAATCAAGGCTGAACGATCTGGAAGCTGCGCAGCGTTATCAGGCGCAGGAGGATCGTTCCTCTTTTTCTCCATTGGAGAGGGATACAACGTCATATAATAAGCCGGACAGTGCGGGGGATTTGCCTGCGCAGGAGATGGATCGGGGGGCTGTGGGGATGAAGACGGCCAGGCCGGTGCCTGCGGATAGTGCGGCGGGGCAATATGAACAGGCTTTTTCCTATTTGAAGAGCGGGGATTACGGCGCTGCGGAAAAGGGGTTTGAGGTATTTCTGGAAAAGTATCCCGATCATGCCTTGTCGGCCAATGCGATCTATTGGCTCGGGGAAACTTACTATGTGCGCAACGAGTACGAAAAGGCCGCGAAAGTTTTCGCGCAGGCGTACCAGAAATACCCGGGCGGGCCGAAGGGGGCGGACAATCTGTTAAAGCTGGGCATGTCTCTTGGGGGGATGGGCAAAACAAAAGACGCCTGCATTGCCCTGGGGCAGCTTCAGACCGAATATCCTAAAGGGCCTACGCCCGTCCTGCGCCGGGCGCAGCAGGAATCGGACAAACTTGATTGCCGTTAAATTAAATTATGTGCCTGACATTTGAGGATTTAAATCTGGAGCGTTTCGGGCAGGAGCGCTGTGTGGCGCTTGCGCTTTCCGGCGGTCCGGATTCCATGGCGCTGGCGTGGCTTTTGTCATGCTGGTCGGCTGAAGTAAACGGGCCGGAAATTCATGCGCTGACGGTCGATCACGGCTTGCGGCGCGAGAGTGCTGAAGAAGCGCAGCAGGTCAAAGACCGGGTGAAAGACTGGCCCAAAATCACGCCGCATATCCTGTGCTGGAAAGGGAAAAAGCCCGAAAACCGGATCATGGAGGAAGCCCGCCGGGCGCGTTACAGGTTAATGGAAACGTACTGCTGGGAGAAGAATATCTCCTGCCTTTTTATTGCGCATCACCGCGACGATCAGGCGGAAACTTTTTTAATCCGGCTGGCAGCGGGCAGCGGGCTGGACGGTCTTTCCGGGATGAAGGACGTGCAGCCTTATAAGGACGATTTAACGCTGGTCCGGCCTCTGTTGAATGCGGGCAAGGAAGATCTGATAGAGGTCTGCCGTAAAAACAACATTTCCTATGTGGAGGATCCGAGCAATCTTTCGCCGGATTATTTGCGTCCCCGCCTGCGCGGGGCGCGGGAGGTTCTGGAAGCGGAAGGGCTCACGTCAAAACGTCTTGCGCGGACTGCGCAAAGGCTCGGCCGCGCGCGCCGGGCGCTGGAGGAAATTGCGGAAAGGGCATTTGAGGAAAGCCTGAAAGATAAAAACGAACATCGTCTTGTGTTTGACCTGCCGGCGCTTCGCAGGCAGCCGGAAGAAATTTCTTTGCGCGTTGTTTCAAAGGCGATCGCGTATTTGGGCTGCGGGCAGGAATACGGTCCCCGTATGGAAAAACTTGAGGCTTTATTTGACAAGATAATGGAGGACAAGAATTTTAAACCCTGTACGCTGGGGGGGGTGCGGTTTGCAATCAGGGACAAAAACACGTCATTATGGATGGAGAGAGAACATCAATGAAAACCATTCTTCTTTTTTTAGCGGGCCTTTTACTTTCTTTTCCTGCCGCTGCACAGGAAACGGAGAATATTCAGGGCGAGTTCCTGCAGGATATGAGCGCCTGGGGCGATGTGCGCGGCTTTATATGGGGGGTGACGCCGGAAGACGTCAAACATTTCGAGCGCGTTGTTTTGTTTGATGAAATTGAAAACACGCTGTTTTTTATTGATGAGATTAATGGAATCAAAACCCTGATTTCTTATGAATTTATAGACGGAAAGCTCTGGCGGGTCGTTATGGATATGCAAAAAGACGACTATCCCGATCCGCAGGAGATCGTCAAGGATTTCGTCCGCTTTCAGGTCGGGCTGAACAAAAGATATGGCGAGATGACAAGCACCAAGCTCGACTGGTCGAATGATTACTACAAGGATAAACCGGATTATTGGGGGCTGGCGGTCTATAACGGCCATTTGAAAATGCGTATGGACTGGCAGTCCGGCAAAACGGACGTGTCGATGACGCTGGGGGCGGAAGATTACGATTATGATTTCAAAATGACCTTTACCAGCCGGGCCATCGAAAAAGCGGTGGCGGAGGCGAAGAAGGAAGCGAACAGGGCCTCCTCTCTTTTGGCGCCGGATCTTCCGCCTTCATCCGCGCCGCCGCTGGAGGAGAGCGCGCCCTGATTCTTTCTGCGCCTTAATGTCGCCGCCTTTCTCGTAGAAACTAGGCTGAGAGCGACTTTTCATAGACAAACTTCCTGTTTCTCCCTACAGTGGAGGAAGCTTAACGAGAGTGGTTTTAAAATGGATGGATTTGGACGAAATTTAATGTTCTGGCTGGCGATCGGTCTGGTTCTGGCCTTCCTGTTTAATGTGTTTCAGGGGGCGCAGATGCAGCCTTCCGGCAAGGCCGAAAAGCTCGCTTATAGCGATTTTATGGCTGAAGCCAAGGCAGGCCGGATTTCCGATGTTACCGTGAAGGGGCAGGAGATTACCGGACATTACACCAGCAGCGGGGAGAAATTTTTAACGCTCGCGCCGACGGGTGAAAATGTTGCGGGGCGTCTGGACGGAACCGGCGTACGGATCGCGGCGGAGATGGAAGATCCTGAGAAAATGAGCGCTTTTAGCATTCTTCTGTCATGGTTCCCGATGCTTCTTTTGATCGGGGTGTGGATTTTCTTTATGCGCCAGATGAACGGCAAAGGCGGCGGCGGGGCGATGGGCTTTGGGAAGTCCCGCGCGCGCCTTCTCACGGAAAAGCACGGCAAGGTGACCTTTGAGGATGTGGCCGGGATTGAGGAAGCCAAGCAGGAACTGGAGGAAGTGGTCGAATTCCTGAAAGATCCGCAGAAATTCCAGCGTCTGGGCGGGAAAATTCCCAAAGGCGCTTTGCTGGTCGGACCGCCGGGAACGGGTAAAACACTGACGGCGCGGGCTGTGGCGGGGGAGGCCGAAGTGCCTTTCTTTACCATTTCCGGGTCCGATTTTGTCGAGATGTTTGTCGGGGTTGGCGCGTCGCGTGTACGCGATATGTTCGAGCAGGCCAAAAAAAATGCGCCCTGCATTATCTTTATTGACGAGATCGACGCGGTCGGGCGTCATCGCGGCGCGGGCCTTGGCGGCGGGAATGACGAGCGCGAACAGACGCTGAACCAGCTATTGGTCGAGATGGACGGGTTTGAAGCCAATGAAGGGGTGATCCTGATTGCGGCGACCAACCGTCCCGATGTGCTGGACCCCGCGCTGCTCAGGCCCGGACGCTTTGACCGCCAGATTGTTGTGCCGCTGCCTGACGTCAAGGGCCGCGAAAAGATTCTGGATGTGCATATGAAGAAAGTGCCGCTCGCGCAGAATGTCTCTTCGTCCGTGATTGCGCGCGGGACGCCCGGATTTTCCGGCGCGGATCTGGCCAATCTGGTGAACGAGGCGGCGCTGCTCGCGGCGCGGCGCGGCAAGCGCGTTGTCGCGCAATCCGAATTTGAAGACGCCAAAGACAAGGTGATGATGGGCGCGGAGCGCAAATCCATGGTCATGAGCGAGGAAGAGAAAAAACTCACCGCTTACCATGAAGGCGGGCATGCGATTGTCGCGCTGCATGAGCCTGAATCCGATCCGATTCACAAGGCCACCATTATTCCGCGCGGCCGGGCGCTGGGGATGGTCATGCGCTTGCCCGAAGGAGACCGGATTTCCCTCTCTCTGGCAAAACTCAAAGCGGATCTTGCGGTCACAATGGGGGGGCGGATTGCCGAAGAACTGATTTTCGGAAAAGAGAAAGTCACGACCGGCGCAAGCAGCGATATCAAGCAGGCTACCGGCATGGCGCGCTCCATGGTGACGGAATGGGGCATGTCCGATAAAATGGGCCCGCTCCATTACGGCTCCGATCAGGAAGAGGTTTTTCTGGGGCATTCTGTGGCGCAGACCAAGAACGTGTCGGACGATACGGCGGCGCTTGTGGATTCCGAAGTCCGGCGGATCGTCGAGGAAGCGTATGCGCGGGCGGAAAAAATTCTGACCGAAAACATAGACGAACTTCACACGCTGGCCAAAGCCCTGCTGGAATATGAAATGCTGACGGGGGACGAGATCAAGGGCCTGCTGCGCGGGGAGCCGATTATTCGCGACGAACCGGAAGACCTGCCGAAAGGCCCCCGCTCTTCCGTGCCTTCCAGCGGGGACGGGGCGCCGTCTTCAGACACGCCGCCCGGCGGCGCCGAGCCGCAGGGGGTTTAAGAGGGTTGGTTACCTCGGTGCTTTAAGGTCTGAGATGTTGGTGGGGTGAGGCCTATTCGGTTGAGTTCTTCTTGTATGGTAGATTCCAGTTTTCTTGGGCCGATTAAATCAAAATCACCTAGCACACTTTCATAGCTTGTTTCTGCTGTTGTTTCAAAAAGACTGGTGCGCATTCTCCGTTGTTCTTCCGGTGAAGAATTTTTATATTTATTGAACAAGGCGAGGCCAATAAAGGATGCTGTGCCGTGATAGTGCGGTTGCTGGGTATAAAGAAGAGCCTGTTGTCTTTCTGGTTTTTCAACTTTTCCATTTTTTAAATTTGAAAGAACATGAAGGGCATCGGAAAACCTTCCCAGCATGAGTAAGAGGTCTTGTTTTTGATGGTTCTTGGCAGATTCTGCGATTTCTTCTCCCCATTCATGGTCAATTGTAAGGGCATGAAGTTGTGCGTATTGCATAAAAAATGCCTGCCATTCATTGATTAAAGATGGTTGGTCAAGACTGCCAACATGTACGGGAATGTAATGACCAAATTCATGGGTTAGATAAATAACATCATTTATGGTACCGTCTCTCCTGTAATCTATCCCCTTCTCATTGCATCCGCCGCCGCCGTGTCCTGCGATAACGTCTGTTACTTTTACGTTTCCGTATGCAAAAGAGTGATCGAAAATTTGAGCGTATTTTGGTAAAAGTTTTTCCAGAACAGAGCGGGTTTGTTCTTTACTGGTTTCCCAGTCCACTTCTGTTCTCAATGTATCAGGATGATTCCATGAACCCGGAGTGTCGTTAGAAAAGGGTGGGGAATTTTGTATGTAGGGTAAAAGAATCCGGTGCATTCTCTCCATGAAGGAATCCGGGAAGTAGCTTTTTTTAAAACTGTCCTTATAATCCCAATCCGGATGTGAATATTTTTTCCATTCCTTTTTCATGGAGGGAATATAACACATAGTTTAACATAATACAAAAACCACCTCTCAATGCTTTGTTTTTTTACGGGTTTGCGGGTATAAACATTTGCTATGACACGGAAATATTTCGGGACAGACGGTATAAGAGGGACGGCGAATGAGCCGCCCATGACGGCGGACATGGCGCTTAAAGTGGCCATGGCCACGGCGCATGTGATGGGCGCGCGTAACAGGGGCGGCAGGGGGATGAACCGTGCTGTGATCGGCAAGGATACGCGTTTGTCCGGTTACATGCTGGAGCAGGCCATGGCGGCGGGCTTTGTCGCGATGGGGATGGAGGTTATTTTGACCGGCCCGATCCCGACGCCGGCGGTGGCGCGCCTGACCACGACATTGCGCGCGGATGTCGGGGTGATGATTTCCGCTTCGCACAACCCTTATCAGGATAACGGCATAAAGCTTTTCGGGCTGGACGGGTACAAGCTCTCCGACGCTTTGGAACAGGAAATTGAATCGGTTATCGATATGGATCAGGATTCGCTTTTGCCGGGGCCGGACAAAATCGGAAAAGCCACGCGGCTGGACGATGCGCCGGGGCGCTATATCGAATATATCAAACGCAGCTTTCCCAAGGGAGAAACGCTGGAGGGCATGAAGATCGTTATAGATTGCGCCAACGGCGCGGCCTATAAAGTCGCGCCGCAAGTGCTGTGGGAGCTGGAGGCGGACCTGATAAAAATGGGGAACCGTCCCGACGGGCGCAATATCAATGCGGCCTGCGGCGCGACGGATACCGCGGCGTTACAGACATGCGTCGTTGAAGAGGGCGCGGATATCGGGATTGCGCTGGACGGCGATGCGGACCGCCTGATCGTTGTGGACGAAAAAGGCCAAAAGGTTGACGGAGATCAACTGATGGGCCTGCTCGCGGTTACGAAGAAAGAGCAGGGGTTTTTGCAGGGCGGCGGGATTGTCGCGACCGTCATGTCCAATCTGGGGCTGGAGCGTTATCTGGGCGCGCAAGGGCTGGAACTTGTCCGCACGCCTGTAGGGGATCGCTATGTGGTCGAGAAAATGCGCGAAGGCGGATACAATCTTGGCGGGGAACAGTCCGGTCATATTATCATGTCCGATTTCGGGACGACGGGAGACGGCCTTTTGGCGGCGCTTCAGGTTCTCTCGATTGTCCGGCTTTCCGGCAGGCCGACAAGCGAGGTTTGCAATGTCTTTACGCCTTTGCCCCAGATTCTGGAGAACGTCCGTTTTCAGGGTGGAGAGCCTCTCGAACAGGACGCCGTGAAAGCGGCGATCAAAAAGGCGGAAGAGACGCTGGTTCACGACGGGCGGTTGCTGGTGCGTCCTTCGGGGACGGAAAGTCTTATCCGTGTGATGGCGGAAGGGGAAGATATGACAAAAATCAAAGCGGTGGTCGGCGATGTGTGCGCTGTCATTGAAGAGGTAGCGGGATGATGACGAAAGAAGAAGTGCTTTGGCGGGCAGCGCGGCGCGGTGATTGTTATGCCATCCGGCGTCTGGTTCTGGACGGGGTGGATGTCGATGCGCGCGATCCGCAAGGGCGCACGGCCATCAATATTGCGACACAGTACGGCCAGGCGGAAGCGCACAAAACCTTGCTGGCGGCCAGGGAGATGCGGTATCTGGCGTCTATCGGCGATTTGCCGGAGGGCAAATTCTACAGCCGGTTCAATGCCGGGAAAAAAGCTTCCGGCGCCTGATTTTCTCCTCTTTCGTATGCGTTTTGTATGTTTGTCCCCGTTTTGCAGGGGAGGGCTTTGCGCGGGGCAGCGAAAATGTTAAAAAGTATGGGGTCGAAATAGAATCACCTGCGGGCTCTTTCATTAAGGAACGGATTTTTCATGAATATTCACGAATATCAGGGCAAGGAATTGCTTAAGAAATACGGGGTGGCTGTGTTGGATGGCCATGCGGCTTTCACGGTAGATGACGCGGTTGCTGCGGCGGAAAAACTGCCCGGTCCGGTCTGGGTTGTGAAGTCGCAGATCCATGCGGGCGGTCGTGGCGCCGGGCATTTCAAGGATGCGGGTGATGATAAGGGCGGCGTGCGGGTGGTGAAATCCGTTGCCGAGGTGAAAGCGGCTGCTGAAGCGATGCTTGGAAAAGTGCTGGTGACCAAGCAAACGGGCGAAGAGGGCAAGGAGGTCAAACGCCTTTATATCGAGGATGGGTGCGATATTGATCGCGAACTTTACTGCTCCGTTTTGCTGGATCGGGGAACAAGCCGCGTGACCTTTATGGTATCGACCGAAGGCGGCATGGATATCGAAGAGGTGGCCAAAAAGACGCCGGAAAAAATTATCAAGGTCGGCATTGATCCGGCGACGGGGATGATGCCCTTTCATGCGCGGAAACTGGCGTTTGGGCTGGGGCTGTCCGGCGATGCGCTCAAATCCTGCATAAAATTCATGCTGGCGATGTATAAGGCGACGATGGATCTGGATGCCTCTATTGTCGAGATTAACCCGCTGGTCGTGACGAAAGGGGGCGACCTTGTTGCGCTGGATGCGAAGATGAACTTCGATGACAATGCGCTTTTCCGGCAAAAATCCGTTGTCGAGATGCGCGATGAAGAGGAAGAAGACGCCAACGAAAAAGAAGCCAAGGACCATGATCTTTCCTATGTACGCCTGGACGGGAATATCGGCTGCATGGTGAACGGGGCGGGGCTGGCGATGTCCACGATGGACATTATCAAGCTTTATGGCGGGGAGCCGGCGAATTTTCTGGATGTCGGCGGCGGCGCGGACGCCGAGCGCGTGACCGTCGCGTTTAAAATTATTCTCTCGGACCCCAATGTGAAGGGGATTTTGGTCAATATTTTCGGCGGTATCATGAAGTGCGATGTGATTGCCGAAGGCGTGATTGCGGCTGCCAGGGAAGTGTCCTTGAATGTGCCGCTGGTTGTGCGTCTCGAAGGGACCAATGTTGAAAAGGGAAAAGACCTGATGGCGGGGTCCGGTCTGCCGATTATTGCGGCGGATGATCTGGGGGATGCGGCCAAGAAGGTGGTGGAAGCCACGCAAAAGGCCCAGGCCGCTGCGTAACGATTTAAAAAGGGAGCGTATATATATGTCTAAAATAGAAGATGACTTTTCTAAGGGGGCTGACTCAGAGCCGCCCTCAGGGGGTTTTACACATTTGGGGAAATCAACCGGCGGCGTTGTCGGGTATGATAACGGGCGTAGTGGCGGTAGAGATTCGACCGGGCGGTTTGAGACAGGTCCGGACGGCAGGAAGAACCGTATCTGGCAGCCATCGTAAATTTTGGTCCGCTTTTGATCCGCTGGTGACGTTCAAATTAAAAAGGAAAAAACATGTCTGTACTCGTTGATAAGAATACAAAAGTCATTTGTCAGGGTTTCACCGGTTCGCAGGGGACCTTTCATAGCGAGCAGGCCATCGCATATGGAACAAAAATGGTGGGCGGGGTGACGCCGGGCAAAGGCGGGTCGGAGCATCTGGGCTTGCCTGTGTTTGATACGGTGGCGCAGGCTAAAGAGAAAACGGATTGTAATGCGAGCGTGATTTACGTGCCGCCGCCTTTTGCTGCCGATGCTATTTTAGAGGCCATTGATGCCGAAATCGAGCTGGCCATCTGTATCACCGAAGGGATTCCCGTTCTGGATATGGTGAAGGTGAAACGGGCGCTGCAGGGTTCGAAAACGCGGCTGATCGGGCCGAACTGTCCGGGGGTGATTACGCCGGGGGAATGCAAGATCGGGATTATGCCCGGCCATATCCATACGCGCGGGAAGGTCGGGATTGTGTCCCGCTCCGGGACGCTGACCTATGAAGCTGTCGCGCAAACGGGCGCGGTCGGTCTGGGGCAGACGACCTGCATCGGTATTGGCGGCGACCCTGTGAACGGGACGAATTTTATCGACTGTATCGAAATGTTCATGGATGACGATGAAACGGAAGCCATCCTGATGATCGGGGAAATCGGCGGTACGGCGGAAATCGAAGCGGCCGAATTTTATAAATCCCTGAAAAACAAGAAGCCGATTGCAGGCTTTATTGCCGGGGCGACGGCGCCGCCGGGGAAACGGATGGGCCATGCCGGCGCGCTGATTTCCGGCGCCGATGATACCGCGCCTGCCAAGATGGCGGCGATGCGGGCCGCCGGCTTTGTTGTGTCGGACAGTCCTGCCGGGTTGGGGCAGGCCGTCAAGGAAGCAATGGCCGCTTAGTCTAGTTTTTCGTAGGAGAGGGCGCCTTGGCCCCATAGGCAACGTACACTCCTTCACGCACCATATTGCGTAAGGCTTGTTCGGCTTTTTGATTCAACGTTTTGGCCACTTCGTTTAATGGTCGTAATTTATTGCTGCTTTCGTCCATGACCATGACGTTGGAATTTGGTGCCACAAGATTGTTAAAAGCAAGATATAAGGTGCCGTCAATTCTTTGGGCTGAAAAGCTGGGGTACGTGTAAAGTCTTTTGTCTGCCGGAGACATAAAGATTGTTTCGGAAGCAAGCTTAAAGGCAGTACAAATTTGTTGTTCCTGATTTTGTGATGTAATTGCGGAGATATTTTTCTCTAGGATGTTTAGTCCTCCTTGTAAATAGGCTGGGAGATGCGAGAAGGAGGTGCGTTCATGAGCTTCGGTATCAGACATAATAAAACTCTTCTTACGATGTTAAATTCAAAACAGCTCTATACCTAAAGTCTGCCTGTGTATATGTCAATAAAAGGCGCGTATTGATACGGAAAATATTGCCGGGTGGCAGGCCGGGCCGGTCTTTTTTGCCGCTTTTTCAGGGATTTACCTCAAATTTTAGGCGTCAGTCTGTGGCGCTTTTAAGGCGCTAACCCTTTGATTTAATGGAATTTATTTACATAACGTGAAGTCGCCTGAGGGGAGTCCTCGGACAGGGGAGATGGCCTGGGACGCTGGCCTCTGCCTTGCAAGCCTTCAGGGTGGGTATAACGGGTTTAACTGGTCAGGGAGAAAACAGATGACGAATACAATATATGTGATGGGCACAGGATTATGGTTGATGGCGCTGATGATGGTTGCGGATGGAAACTTTATGGATACCGCTGCCGCGGCGATTTTAAGCCTCACCGGATTTTAGAATTTTAGCGTTCCACCCTTCCCTTCGGAACCTGGCGGGCTGTGTTTCAACGCAGCCCGCCTCTTTTTTTACGTGTGATTTTGGTGTAGTCTTGCCTCCATGTATTTCTTTGACGATTTTATGGAAGAAGATCTGGCGCTGATTGTCTCGCTGCCCTACCGTGTGGGCGCGTGGATCGGCGGCGTGGACGATGTGGAAGGGGACAGGGATGACCGCAAGGAGGAGCGTGCCCTTCTTTCCGTTTTGCAGGGGGTTGCCAAAGAAGAGAAGGCGACCCCTTTCGTGAGCGCGGTTGTCGATCAGACGCTGACATACAGGCATATGTGGGACGCGTGGAAGGCCCTTGAGTCGCGGATTATACCGGACATGGAAAAGGCGCTCCGCCTGATGGAAGCGCGGCTGCCGGACGAAAATATCAGGAATTACAAAGAGATGTTGTTGCGGATCGCGCGCGTTGTTGCGCAGGCTGCGGGTGAGTTTGAAGGTGGCGAGGAAGTGGGCGGTGGCATGATGAGCCGTCTTCTGGAGCGCTTTTCGGATCCTCTCGCGGATGAGCCTGAAAACATTAGCGCAGCGGAAGCGGCAGCTCTTCAGAAGTTAAAGGAAAGTCTCAAACCCTGAAAGAGAGAGGGGTTTTCGGTTTTCTTGTACCTTTTCGCGTATCTATTTGTCTGTGCTGCTGTTCGATTCTCAAGTCAACGCAATGAGGGAGGGGCTCCTGTCCCCGAAAGGTCAATATGTCTGGTAATCTTTCTTTTCTAAGCGGGTCCACGTCCGAATATATGATGCATCTCTATGGCATCTACCTTAAAGACAAAAGCAAGGTCGATGCGAGCTGGCGGGATTTTTTTGACACGCTGGGCGATCAGGAAGTCTCGCTGCTGCGGGAGCTGCATGGCGCAAGCTGGACGCCGGAGACGCACAGGAAAGACAAAAACGGTTTTAGCGATTTTGAGCAGGCGACCCATGCCCTGCCGGATAACGTTTCCGGGGAACCCCGTCCTGCGACGAACGGCTTTGCCGCCGGATTAAGCAAGGAGGAAGTCCATCGGGCAACGCAGGATTCTATCGGGGCGCTGATGATGATCCGCGTCTACCGTGTGCGCGGGCACCTGATCGCCCGTCTCGATCCGCTGGCGCTGAAAGACAAGGATTACCACCCTGAGCTTGATCCGGCGCATTACGGGTTTTCGCCTTCGGATTACGACCGGCCTATTTATATCGGCGGTGTTCTGGGGATGGAAACGGCGACTTTGCACGAAATTCTGGCGGCGCTGAAGGAAACCTATTGCGGCACCATCGGGGTGGAGTTTATGCATCTCACGGATCCGGATGAGAAAACATGGATACAGCAACGTATAGAAGAGCCGCGCAATCACACGGATTTTACGATCAACGGAAAACGGGCGATCTTGCAGCGTCTTACGGCGGCGGACACGTTTGAAAAGTTTCTTCATACCAAATATGTAGGGACCAAGCGCTTCGGCCTGGACGGGGGGGAGGCGCTGATCCCCTGTATTGAGCAAATTATGAAGCGGGGCGGGCAGCTTGGCCTGAAGGAGATTGTGCTGGGGATGGCGCATCGGGGCCGTCTGAACGTTTTGACGAACGTGATGGGCAAGCCCTTTACGGCCGTGTTCAGCGAGTTCCAGGGGAACTCCAGCGTTCCCGACGATGTGCAGGGCTCCGGCGATGTGAAGTACCATATGGGGACGTCGAGCGACCGTGATTTTGACGGCAATGTGATTCATCTTTCCTTGACGGCGAACCCTTCCCATCTGGAATTTGTAAACCCTGTTGTTATCGGAAAGGTGCGGGCCAAACAGGTCCAGCGTGAGGACCGCGAGGCTGTTGAGGTTATGCCCTTGCTGCTTCACGGGGATGCGGCCTATGCGGGGCAGGGGATTGTGGCCGAAACGCTGATGATTTCCGAACTGCCGGGCTATCGTGTGGGCGGCACGGTTCATATCGTGATTAATAACCAGATCGGTTTTACGACCATGCCGGAATATAGCCGTTCCGGTCCGTATTGCACGGATGTGTCGAAAATGCTGGCGGCGCCGATTCTTCATGTGAATGGCGATGATCCGGAGGCCGTTGTCCATGTGGCGCGGCTGGCAACGGAATTCCGGCAAAAATTTCGCAAGGACGTTGTGATTGATATGTTCTGCTATCGCCGTTTCGGTCACAATGAAGGCGATGAACCGGCCTTTACCCAGCCGCTGATGTATAAAAAGATCAAGGACCATAAAACGACGCGCGAGATTTACGCCGACCAGCTTGTCGCGGAAGGCGTGATTTCGGAAGAGGAAGCGCAGGAAATGGTCGGGGAATTCACGGACTTTCTGGAAGAGGCTTTTGAGGCAACAAAAAGTTACAATCCGTCCAAAGCGGATTCGCTGGACGGGGAATGGTCCGGGTTCGGGTTGCCTCCCGGCGGAAAGCGCAGCGGGCGTACGGCGATTCCCGAAGCGGATCTGCAGCATATAGGAAAGGTTTTGACGAATGTTCCGGAGGGCTTTAACGCCAATCCGAAAATTGTCCGGCTGTTGTCTGCGAAACAACAAATGTTTGAAAGCGGCGAGGGGTTTGACTGGGCGACGGCGGAAGCTCTGGCGTTTGGAAGTTTACTTAAAGACGGATACGGCGTCCGGCTGTCGGGGCAGGATGTCGGGCGCGGCACTTTTTCCCAGCGTCATGCCGTTATTTACGATCAGGAAACGGAAGAAAAACATTTCTTCCTGAATTATGTTTCTGAAAACCAGCCGAAATATGAGGTTCATAACAGCCCGCTGTCCGAAATGGCTGTGATGGGGTTTGAGTATGGCTATTCTTTATCCGATCCGCGGACGCTTGTGATGTGGGAAGCGCAGTTCGGCGACTTCGCAAACGGGGCGCAGGTCATGATTGACCAGTTTATTTCCGCCGGGGAAACAAAGTGGCTGCGCATGTCCGGTCTGGTTCTGCTTTTGCCGCATGGTTATGAAGGGCAGGGGCCGGAGCATTCCTCCGCGCGTCTGGAAAGGTTCCTGCAGGCGTGCGCGGAAGATAACTGGCAGGTGGCCAATTGCACGTCTCCTGCCAACTATTTTCACATTTTGCGCCGGCAGATGTGCCGTGATTTCAGGAAGCCTTTGGTGTTGATGACGCCGAAATCCCTGCTGCGGCATAAATTATGTGTTTCGCCGCTTTCCGATTTTTCGGGAGAAAGTATTTTTCGCCGTACCTTGTGGGATCATGACCGGGAAAAACTGGCGCCGGCGGATAAAATCAGGCGCATCGTGTTTTGTACGGGAAAGGTTTATTATGACCTTCTTCAGGAGCGCCGCGACCGGAATATCGAGAATATCGTCCTGCTCCGCGTGGAACAGCTTTATCCGTTTCCGGCGGATTTGATCGCTAAAGAGCTTAAAACCTATCCAAATGCGGATGTGGTCTGGTGTCAGGAAGAACCGAAGAATATGGGTGCATGGTCCTTTGTTTCTCCGCATATTGACGATGTTATGGAAGAGGCCGGGCATAAGGCCGGCCGTGTGAGATATATCGGGCGCGCTGAAGCTGCTGCGACGGCGACGGGCCTGATGTCCCGCCATGTGGCGCAGCAAAAGGCGCTGGTGGATGAGGCATTGAGTGTTTAGGTAAGAAGGCGTAACTTACTGAAGTCGGTTTTTAACTTTTTTAAAAGGTATATCTTATGACCCAGATTGTTGTTCCCACCCTTGGAGAGTCCGTTAGCGAAGCCACGGTAGCCAAATGGCTTAAAAAAGAGGGCGAAGTTGTCAGTGCGGATGAGCCGATTGTCGAGCTGGAAACCGATAAGGTGACGCTGGAAGTGAATGCGCCCGAAGCGGGGACGATCCGTAAAATTATTGTCGCCGAGGGGAAGAATGTCGAGGTGGGGGCGATTCTTGGGGAGATTGGCGAAAGCTCTGCGGCGAACGATTCTGCGCCTGCGGCTGCCGAAGCGCCTAAAAAGGAAACGCCTGCGGCCTCAGCGGGCGCCGAAGAGGAGCCGAAGCTGTCTCCGGCTGTTTTGAAGCTGGTGAGCGATCATAATCTGGATCCGGATAAAATTCCGGCCAGCGGAAAAGACGGGCGTCTGACCAAGGAAGATGTGCTGGCTTTTGTGAATGACGGCGGGAGTGCGGCGGAAACGCCTGCGCCGCAAGCCGTGTCGACACATCCTGTTGAGGTTTCTGCGGCGCTCGAAACGCCGCGTGCGCCGGGTGAGCGGGAAGAGCGTGTGCGCATGACCCGCCTGCGCCAATCGATCGCAAAGCATTTGAAAGATGCGCAAAACACGGCGGCCATGCTGACCACGTTTAATGAAGTGGATATGGGCGCGGTGATGGATCTGCGCAAGGAATATAAAGACAGCTTCGAGAAAAAACACGGGGTGAAGCTGGGCTTCATGTCTTTCTTTGTGAAGGCGGCGGTCAATGCCCTGAAAGAAATTCCGGCGGTCAATGCCGAAATAGACGGCGATGAACTGGTTTATAAAAATTATTATGATATCGGGGTGGCGGTGAGTACGCCGCAGGGGCTTGTGGTGCCTGTGGTCAAGGATTGCGATGACAAGTCCATGGCGGATATTGAAAAATCCATTATGGATGTGGGGACCCGCGCACGCGATGGGAAACTGTCGATGGACGAAATGAAGGGCGGCACCTTTACCATCACCAACGGCGGTATATTCGGCTCCCTTCTTTCCACGCCGATTCTAAACATGCCGCAATCCGGTATTTTGGGGATGCATAAAATCCAGCCCCGCCCCATGGCGATGCCGGACGGAAGCGTCGAGGTGCGGCCGATGATGTATCTGGCCCTGTCTTACGATCACCGGGTGATTGACGGGCGCGAGGCGGTCAGCTTCCTGGTGCGGATCAAGGATGCGATCGAAGATCCGCAGAGGCTCCTGCTGGATATTTAGTGGTCAGGCCGGGGGACAGCCCCTTTAGTTATATCTTAAAATGCCCGCATCTTTCAGTTGCCGCATCGCTTCGCGGCCATGAGGATCCCGGCATCTTTGGAAATCGCCCACGGTAATGCGCTTGATGCCCGCGCCGACCAGATTGACCTGCTCCCGTGAGGTTGGGACTTGAGAACAATAGAAATATCCGGGTTCCGGTTTTAGTCCCCTTCGGGCCATGAACATAAGGGTCCGGTTTACGGGCTCCTGAATAAAGCTGTATTTCCCGATCGGGGTCAGAAGGTCCAGGGCTTCGTCCGGGTCGCTCATGGAATATCCCCGGACGGCGTGGGCGCGCGCAACAAGGGAAAAAAGGGCGCTATCGTTATCGCGGGCCAGGGCGATCGCAAATTTCCGGCGGCTATGGTCTTTTTCCGCTTTCTGGACAAGCTGCCGGAGCAATGTATCATCGGCTTTCAGGATGGGCTGCATATCGATAGGGCTGTCTTCCGGCGGAATGTAGCTATAGGGCACCTCCAGAATAGGAACAAGTTTTTCGTCCTCGCGGCGAAGTTCGTACACGCTTATGCCCGCATGTTCGCAAATCTGCATCGACATGGTGTCGAATTGCTCTCCCCGGCGTTTAAAGAAGTCCTTATCGAATCCTTTATGGTCGATATAGATGGTTTTGACTCCCGCTTCGGCAACGTTTTTGGCGCAGTTCGGGCAAAAAGGGTCGGTGATGCAAAGGGAGGCGTCCTCTGTGGCTTGCGGCGCGTTTAAAATACAGGCCGTTTCCGCATGGATAGTTCCCGAAGAATTTCCGATTTTTTTCTCTGTACCTATTTTTTCTTTGATTTTTTCCGGCCAGTGATTGGTGCAGGAGATCGAAAATCTTTCATTGAACAGGGTTGCTGCGACTTTGTTATGCGGGTGCTCGCTTGTGTGGACGATGTCCACAGCGGCTTGCATCTGCTGAAAAGGCGTCTGAAGGGGAGCGTCTTGTTTTTTTAACATCGGCCCATTATACAGGGAATTATGCAATGCGACCACAATCATTATATGAAACGGGCCTATCGTTTGGCGCTTGAAAGTTATCGGGAAGGGGGCTGTCCCATTGGCGCCCTTCTCGTCGATGACTCGGGCCGGATACTGGGTGAAGGACATAATATGCTGGTGCAGGAAGGCAACCCGATTCTCCATGGGGAAATGGCGGCGATGCGGGCGGCTGGCCGGCATGAATCCCGCCGTGACACCACAATGTATACAACGTTGAGCCCCTGCATGATGTGTGCGGGCACGATTGTGCAGTTTAAAATTCCGCGTGTCGTTGTGGGGGATGCCGTCAATTCTGCAGGAAATATTGAGTTTTTACGGGAGCGCGGGGTGGAGGTCACCGTTCTGGAGGATCCGGATTGCATTGCGCTGGTTAAAAAGTTCCGGGAAGAAAAGCCGGATCTGTGGCTCGAAGACTGGGGCGGCGCTTAACGTTGAAATGCCTGAATTCTCTGAATAAATCTTTGCAGCGCTCTTGCTTTTTCGGAGGGTTGCGCTAGCCTCTTTCTGGAACAGGAGATAAGCATGAGCGACCAGAATTCTTACGATGTGATTGTCATTGGGGCCGGCCCGGGCGGCTATGTCTGCGCCATTCGCTGCGCGCAGCTGGGGATGAAAACGGCCTGTGTCGAAAAGCGCGAAACGCTGGGGGGGACATGCCTCAATGTCGGCTGCATACCATCGAAAGCGCTTTTGTCGGCGTCTGAAAAATATGAAGAGGCGGGGAAGCATCTGGCCAAAATGGGCGTAAAAGTGACCGGCGCGGAGGTCGACCTGCCGGAGATGATGAAATTCAAGGAGTCCGTCATCGGTGCCAACACGCAGGGCATTGAATTCCTGTTTAAGAAAAACAAGGTGGACTGGCTCAAAGGGGCGGGAAAACTTTCCGGCGGCGGCAAGGTGGACGTGGCGGGAAAAAGTTACAGCGCCAGACACATTGTGATTGCCACGGGTTCCGATGTGGCCGGTCTGCCGGGCATTGATATTGACGAGAAAAGAATTGTCTCTTCCACGGGCGCGCTGGAACTGGAGAAAGTGCCGGAAAATATGGTTGTGATTGGCGGCGGGGTTATCGGGCTGGAGCTTGGCTCCGTCTGGGGCCGTCTGGGCGCTAAAGTGACGGTCGTGGAATTTCTGGATGAAATCCTGCCCGGAATGGACGGGGAAATCCGTAAGGAAACGCGCAAGCTTCTTCAAAAACAGGGGCTTGATTTCAGGCTTTCAACGAAGGTGACATCGGCGGTATCCGGCGCGGCGGGCGTGGATTTAATGCTGGAACCTGCGGCGGGCGGCGCGGAAGAAAAGATCTCTGCGGAGATTGTGCTCGTGGCTGTGGGACGCAAACCCTACACGGAGTCCCTTAATCTGGAGGCGGCGGGCGTGGAGCTGGACGAGCGCGGCCGGATCAGAACCGATGGGCACTTCAAAACAAGCGCCGAGGGAGTCTATGCGATTGGCGATGTGATTATCGGGCCGATGCTTGCGCATAAAGCCGAGGATGAAGGCATGGTGCTGGCCGAAATGCTGGCCGGGCAATCGGGCCATATCGATTATAATCTTATTCCCGGCGTGGTGTATACGCATCCGGAAGTGGCCTGCGTCGGCCGGACGGAAGAACAGCTCAAGGAAGACGGCGTGCCCTATAAAGCCGGGAAATTTCCTTTCATGGCGAACGGGCGGGCGCGGGCGATGGGGTGCACGGACGGGTTTGTCAAAATTCTGGCGCATGCCGAAACGGACCGCGTTTTGGGCGCTCATATCATTGGCCCTGAAGCCGGGACCTTAATCGGCGAAGTCGTGCTGGGGATGGAGTTCGGCACGTCCGCCGAAGATATCGCTCGCACCTGTCATGCGCACCCGACTCTGGAAGAAGTGATCAAGGAAGCGGCTTTGGCCGTTGATGGCCGCCCGATTCACATGTAGAGGCTCTCTGGGAAGAAACGACAGCCCGAATATAAGGCGGCGGCGTGTATCTTTGGCCTGTCGCCTTTTTCGCCATGGCGGGCTTTATATGTGATTGGTCCGCGATATTTATAACGGGGTATTGTCTTAGAATGCTGACGTTCGTTATCTGACCGGCCTTGTAAGGCCACTGCCCTTCGAATCCATCAGGATCAAGAAGATCAAGGGCAACGATAACAGTCCTGTTCCGGTGCCTGAGCAGAGATAAGGCCCCTAAAGGATCATCTTTCAAGCGAACAGAATGGAATTTACAGTCACTATTGTTTTCGTCCGGCCTCTGCCGGACCGGTAATGTTACAAACAGGTAAGAGTGCTCTTTCTCACCACGGCATTCGTTATACAATCTTTCCAATTCTGCTTCAAACACGGTCGGAAATTGGGGCAGACGCGGATCTCGCATGTTTTGTACCTTAAAAATTACAACGATAATTCTTTCACATAACATCACTCAAAAGCGGCCGCAAGCTTTTTTATGTCTTACGCCGCCGGGGGCGTTTACCCTCTCGGATGGCATTTCCTGTAAACCTCCATCAGCTTTGCGTCATTCACATCCGTGTAACGCTGGGTCGATTTGAGGGAGGCATGGCCGAGGAGTTCCTGAATTTCCCGTAAATTTGCTCCGTTTTGGAGAAGATGCGTGGCGAAGCTGTGACGCAGGGCGTGCGGTGTAGCCGTCTCCGGCAGGTTGAGCGTTTTGCGCAAATCCCGCATGGTCTTTTGGGCCACGCCCTGATTCAGGCGTTTTCCTTTTGCCCCCAGGAAAAAGGCGCGGGCCGGCTCTTCCGGGTAAGGGCAGCTTTTACGGTAATTTTCAAGGACGGGCTCGATCTGGGACAGGACAGGAACCTGACGTTCCTTGTTTCCTTTTCCGGTGACGCGCAAAAATCCGTCGCGGGGCAGGTCTTCGATATTTAAGGTCAGCGCTTCGTCGATGCGCAGGCCGCAGCCGTAAAGGAGCGTGAACAGGGCCTTGTCGCGGCGTTCGGTCCATGTATCGTCCGGCATGTTTTCCAGCAGCCGGAAGGCCTGAATTTCTTCGAGCGGGCGGGGGAGTTTGCGGGGCTGCTTGGGGCTGCGCACATTTCCGATGGAGGCGTTGTGGGCGATGCCCTGCCTGTCCATCCAGCCGATGAAGTTTTTAACGCCGGAGAGCGCGCGGGCGCGCGAAGCGCTGGATGCGCCGTCAATGGCCTGCCGCGACATCCATGCCCTGAAATCCGCAAGGGAAGAGCCGGAGAGGGCGTCAATCGAAAGGGCCCTGCCGTCATGCCGGGCGAGGAAAGTCAGAAATTGTGAGACATCGCGCTGGTAAGCTCTTAGCGTATGGGGGGAGAGGTTCTTTTCGATTTTGAGCCATCTGTGCCAGTCCTGCAGGATTTTGGCAAGGTCGGGGGCGCAGAGGGCGGAAAGGTCCGGTTTTATTTCGGCAGTGTCAGCCATGACCTGAAAATCCGTTCAAAGGCGCGGGCGAGGAACATGACCATTTCCGTGCCCTGCCCGTCCTGAAACATGAGGGGGTCGCGGCTGCCGAAGACCAGAAGGGCGGGCGGCGTGTCCCTTGAAATATCGATGCGCAGAAGGGCCTGGGATTGCACAAGATTCGCCCCGCCGCCATAAATGGCTTCGATGCCGCTGATATTCGATTGCAGCAGGATATTTTTGCCTTGCATCCATTTATCGACCGTTCCTTCCGGAAGGATGCGGATTCCGTTGGTGGAAATGTGGGGGATGTCATGTCCGTTCGATTCAACCAGAAGGGCCGAGATATCGGTGTCGAGCATGGCCGAAAGATCCATGGTCGTGATATGGATGAATTCGTCAAAATTCCGGGCGTCCAGAAGGCGCAGGACGGTTTCGTGGATTCGCTGCTGGTTGTTCATGTTGGAGCGGGCGTTTTCCACGATTTCCCTGGTAGTTTCCAGCACATCTTTCTTGTCCGATTTCAGGCGGTCGATCAGGAAGGACTGGAAATCCGCCACGTTTTTTCCATTGCTGTTTTTGGGCGGGATCAGAAAATCGCAGACCTGCGGGTTTTCCTGCAGGAATTTCGGGTGGGCGCGTAGAAAGTCCACGACTTCCTGGGCGGTTATGACCGGCGCATCTGTTTTCGGCGTTGAATCGCTCATGCCCTGATTTTACCACAGAGAAAGATATTCTGTTTTTACAAAATGCTTTGCCCGGTTTTTTTCCAGTCTTCGACGAAGGCGGCAAGCCCTTTATCCGTTAAAGGATGTGCGTAGAGCTGGCGAATGACGCCGGGAGGGCAGGTCACGACATGGGCGCCCATTTTGGCGCTGTCCACGATATGCATCGGATGCCGGATAGAGGCCACCAGCACCTCGGTATGGAAATCCGGGTAGTTGTCGTAGATGGTGCAAATTTCGGAAATCAGCCCCAGCCCGTCCTGCGAAATATCGTCCAGCCGTCCGACGAAAGGGGAGATAAAGGTTGCGCCCGCTTTGGCGGCCAGAATAGCCTGAGCTGCCGAGAAGCACAGGGTGACATTCACCATGGTGCCTTCATCAGAAAGCTCTTTGCAGACTTTCAGGCCGTCCGGCGTAAGCGGCACCTTGATCGCGACGTTATGCGCGATTTTTTTCAGGACGTTTGCCTCCTTGAGCATGGTCTCATAGTCTGTCGCGGCGACTTCGGCGCTGACGGGGCCTGCAACGACAGAGCAGATTTCCTCAATCAGCGGGATGAAATTTTTCCCGGATTTGGCGATCAAGGAGGGGTTGGTCGTGACCCCGTCAAGCAATCCCGTAGAGGCGAGATCTTTAATGTCATCAATATCTGCTGTGTCGACGAAGAATTTCATGATGGGCTCTTTCCTTTTATATGAATCCTGAGCATCATAGGTAACCATATGCAGACACTTTTTCAAGAAGAGGATGACATGCTCTCCCGGGAAACAGGGAGGAAGTCCGTTCTTGTCCCGTATCCTGTGGACAAAGCGTATGATTACGGTGTGCCGGAGGGGCTGGAAATCTGCGCGGGGGCGTATGTCTGTGTGCCGCTGGGACGGCGTGAAATTCCGGCGGTGGTGTGGGGGGAGGCGGAAGGCGGCGTTTCGTCCAAAAAGCTTAAATATGTTTTATCCCGATACGATCTTCCCCCCATGCCGGAGGCTCACCGCCGGTTTCTGGACTGGATGGCGGGCTATACCATGGCGGCCAGAGGGAGCGTTCTGAAGCTGTCCTTAAGTGTGCCCGGTGCGCTGGAGCCGCCAAAGCCTGTGACGGGGTATGTTTTTTCGCGTGCAGGGAAGGAGGGAGAGTCGCTTTCTCCTCAGGCCCGCCGCGTGATGGAAATTGTGTCGGACGGACTGCCACGGCGGGCGGGCGAACTGGCGGAGGAAGCGGGATGTTCTTCGGGGGTTATCAAGGGGCTCTTTGAGAAAGGCTATCTCAAACAGATTAGCCTGTCGGCGCCGGCGCCCTGCCGCTTGCCAGACCCGGAGCGGCCCGGCCCTTTGCTTTCTTCCGTGCAGCAGGACTCTGCCCGGGACTTAAAAGAAAAAGTCAAAACAGGCCGTTACAACGTGACCTTGGTAGACGGTGTGACCGGAGCGGGAAAGACGGAAGTGTATTTTGAGGCGGTCGCGCAGGCTTTAAGGCAAAACAGGCAAGTCCTTATTTTGCTTCCTGAAATTGCGCTTTCCAATGCGTTTTTAGACCGCTTTAAAACCCGCTTTGGCTGCGTTCCGGCGCTTTGGCATTCTTCCCTTTCTTCGGCGCAGCGCAAAAAGACGTGGCGCGGCGTGGTCACCGGGGAAAGCCGTGTGGTTGTGGGGGCGCGCTCGGCCCTGTTTTTGCCCTATGCGGATCTGGGGCTGATCGTCGTCGATGAGGAGCATGATCCCGCTTATAAACAGGAAGACGGCGTGATTTATCATGCGCGGGATATGGCGATTGTGCGGGCCAGTTTAGGGGAGATACCCGTTGTGCTGGTGTCGGCAACGCCGTCGCTGGAGACGATTCACAATGCGTGGGAAGGGCGCTACAGCCATCTGAGTCTGCCGGATCGCCACGGGGGCGCGGATTTGCCGGAGATTCATCTGGTGGATCTGCGGCAGGAAAAAATGGCGCGCCAGCATTTTATCTCTCCATCCTTGCAAAAAGCGATGGCGGAAACGCTGGAAGCGGGACGGCAGTCCCTTTTATTTTTGAACCGGCGGGGTTATGCGCCGCTGACGCTGTGCCGGACCTGCGGGCACCGTTTTGAATGTCCGCGCTGCAGCGCCTGGCTGATCGACCACCGCAAGACGGGCAGGCTTCATTGTCACCACTGCGACCATTTTGTAGACCGTCCGCTGACCTGTCCTTCCTGCGGGGACAGGGAGTCGCTGGCGGCTTGCGGTCCCGGTGTGGAGAGAATTATGGAGGAGACGAAGGAGTATTTTCCGGAGGCCCGTATTTCCGTGCTTTCCAGCGATACGGCCGGGACGCATGAGCAATTGAAAGCTCTTTTATCCGATATTCAGGATCACAAAGTCGACATCATTATCGGGACTCAGATTATTGCCAAAGGTCATCACTTCCCCAAATTGACTTGCGTGGGGGTGGTGGATGCGGATCTGGGGCTGTCCGGCGGGGATTTGCGCGCTACGGAGCGCACCTATCAATTGCTGCATCAGGTGGCGGGGCGCGCGGGACGGGAAGATATGAAAGGCCATGTCTATCTTCAGACGTTTAACCCGGAGGCCCGCGTGATGCAGGCGCTGGCGGGCGGGGCGCGCGATGAATTTTTACGGGTGGAGGCGCAGGAGCGGGAGAATTCCGGCATGCCGCCTTTCAGCCGGCTGGCGGGTGTTATTGTTTCAGGACGTGACGAGGCGCAGGTGGTGGAGGTTTCGCGGGCGCTGGGACGCACCGCGCCCCAAAAGGGCGAGGAAATACAGACGTTCGGGCCGGCGGATGCGCTGATGTACCGTCTGCGCGGAAACTACCGGCGGCGTCTGCTGGTGCGGGCCGATAAGAAAATAGATATTCAAAAGGCAATAACGCACTGGTTAAAAGGGATAAAAATCCCTTCCTCTGTGCGCGTGTCTGTCGATATCGATCCCCAGAGTTTTTATTAAAAACCCGCCTTATCATGCTGGCAGGCTTATCTTTTTTGGGGCTTGTCCAGAAAGATTGTGTTCAGGTTGTCGGTGTAGACTTTCTGAGGCGTTGCAAAATCCTGATCCTGATAGATGTAAAGGATGTTGCTTTGCCTGTCATGATGGATGCTCTATCCGTTATAGTCTTCAATCATCTGGCGGGTGATGAAAGGAAAAACGGACCGGAATGTCGTATCGATATGCTGGCTGAAGCGGTCGGAAAAATTCGGGTGGACGATGAAATTTGCAACAACCGTTCCTCCCTTCGTGAGCGTTTCCCGGATTTGCTTGAAAAAATCCTGCGTGACGAGATGCTCGGGGATATTTACGCCTCCGAAATAGGCGTCCAGAACGATCAGGTCATAGTCGTTTTTGTTCTGGATCAGGAAGGCGCGCGCGGGAGAGGGGTAAAAATGCTTGTTCGGCCCGAGCTGTTTTTGTAAAAAATATTTTTCGGATACCTCTTTAAGAGAGCCGTCAATATCCACAAAATCGTAGATGTTTTTAGTGTCCTGGAGCCCCAGCGTGAACCCGCCCGCGCCTATCACAAGAATTCTTTTTGGCGCGTCTTCGGCAGGCAGGGGGTTGATGTAATGCTTTTCGATGAAATGGATGTATTCGTGGGGCCGCCCGTCGGCGTGCAGGGTTGAAGAGGAATTGTTGTTCAGGGAGATTGTGCGGCTGTGGGTCTGCGGATCTTCCGTCACCATAATCGTATTATATTGATTGTTTTCCACAATATGCAGATTCTCCATAACGCTTGAAGAGTTGAACACGAGCCCCATTCCGGCAATGCACAGAATAGGGAGGTTTCTTTCAAGGTTCCTGTCTTTGCGCAAAAGCAGGTAAATGGCGGCAAGCAGCAGGAAAGTGAGAGAGGCCGTATGGTGTACGCCAATGGTGGCCATCAGGATGATCGTCGAGAGGACGGCGCCGAGGAAGGACCCGATCGTGGAGAAAAAAAGCATCCGGCCGGTAATTTCCGACAGGCGTTCTTTTGAAAAGAAGTTGCTCACAAGCGGGATTGTCTGTCCCAGCAGGTAAACGGGCGTCACAAGAAAGATGGTGGCGTAAAGCCCGGTGAGCAATAGCCGGTAATAGATGCCGTTTTGGATAAGAAGCGTAAAAAAGAGGAAAAGAGGGACGTACGATATGGCAAGAATAAGAAACACGGATGAAACAAGGATGTTTTGCAGCAGTTTGCTTCGAACGGTCAGAAACCGGCGTCCCTGATAATGCGGTTTGAATTTTCCGCCGTTGTAATAGCCAAAGGCCAGGGGCATCAAAACGGCGGCAATAATGATTGAAATGGTATCCGTCCCGCTTCCGACGAAGGGAATGGTTTGACGGATCGCGAGAAGCTCTGTGGAAAGAACGATATAACCTTCCGTCAGGATGACGATAAAAAGCAGGAAAATGGCACGGGGTTTTAAAGACATCGAAATAAAGGGGCTGGAGGCAAAAAGCAGGACATTTACCTGAAGATTCTAGCAATATTTTGAAAAAAGGCCAGAAGAGAAGAAGTGCTTTCAAATTCTTCTCAAAATTAAGGGGCTAAGCGCTTGCGCAGGGCTATTTCCTGTGCTAAATCCTCAGCCAACTTTTAAGAATCGAAAGAGGGTCAAGACGTGGCTTCCAGACAGACTTCCGGCGTTACCGCCTTACGTTATGCGAATGCGCTCGTGGATACGGCTGTGGAAGCGGGATCTCTCGAGTCTGTGGAGCAGGATTTAAAAGATCTGGAAGGGATGCTTTCCGGCTGTCCTGATTTACAGAATTTAATCCGTTCTCCTTTGATTGAGCGTGCGGTCCAGCGCGATGCGATGATTTCCATTGCCGAAAAGGCGAAATTTAACGTGCTGACCCGCAATTTTTTGGCGCTTCTGGCTGAAAATCACCGCCTGAACATTATTTCTGCCGTTATCTGCGCCGTTAAAACGGATATTACCCGCCGGCGCGGGGAAGTGAATGCGCAGGTGCAGGCCGCGTTCGCTTTAACGGATGCGCAGACAAAGGCCCTGCGCGAGGCGCTTGGCAAGGCCACGGGGAAAAAGGTTTCCCTGAATGTTGAGATTGACCGTGACTTGATCGGCGGGATGGTCGTCACCGTCGGGTCCCGGATGATTGACGATTCCGTCAAACGGAAGCTGGAGCGGCTGGAGCGCGCGATGAAGTCCAGCTCCAATGTGAATTTAACCGATACAAACAAGCAAAAAGAGGGAAGCTAAGACATGGAAATCCGTGCCGCTGAAATATCCGAAATTCTAAAGAAACAGATTGCCGACTTTGGGGCGCAGGCCGATATCGCCGAAATCGGTCAGGTTTTGTCTGTTGGGGACGGGGTGGCCCGCGTGTACGGGCTGGATCAGGTTCGTGCCGGGGAAATGGTTGAGTTTCCCGGCGGGATTAAAGGGATGGCCCTGAACCTGGAACTCGACAATGTCGGGATCGTGATTTTCGGGGATGACCGCGATATCAAGGAAGGCGATATTGTGCGCCGGACCGGGGAGATCGTGGAAGTGCCTGTGGGCAAGGAGCTTCTGGGCCGTGTTGTGGACGCGCTGGGTAACCCGATTGACGGCAAAGGGCCCCTTAAAAACAAGGAAAGCAGCCGGATCGAAGTCAAGGCGCCGGGGATTATTCCACGCAAATCCGTGCATGAGCCGATGCAGTCCGGCCTTAAAGCTATTGATGCGCTGGTGCCGGTTGGCCGGGGGCAGCGGGAGTTGATTATCGGGGACCGCCAGACCGGTAAAACGGCGGTGGCGATCGATGCCATTATCAATCAAAAAACCGTTAATGCCGACAAGGACGAGAAAAAACACCTTTACTGCGTCTATGTGGCGATCGGACAAAAACGCTCGACCGTGGCACAACTGGTGAAGGAACTGGAAGAGCAGGGCGCCATGGAATATTCCGTGGTGGTGGCTGCAACTGCTTCCGATCCTGCGCCGATGCAGTTTCTGGCGCCTTATTGCGGGGCGTCTATTGGAGAGTGGTTCCTGAATAACGGTCTGCATTCTTTGATTATTTATGACGATTTGTCCAAGCAGGCGGTGGCGTATCGCCAGATGTCCTTGCTTTTGCGGCGTCCGCCGGGCCGGGAAGCCTATCCGGGTGACGTGTTTTACATTCACTCCCGCCTTTTGGAACGGGCGTGTAAATTGGGAGAAGGTCGTGGCAGCGGGTCGATGACGGCGTTGCCGATTATTGAAACGCAGGCCGGGGACGTGTCTGCCTACATTCCGACAAACGTGATTTCGATTACGGACGGCCAGATCTTCCTGGAAACGGACCTGTTCTTTAAAGGGATTCGTCCGGCCATCAATGTGGGGCTGTCTGTGTCACGGGTGGGGTCTTCCGCGCAGATCAAGGCCATGAAACAGGTGGCGGGGTCTATCAAACTGGAACTTGCGCAATATCGCGAGATGGAAGCCTTCGCGCAGTTTGCGTCGGATCTTGACGCCTCGACGCAGAAATTGCTGGCGCGCGGCGCCCGCCTGACCCAGCTTTTGAAGCAGCCGCAGTTCTCTCCTTTGGCGGTGGAAGAGCAGGTCTTTGTGATTTTTGCCGGTACCAAAGGGTTTTTGGACGGTGTGCCGGTTTCTTCGGTGAGCGAGTATGAACAGCGCTTGCTGGAAGATGTTCGCGCCAACGGCAAAGACATTCTGGAGACAATCAAAAAGCAGCAAAAACTGGATGACGCGCTGGAAGCTAAAATGAAAGCTTTCCTGGAAAAATTCACCAACGGTTTTTCTGCCAACGTTAAACAAGCTGCCTGATAAAAGGATATTAGACCTTAATGCCCAGTCTTAAGGAATATAGAGACCGTATATCTTCCGTGAAATCCACGCGGAAGATTACGTCTGCGATGAAAATGGTCGCGGCGTCCAAGCTGAAAAAGGCGCAGGAACAGGCCGAAGCTTCCCAGCCCTACGCGCAGGCGATGCTGGGTATGGTGGCGCGTATGACGGAAGGCGTGACGATCACGGATGTTTCGCCCAGGCTTTTGACCGGCACCGGCGCGGATCAGACCCATCTTTTGATTGTCGTGACATCCGACCGTGGTCTTTGCGGCGGGTTTAACGGGAACCTCGTTCGCAAAGCGCGCCAGCAGATCAAAGCGCTTGAAGCGGAAGGAAAAACCGTCAAGCTTATCTGTGTGGGGCGAAAGGCGCGCGATCTTTTAAAGCGCGACCATGGCGATAAAATCCTGGAAAGCTTTGTCGGGATTGCCGGGAAAAAAGGCGTGTCCTTTGCGGAGGTCAGCGGTGTCGCGCGGGTCACGCAGGAGCTTTTTGAAAAAGGCGCGTTCGATGTCTGCACGCTCCTTTATAACAAGTTTCGCAGTGTTCTCACGCAGGAGCCTTCCGCGCAGCAGCTCATACCTTTTAAGGCGGCAGAGCCTGAGGAAGCGAATGACAATGAACCGGAAGAAGCGTCCGCTTCGCTTTGTCCTTATGACTTTGAGCCGGAAGAAAATGAGATTTTAGGGCTTTTGTTGCCGCGCAATCTGGGCGTGCAGATTTTCCGGGCGATTCTGGATAGCGCGGCCGGGGAGCAGGCGGCCCGGATGACGGCGATGGATAATGCCACGCGCAATGCCGGGGATATGATTGACAAGCTTTCCATCCGGTACAACCGTGCGCGGCAGGCTTACATCACGAAGGAACTCATCGAGATTATCTCGGGTGCGGAAGCGGTGTAATGGCTGAAAATAAAACGAGTAAGGTGTCAAGTCGCCTTTCGGGGAAAGAATTGCAAGAGCTTTTGGCTGCGGCTTGGGGAGAAGAGAGTACCGGAGCTTTTTTAGATTGGAAAAAGGCGGAAAGTCGGCGTTTTGAAAAAGTTGCGGGATTTATAGCGGCTGAAGGTCACGCCGGTTTTAAAAAAATAGAGCTTAAATTTTAAAAAGTAGAAAAAGAGAGAAGAGAAAAATGGCACAAGAAAACGGAACGGTTCAGCAGGTTTTAGGCGCGGTTGTGGACGTGCAGTTCAAGGAGGGAAATGTTCCCGCTATTTTGAACGCCTTGCACACGGTGAACGAAGCCAATGAAGGGAAGACGCTTGTTCTGGAAGTCGCGCAGCACCTGGGGGAAAACACGGTGCGCTGTATCGCGATGGACACGACAGACGGTCTGGTCCGCGGTCAGGAAGTAACGGATACGGGAGGGCCGATTACGGTGCCTGTCGGACCTGAAACACTGGGCCGGATTTTTGATGTGATTGGTGATGCCATTGATGAAATGCCGGCGCCGAAGACGAAAAAGCGTTACCCCATTCACCGCAGCGCACCGGAATTTGTGGAACAGGCCACAGAGACAGAGCAGCTTGTGACGGGGATTAAGGTGGTTGACCTTCTGTGTCCTTACGCCAAGGGGGGTAAGATCGGTCTCTTTGGCGGTGCCGGTGTGGGCAAGACCGTGACGATTATGGAGCTCATCAATAACATCGCAAAAGGGCACGGGGGTGTGTCTGTGTTCGCCGGTGTGGGAGAGCGGACCCGGGAAGGAAACGACCTGTATCACGAAATGATTGAATCCGGCGTTATTAAAACGGACGGAGAATCCAAAGCGGCGCTGGTTTACGGTCAGATGAACGAACCGCCGGGCGCGCGTGCCCGTGTGGGGCTTTCCGGTCTGACCATGGCGGAATATTTCCGGGACGAAGAGGGACAGGACGTTCTGTTCTTCATGGACAATGTGTTCCGTTTCACGCAGGCCGGCGCGGAAGTGTCCGCTTTGCTGGGACGTATTCCTTCCGCTGTGGGATATCAGCCGACGCTCTCCACGGATATGGGGGCGCTTCAGGAACGGATTACATCGACCAATAAAGGGTCTATTACATCTGTGCAGGCTGTGTATGTGCCGGCAGACGACCTGACGGACCCTGCGCCGGCGACGGCGTTCTCTCACCTGGATGCGACGACGGTTCTGTCCCGCGCGATTTCGGAGCTGGGGATTTACCCGGCTGTGGACCCGCTGGATTCGACCTCCCGTATTCTGGATCCGCGCGTTGTGGGCGAGGATCACTATAACTGCGCTGCGGACGTTCAAAAAACGCTTCAGCAGTACAAAGCCCTTCAGGATATTATTGCCATTCTCGGCATGGATGAGCTTTCGGAAGACGATAAACTGGTTGTGGCGCGCGCGCGGAAAATCCAGCGCTTCCTGTCCCAGCCGTTCCATGTGGCGGAAGTTTTCACCGGTTCTCCGGGCGTTTTTGTCAATCTTGAAGACACGATCAAAGGTTTCCGCGCGATTGTGGACGGGGCTTACGATCACCTGCCGGAAAGCGCGTTCTACATGGTCGGCACGATTGAGGAAGTCGAAGCCAAAGCACAGAAAATGGCAGCAGAGGCGGCGTAGATACCCATGTCGGAACAGCAAACATTCCATTTCGAACTGGTCTCTCCGGAGAGAAAACTTCTTTCTGAAAGCGCGTTTCGGGTTACGATTCCCGGCGCGGAGGGGGATTTCGGCGTGCTGGCCAACCACAGCTCTCTTGTCTCCTCTATTCGCCCGGGGGTGATGGAGGTTGTGTCCGAAGAGGGGAAAGAGGCCCAAAAGATTTTCATTGGCGGCGGGTTTGTGGATGTGACGGCTTCAAATTGCACCGTTCTGGCCGAGGAAGCCGTGAATGTGGCCGATCTTAACAAAGAAGAGGTCGAACAGGAAATTCGCAACCTGAACGAGGACCTGGGGCGGGCGAAGGATGAAGTATCCAGTCTCCGGATTGCGCGCAGCCTTGAAGTGGCGCAGGCAAAATTAACGGCGGTTACCGGCGTTCTCCTGACGGCCTGATATTATCTAAGGTGCTTTTGGAGTCAGTGTTCTTCCCTTCGGCACGAAACACCCTGCTTCTTTTTGAGCTTTAATAAATACGTCTCGTTCTTTTCCGAGCTGGGCGGCATATTTAAATTGATTGCCTGGATCTTTATCTATTTGTTCAGGGTAGTTTCTTTGTGCTTGTTCATAGGTTAACTGTCCAAGGCCTAAGTACAGTGCGAGTCTGTTGTTTTCGTTATTTGATAGAGGGACCGTTGCTTCCCGGATAATACTGTTTTCTATCCAGCTTTGTTGAACTTCAAGTTCTGTACAATCCGTCACAAAGTCCTTTCCACTCTCATTTATTGTTGCCAAATGGGTTTCGGGATCCGCCGAAACGAGCCTAAAACGGCTTTGTATTCCTGTGTCCGTATCCTGAGCCAGTGCGGCGCCTGAAATGAGCGGGAGTGCGGCCACTGCGGCTGTTTTTAGAAAACCTTTAAGACCTTGGGACATAAATCTACTCCTTCGTTAAAAACCGGCATAGGTTTACATAACGTTAATAAGTTTGTCAACTATATTATTTTACTTATTTCTCTCAGGCCCGTGAGGCTATTGGTTAGAAAGGTTTTATCGGCCTTTTTTAGCCGCTCAACCGAAATGCTTTCTTCCCGCGCCCCGCGCTCTTCAATGATTTTACGGCGCGTGACGCCGGCCAAAACACCGTCGGATAAAGGCGGGGTGATGAGCGTTCCGTTTTCCTCGATAAAAATATTGCTGGTGGCGCCGCAGGCGATATTGCCGTCCGTGTTGGTCAGAATGGCTTCTTGCGCGCCCTGTTTCTCCGCCATGCGCCGCGCGGCGTAGCTGCGCGTATAATCCAGCCGTTTGCAGTTTTCGAGAGCGCAACCTGCAATGCGCGGATAGTCTGCAATAATGCACGCTTTGACAGGGGGCAGGGTGCCGGTGTCAGGCGCCGGGCCGACACACATTAAAACCGTCAGTTTTTGTGCGGGTCCTAAGATATGCTCCGGGATGCCGCCTGTGATTGTGCTACGCACGCGCGCACGGCCTGCGACCAAATTGTTTTTTTGAAGAAGTTTTTCTGCGGTTCGGATAAACGCATTAATATCCGTATCCGGTTTTTTTTGGATAACGATTTCACTGTCATGCATAAGCCGCGCAAAATGTTCTTCTCCGTAAACGAGTTTTCCATCGACGGCGAGCTGGCTGTCGAAGACACCGATTCCGGTTGTGAATCCGCTGTCTTCCGGGGAGATTAAAGCGTCTTCTTCCGGCAGGAATGCTCCGTTGAGCCAGAAAATATTCATGCGGCGTCTTCTTTCTTTTCAGGCGGTTCGAAACTTTCAAATATTTTTTGGGCTTTGTCGCAGGTTTCCTGCAATTCTTCTTCCGGATTGGAATCATAAACAATTCCACCGCCGCTTTGAAGCGTTACCGTATCGCCGGAATAGACAAGCGTGCGGATGGTGATGCTGGTATCCATCTGTCCGTTGAATCCGATATAGCCAAGGGCGCCGCAGTAGGGGCCGCGGCGGTACGGCTCCAGCGTTTCAATTATTTCCATGGCGCGGACTTTGGGGGCACCCGTGATGGAGCCGCCGGGGAAGCAGGCTTTCAGGAGGTCTACGGGTCCGTATTTCTTTCGAAGCGTTCCCTTTACGATGGAGACGAGATGGTGCACGCCTTCAAACGTTTCCAGTCCGCAAAGCTGTGGGACGCAAACAGATCTGTTTTCGCAGACCTTGGACAGGTCGTTGCGCATGAGATCGACAATCATCATGTTTTCGGCGCGGTTTTTTTCGCTGCCGAGCAGAAGGTTTGGGTTTTTTGAGGAGGGCAGGGTCCCTTTAATGGGCCGTGTTTCAACGTTCCGGCTTTTGACCGATAAAAACCGTTCGGGGGAGGTAGAGGCGATTTTGAGAGAGCCGAAATTCATATAGGCCGCGAAAGGGGCCGGGTTTGTTTTTCTTAAATGCAGGTAATGGGCGAAAGGATCGAACGTCTCCGGAAGGGATGCTTCCCAGCGGCGGGACAGGTTGGCCTGAAAAACCTCTCCCGCATAGATATAATCGATAATGTTCCGGATTTTGTTTTTATACTCTTCGTCGCTGCCTTCGGGCGCCCATTGTAGAGGCGTATTTTTTTTCGGAGAGGGAGGTATTTGTTCTTCCGATATCTGAAGAAAACGTTTTTTTGCTTCTTCCTTATTCTCCGCATAGACCAAAAAATGTGCCGTGTTGTTTTTATGGTCGAAGGAGAAAAGCCGGTCGTAAATTCCGATGCACATATCCGGCACGTCCGGATGGGCCTGCGCGCATGCCGGGAGTTTTTCAATGCCGCGCGCCAGGTCATATCCAAAATAGCCCGCGGCCCCGCCGGTAAAAGGGAAAGACGTTTCCTCTTCCTCTTTTTTATAATGCGCCAGGCGTTTCTTTAATGTTTCAAACGGGCAGTCTTCCAAAGATATGTTCTCTTTTTCATTTGTAATAGTGAGATGCCCGTTTTTGCTCTCTATTTTTTCCACGGGGTCGAAACAGATAAAGGAATGGTTATTGAGGGGGTGCGCGGTCCGTGCGCTGTCAAAAAACAGGCTGTAAGGCTTTGCCGCCAGCGTCGAAAAAATATCCGCCGGATCGGAATAGGGCCATTCAAAGGCATAAAGTTTTAACCTAGAAATTTTTTAATCTCCTTTGCGGCTTCGGCAAGTCCGAGGCGCTGCACGGGGACGGTTTCAGGAAAAGCACCGTGCAGGCGCGAGGGCAATCCGGAATCCAGCATTACAAAGACGCCTTTGTCTGTTTTTCTGCGGATCAGGCGGCCATAAGCCTGCTTTAGCTTGAGCCGTGTTGTCATGTCGTCATAGTTTTTTTTGCCAAAGCACTCCCGCCGCGCTTTGTGTAGGATGGTCGGCCGTGGCCACGGGACGCGGTCGAAGACGATCAGCCGTAAAGATTCACCGGGGACATCGACGCCGTCCCGCACGGCATCCGTTCCCAGAAGGCAGGCGTGCGTATCGTCGCGAAAAATATCGACCAAGGTGCCGTTGTCGATGGTGTCTACATGCTGCGCGTAGAGATTGAGGCCGTGTTCTTCCAGTTTTACGGCGATTTTTTCCTGTACGACCCGCAGACGGGAAATGGCGGTGAACAGTCCCAGCGCCCCGCCGCCGGCGGCTTCGAATAACGTGCGATAGGCGGAAGACACCTGTGCCAGGTCGTTTTTATTGACGTCTGTTATCACGAAAATGCGTGTTTGCGCGGCATAATGGAAGGGGGAGCGAAAATGCCGGGTCAAAACATGTTCGCCGAGGTGGACCAGTCCTGTCCGTTCTTTTGCGACGGACCAGTTGTCCGCGTCTTCTTTTGCGCCGTTATCCCGCAATGTGGCGGAGGTCACGGCAATGCCGTGTGCGTGCGGCCGCAGGGCGGCGGCAAACGGGGCTATGGGATTGACCCAGTGGCGGTAGAGCCCGATGTCCCATGTGCGTCCATGGGTGCGTTCAATTTCCATCCAGTCAACAAACTCTTCCGGCGTTTCGTCTTTTTCCAGTGTTTCCAGCATCAATATCCATGCGGTGATCGTCAGGGTTTTCAGTCCCATTGCGGTGCAAAGGACGTCGATCCGCCGCCGCGTATCGGCGTCTAATGTATCTGCCTGTTCGCCGAGGCGTTTGCGTAAACTTGCGCTCAGTTTGAGCATGGGTTTTTGGAGTTTGCTTAAGGCGCTTTTTAATTTTTTTGCCTCTTCCAGAAGGTCACGGGCGAGCGGGCGCGTTTCCGTTTCAATCGAGTGAGGGCCGTCGCGTTCGTTGCTGCGGGCCAGGACTTGTGCGTAGAGTCCGGCGATGAATGTTTCGGTTTCCCCTTTGGGCGCGTTTTCTTTCAGGCGGGTGGTCCAGCCGTCTGCGGTCAGGCATCTTGCGGCTTCCAGAATGTCCTGCAGGAGATGCTCGTCGGCGGCGCTTCCGGCGATCAGGTCTTCGGCGCGGCGTTTGAGTCCGCGGGCGCGGCTGCGTTTGCCGCTTTCCACCCCGCGCAGCCACCGGCGCAGCTCGTAGGTTTCGCGCGCGGTGAGATGTTGTGCGAACGCGCTGTCGGCGGCGTCGAAAAGATGATGTCCTTCATCAAAAATATAGCGCTGGGGCAAGTCGCTATCCACGCCGGAATCTGCGGTCTGGATCATCACAAGGGCGTGGTTGGCGACGACAATTTGCGCGTGTTTCGATTTTCGGACGGCCTTTTCAACAAAGCAGCGATGATAGTGATCGCAGGCGGAATAGATGCATTCTCCCCGCCGGTCTGCGAGGCCCGCCGTATATCGCGGCCCCAAAAGGCTTAAGAGCCAGCCGGGGAAGTCTCCGCCCTGCATGTCGCCGTTTTGAGTGGCTGCGGCCCATCGCGTCATAATCCCCAGCGCGACAGCCTGCAGGGGATCATGGGAAAGGGCCGCGCCTGCGGCTGCGTCTTCCAGATTCAGGAGGCAGAGATAATTCTCCCGGCCTTTCCGGACGGCGACTTTCGCTTCCTTAAGTTCTGGGTCGGGATACAGGCGGTCGAGTTCCTGATGTATCTGGCGTTGGAGATTTTTGGTGAAGGTGGATATCCAGACGCTTCCCTGATTCTTTTCGGCCCAGACACTGGCGGGGGCCAGATAGCCGAGCGTTTTTCCGACCCCTGTGCCTGCTTCGGCCAGAACGCTGCGTGGCTGGCCCTCTTTTTCGACGGGCGCGAACGCTTCGGCAAGAAGGGCGGCATAATCGGCCTGCTGCTCACGGGTTTCGGCGTCCGGTCCCAACATACGGGCCAGCCGCTCTTTGGCTTCCTCCTTTGAGACGCCATGTTGGGACGGCGGCGGGGGCGGTGCTTCTTCCGCCCATTCGGGCAAATGTTTCCAGATATTCAAATCGGCTTTGGAGATGACGGGCGTGGCCGGATCATAGACCTGTCCAAGGGCCGCGAACACGAACGGGGTCCACAGCCATCCTGTTCCCTGCCGGCCCATGACGGCGGCGATTTTCAGCGGATCGGCCCTGGCGCGCCACGGATCGTTTTGCAGGTCCGTTAAAAGGGCTCTCGCAATGTCAATCAGTGTCGGGGGGTAATCCTCGAAACTTGCCGGCGCGTTGAGGCCGAGTTTTTTGGCAAGGCCGACGGGGGTCGGCACGCAAAACTGCGCCGGATGCACAAAGGCGAAGAGCTCCAGCACATCAAAGGCCGGAAAAGTTTTTATGCCGAGGCGCTGCGCCGTGTAAGGCCCGTGGCAGACCAGAGGCGGGCTCTTTTCAATCAGGCCCGGCGCTTTTGCATGGGGCAGGGTTTTCAGCTCTCCGTCCGTGCTCAAAATAACGGCGTCGCGGGCCCGCACGCTCAGCGCCGGCACGTCCGGGAGCAGAAGGGGCGGTTTCGCAGGGATTGAAACTTGTGTGGACATCTTCTGGGTGTAGCATGGTTTGCGCCTTGTGTGAACAAAGACAATCTGGGAAAATAGCCTATGCCTCTTGTAATTTTACATGATATGTCCGATGAAGAAGTGATGGTCAATACGGACAATCTCACGGCCGCAAAGCGCAAGATTCCGGATGAAAATTCGGTTATGAAAGAGCCTTTCACAAAGCTCTTTTTTACGGCCAAGGATAAGACGATGGAATCTCTGGGGTTTCCGGATGTGGTTAAGGAGACGCCGCAGGAAATCGTTAAACTGGCAGATAAACTGAATTGACGCGGGCGTAATGCCGCAGGGTAACTTTCCCGCTTCTACCGTGCAATAAGGACGTGGTTGAAAAAGTAATCCCCTGCGCCATCTTTGGTGCAGCTTTGCGTTTGCCCGGCCAGCCATGCCGATGTGTTTCCGATTGTATCGCCGTTGGTTGTAGCGGTTCCGTACGTGCCGGTGAATTCGGTCTGGTTATAGTCTTCGCTTGGCGCGTCTGTGCCGCTATTGGCAATGCCGATCATGTTGTTGATCTGGGTGCATTGTATCTGGCTCAGGCCCGAATATTCGGCGAGAAGCTCTATGCGGGAGTCGCTTCCCAGTCCGAGGACTCTGGTTTCGCCCAGAAAGTTCCAGCCGGCTTCGTAGACCTGTCCGGCGCCTTCGGGTTCGAAGATATGGCAGGAATGATCGGTCGGGGCGCTTGCGTTGTAATAGGTATCGCCGGCGTCTTCTGTTCCGTTGCCGTCGCTGTCATGCCAGAAAGAGAGGCTGTTTTCGCTGCATCCGCGTGTTTTCAGGTTATTGACGGCCAGTTCGATGCCTGCCGCATAGCGCAGGACCTTGCTGCCTTGAATGCTGCGCTGTTCGTAATCGCCTGTGTCACTGCTGGTGTCGGAGGAGCGTGAGAGCATCATCGTCAGCGCGGCCAGAAGAACAATGGCAATCAGAATAACCCAAAGGGCGTTGCCGGAGTCTGTTTGCCGTTGTTTCATCTTTTACCTCGCGATCAGGACATAATAGAAATCATAATAAGGGGAACCGTCCGTGTCGGTTTCTGCGGCGTCTTTGTGGCATCCGGTCATTTTCCCGGAAAAATTCGCGCCGTCATTATCGTCGCCGAGTGTGGCGCCGGCGCTGTATGTTCCGACAAAGAGCGGAGCGGAATCGAATCCCGCTTCGGCCGGCGCGTCGCTGGTCAGGTTGGAAACGCCGGCAAGGGTATTATATTTCATGCAGACATCTTTGGAGCGCGTGCGCATCCACAGGTAAAGCTCTCCGGCGGTCGTGCCGACATTCAGGACGGCCGTTTTACCCACAAAGAAAGGATTCCTGTAGAGCGTATTGAGTGTCTGTATGTCTTCCGGAATGGTCTTCAGCCGCAATCCGCCGCCTTCCGGTTCAAAGACATGGCAGGATTTATCCGCCGGGGCGCCGGGATTGATATAACTTCCGCCGGTTTCAAAGCTGATTTCCGTTTCCGCGCAGCCATTGATCAGGAGGTCGTGGATGGCATTTTTCATGGCGCGTCCGTATTCCAGCGTTTCGGTGGCCAGAAGGCTGGCTTTTTCCTTGCTGATATTCTGGGCGCCGGTGCGGGTTCCCTTGGCCATGGTAAAACTGAGGAGTCCGAAAAGCGCGATGGCGACAAGAATCAGGACGATGGCGCTCCCGCGCTCACAGGGGCGTTGAGCCGCTTGATTTTTCGAAGATTTTACGTCAAAACAATCCATGTTGTTCATTCTAACATAGAAGAGTTCCCATGACAGCCGCAAAAATAGATATTGATATTGCCCGTGAATGCCGCGCCTGGCCGTTTGAAGAAGCCCGGCATATTCTGAAGCGGGTGGGCGGGAAGACGCCGGAGAAGGGCTATGTGCTGTTTGAAACGGGATATGGGCCTTCGGGGCTGCCGCATATCGGAACATTCGGGGAAGTGTGTCGGACCTCTATGGTGCGCCATGCCTTCCGGTGTCTGGCGCCGGACATTCCGACGAAGCTCATCTGTTTTTCCGATGATATGGACGGTCTGCGCAAGGTGCCGGACAATGTGCCGAACAAGGACATGCTGGCTGAAAATATTGGGCTGCCTTTGACGTCGGTGCCGGACCCTTTCGGAACCCATGAAAGTTTTGCACATCATAACAATGCCCGTCTGCGGGCCTTTCTGGATTCTTTCGGGTTCGATTACGAGTTTGTGTCTTCGACCGAGTGTTATAAATCCGGCAGGAAGGATGAAGGGCTTTTGAAAATGTTGCAGTTTCACGAAGAAGTGAAACAGGCGGTTATCCCTATTCTGGGGGAGGAACGTGCGGCGAGCTATTCCCCGTTTATGCCGATTTCCCCGAAAAGCGGAAAAGTCCTGCAGGTGCCGGTTCTGGAGGTCCATCCGGATGCGGGCACCATCGTGTTTGAAGACGAGGACGGGACCAGAACCGAATTGCCGGTAACGGGCGGGCATTGCAAGGCGCAGTGGCGTCCTGACTGGGCGCTGCACTGGTATGCTCTGGATACGGATTACGAGATGGCGGGAGAGGACCTGGTCAGCTCTAAAAATATCGCCAAAAAAATTCTGGAGGTTTTGGGAAAAAAACCGCCGGAGGGGTTCCACTACAAACTTTTTCTGGATGAGAAAAACCAGAAGATATCCAAATCCAAGGGCAACGGGATTGCTGTGGAAGAGTGGCTTAAATATGCGCCGAACGAAAGTCTTTCCTATTACATGTTTCAGCGTCCGGTATCGGGGAAGAAGCTTTATTTTGACGTTATTCCGAAAGCGGTGGACGAATATATCACCTTTGCCGACAAGTTTTTTGAGCAGGCGGAGGACCCGGCAAAACAAATTGAAAATCCGGTGTTTTATATCCATGAAGGGCGGGACCCGCAGCAAACGCCGGTCAGTTTTGCGCTGCTTTTGAATCTTGCGAGTGCGGCCAATGCCCATGATTCCGCCACGATGTGGGGGTTTATCAATCTCTATGCGCCCGAAGCGAGCGCGGAAAGCAATCCGTTTTTGGATCATCTTGTAACCTTTGCCGTGCGCTATTACGAGGATTTCGTTTTGCCGAAAAAGAAATACCGTGCGGCGGATGAACGCGAAAGCGCGGCGCTGCAGGATTTGGCGCGGCGGCTTGAAGCGTTGCCGGAGGGCGCGGATGGCGAAGCCATCCAGACGGAAGTTTTTAGCGCCGGAAAAGAAAACGGCTATGATAAGTCCGAGCTTCGGGACTGGTTTCAGGCGATTTACGAGATTCTTATCGGACAGTCGCAGGGTCCGCGCTTTGGGTCCTTTATAGAGCTTTACGGCGTACCGAAGACAATTGCCCTCATTGAGGATGCTTTAAGCGGGAAATTCGCAAAAGCCGCTTAAGTTTTCCCGATCTTTTTGTGTTGCGCTGCGCAAGGGGAAAAAGGCCGGAAAGCCAAGGATATTATTTTCATTTTGCTGCAGTTGCGAAGAAAAATCCCTGTAAAATCAAGACGATAGCATTTTATTAACGTTGCTTTTTTTTGAAAGAAATATCATTCTTTCCTCTTGTTTTGTGCGCTTTCCAGTGTGAGCGTGGGTTTTGGTATCGTGTCTGAAAAGAGGAAGTGTGTTCATGGCGTCAGGCGAATTTATCGGGGAAAAGATCGAGGTTGAAAAAGATCTTCCCAAGTCACAACTAAAACATGTCCGGCCGATGCGGGGGCGCTTTACGCATAAACGCGTTGAGGCCTTGCTCAAGAGCATTTACGGCGAAGAAGAATACAAAAAAATGCATGAAGCGGGCGTGGACAGGCGCATGATGTTCGGCACCAATCCGCATTATCAGGCGCTCGTGATGGGGGAAGAGCTTCAGGATGTGGATGGAAAAATTCTGGTGCCGAAAATGCCGCCAAGCAAGGCGGTGGGGGCGCTGATCTTGCCGCGTCTGGATGAGGCGCAGGATATGGCCGGGGAAAAAGATCCTTCGAACCAGATGGCTTACAGTCCCGGGAATGCGCACGGACAGCTTTTGCACAAATACGGGGAGATCGTTCTGGCCTATGCGTCGCCTACCTGTTCGGCGCATTGCCGTTATTGTTATCGTCTGGACCTGTTCAACAAGGATACGGGAAAGAGCAGCGTTCGCGCCGAAGATCTTCGTGATTATGTGGTGAACTATAACCGCGTGATTGAACAAACGGGTGGAATGGATCCGAAAACAGGGGAAAAGAGATATCCGGTCAAAGAAATCCTTCTTTCCGGCGGCGATCCATTGGTTCTGACCAATTACTCCCTCTACCGTTATCTTGTGGCGGCAGGGCAGGCCGGCGTGAATATGCTGCGGATCGGCTCTAAAGAACTGGCCTTTCGTCCGCGCAGGATTGACGATGCTTTTGTGGACATGCTGAAACGGGTTCATGCCCGTTTCCCGGATATGCATATCAATATCGTGTCGCATTTGACGCATCCGGATGAATTTTTGCTGCGCCGTTCAAACGGGGAATATGTCCCCAATGAAAGCGGGTCAGGTTATCGCTGGCTGGAAGAGTCTTTCGAGGCGGTGACGCGGCTTACGAGCTTGCCTTTCGTGAGTGTGGAAAACCAGACGCCGATCATAAAGGGCGTGAATGACGATGTGGAGTCCATCCATCTTTTGCATGAGGAAGTCCGCCGCATGGGGATCAAACCCAAATATTTGTTCCAGGGGCGGGAGATCGAGGGGCACAAGGCGTTTTCCCTTCCTGTCGAAAAGGCCTGGCATATCCATAACGAGGCCATGAAGGGGCTATCGGATACGGCGCGGTCCCGTTTTGCCATGTCCACGGAATGGGGCAAGATGGAGATTGTCAGCGTCATTGATCCGATCGGCACCTCAGAAGCGGAACTTGGAAGTTTGCCGCCTGCGATGGCCTCTTTATTTGAAGGGCTGTTCGGGGACGGGCTGATTGTTTTCCGGTCTCACAGGTCTCCTTATGCGGCGGGGGAACAGGGGGACCTGATTATTGCCCGCCGAAACCCGAACGCTCTCTGGATTTCCGGTTATGAAGATCGGATTCTCTACGATACGCGCCGGGCGGCCGGGGAGAAATACGCCGGCATGATGGCGCTTTTGACAGGTGCGTTTCCGCAACTTCAGACGCTTGGCGGGATGAACATGCCCGCACAAATGGACACTCACGAAATGGCCAGCGCCGCTTGAGGCTGATGGATCGCGGAAAATCCTGATTTTTGCTGGAAAAAAGGGATTTTAAGCGGTCATTAAACGGCTATAATGGAAAGATGAATCTTGATTTCAAACAGGTTTCATCCCTCCTTTTAAGGAACAGGCGTCTTGCCGCACTCATCGGGGCGGGAACAATTCTTGCTTTCACATTGATATGGGGCTTTGGAAGCGGTCTTTTTTTCGCGCAGCAAGAAGACTGGGCGCCCAAGGGGATAAGCCTTGCGGCCGTTGGGGAAATTCCGCCGTTGCATGAAGTGATGGAGCGGAATGAAGCGCTGCGCATGAAGGTCGAAGATTTTGCGGCCAGGGATGAAGCTTTTCTTTTTGTGAATTACAGGCAGGTGGATGAAGACATTGCGGCGATTCTTCTCCTGTGGGCGGGGGTTGATTTAAGCAAAGCAGGCGAAACGGCAGAAGGCATAGACCGGCGTGTGGATTCCTTTCTTCGAAAGGCGCATGGCCTTTCGCCCGACGACCTTCTGGTTGGAGAGCCTTTGCTGGGCAAGAATCCCTGGATACGCTGGCTGGGCTATTTTAAGTCCCGCCTTCTTATACAAGCCGCCGGACAAAGGATTTATGACGGGGGGGCGAGTTATGATTACCGGAAGGATAAAATCTACGTTCGGGGCAGGTTATCCGAAGATTTTCTCAAAGGCTTTACCGCTTTCGTAAAACAGCAGCCCGATCCGAAACCCTATATCAATAATCTTCTGGTTTTTATTGATGAAACCAAAGGTCTTAAAAATCTGGACGAGGAAGAAAACAAACTCGTTACGGAGCTGCGCGGGCAGTAGAGACTTTTCCTCTTTTGGTAATCCTGATACCCTCTATACCGGGATAATCAATCGGGACAATAAGGGACATTATGTCGATTTTCAAAAGAGACGATTCACCGGCTTATGATCTGAGCAATTTTACGCTGTTGATCGTAGAGGATTCGCAGTACATGCAATCCCTTATGGCCTCCATGTTGCGGGTTTTCGGCGTAGGGGACATCATGGTGTGCGACAGCTCCAAAGAGGCGCAGGATATCCTGACGATTACGCAGGCCCGTAAAACCAGTAAATATGCGACCAAGGTCGATATTGTCCTGACGGATTGGCTGATGCCGAAAGGGTCCGGGGAAGAGCTCCTGAAATGGATACGTTCGAATGAAGAAGACGAGATTCGTTTTCTTCCTGTGATTGTGGTGAGCGGTTATACAACAGAATATGTGACGGCGCGGGCCCGCGATCTGGGCGCGAATGAAACGCTGGTGAAGCCCGTATCCGGCAACGGGCTGGCGTCGCGCATTTGTTCGGTCATTGATAACCCCCGTCCTTTTATTAATATTTCCGGGTATTTTGGCCCGGATCGCAGGCGGACCGTCATGGTTTTTCAGGGGCCGGAAAGACGCGTGATGAAGGTAAAGGAAGTGGTGAAGGTTAAAAAATGACAAATTCAGAGTCACCGGGCATAACGGTCGAAATTTTTAAAATTGCCAACCGGCTGAAAGACAAGCTGGGCATTCAGGCGAAAAATATGCCGCCCGGCCACATTGCGTCCGAAGCGGTTGCGGAGGCGGACAGGCTGATCGCTGCGCTTTGTGTCGAATGTCCGGAAACGATCGCGGCGCACCTGAAGACCCTGACGGTTTTGTGGGATGAGATGCGTGACATGAAAGAATCGCAGGAACGCAAAGAGATTGCACAGGAGATTTTTACGCTGGCGCATGAGATCAAGGATGTCGGATCCATGTGCCGTTACAGCCTTTTGGCCTATTTTGCGGAATCCTTGCGCGATTATATCGGGCAGACGGACCTGAATATGGAGGCGCAAAGGGTTATTATTCAGGCGCATGTGGATGCGATGCTGCTCGTTCATAAGCAGGACATCAAAGATGACGGTGGCGTACAGGCCGAAGAGCTGAAGAAGATGGTTAAAATCGCCATTGGAAAATATAGCTGATCTGCGTTTGATTTCGTTCAAAACCCCTTTATATTGGCTCCATGCGTGGCGTTGTCGAAATAAATCAGGCTGCGGCCAATCCTTTTGCGGAGAGTCCGCCTTTCCGGCTGAAATCGGATTTCACCCCTTCCGGGGACCAGCCGGAGGCGATCAAAAATCTGTGCGCCGGGCTGGAAGAGGGCCTTACGGATCAGGTGCTTCTCGGCGTGACAGGCTCGGGGAAGACCTTCACCATGGCGCAGGTCATTCAGGAGATGCAGCGCCCGGCGATTATCATGGCCCCGAACAAAACCCTCGCGGCGCAGCTCTACGGGGAGTTTAAGTCTTTTTTTCCGGATAATGCGGTCGAATATTTTGTCTCTTATTACGATTATTATCAGCCCGAAGCCTACGTGCCGCGCACGGACACCTTCATTGAAAAAGATTCTTCGATCAACGAACAGATAGACCGGATGCGCCACAGCGCCACGCGCGCTTTGTTTGAGCGGCGGGACTGCATTATCGTGGCGTCCGTGTCGAGTATTTACGGCATCGGGGCCAAGGAAGATTATCTCGCCATGACCTGCGACCTGCATAAGGGCTTGCGCATGGACCGGCAGGAAATTATCCGCCGCTTTGTGGAGATTCAATATAAACGCAATGATATGGTGTTCGAGCGCGGCAGTTTTCGCGTGCGCGGCGATTGTGTGGAGATTTTTCCCTCTCACATGGAAGATAGTGCATGGCGTATTTCCCTTTTCGGGGATGAGATTGAAGAGATCACGGAATTTGATGCCCTCACGGGGCAGAAAACGGCGAAGCTCGACGGGGTGCGCGTCTACGCCAATTCCCACTATATCACCCCCGGCCCGACCATTACGCAGGCGATTAAGCAGATTAAAATCGACCTGAAAGACCGCATCGCGCAGTTTGAAAAAGAGGGGAAATTGTTGGAGGCGCAGCGTCTCGACCAGCGCACGAAATTCGATATCGAAATGCTGGAAGCCACGGGCATGTGCCAGGGGATTGAAAATTATTCCCGCTATCTCACGGGCCGCGCGCCGGGGGAGCCGCCGCCGACGCTCATTGAGTATTTGCCCAAAGATGCCATCATGTTTCTGGATGAAAGCCACGCGATGATCCCGCAGTTGCGCGCCATGTATAACGGCGACCGCGCGCGTAAATCCACGCTGGTGGAGTATGGGTTCCGCGTGCCGGCGGCGCTGGATAACCGTCCGCTGCAATTTGAGGAATGGAATAATTTCCGTCCGCAAACCATTTATGTCTCCGCCACGCCGGCGGATTGGGAGCTGGAGCAGGCTGGCGGCATCTCGGCGGAGCAGGTGGTGCGCCCGACCGGGCTCATTGATCCGCCGGTGGAGGTGCGCCCCTGTGAAAACCAGGTGGATGACCTGATGGATGAATGCCGCAGGGTGGTTGCGGATGGCGGGCGGGTGATGGTCACGACGCTGACCAAGAAAATGGCCGAGGCGCTCACCGAGTATCTCACCGAGAATAAACTCCGCGTGCGCTATATGCATTCCGATGTGGACACGCTGGAGCGGATTGAAATCATCCGTGATCTGCGTCTGGGCGAATTTGATATTCTGGTGGGGATCAACCTCTTGCGTGAAGGGCTGGATATTCCCGAATGTAAACTGATGGCGATTCTGGATGCGGATAAGGAAGGGTTCCTGCGCTCCAAAACCTCGCTGGTGCAGACGATCGGCCGCACCGCGCGGAATGTGGACGGGCGGGTGATTTTGTATGCGGACAAGGTCACAGGCTCCATGAAAGGCGCGATGGAGGAAACGGCGCGCCGCCGGGAAAAACAGATGGCCTATAACCGGGCGCACGGCATTACCCCCGAAAGCGTGAAGAAAAATATTTCAGATATTTTAGGCAGCGTCTTTGAAACGGGGGACCGCGTGCATGTGTCGCGCGGGCCGGCGGGGCTGTCGGACCGGGAGCAGGATCTCCTGATGCATCCCGATGCGCTGGCCCGGCACATCAAAAAGCTGGAAAAGAAAATGCATCAGGCCGCCGCCGACCTTGAGTTTGAGGAGGCTGCCCGCCTGCGGGACGAAATTAAAAAACTCGAAGCAGCGGATTTGGGGTTCTCATGAAAGCTTGGGTAGTAACTGCAAATTCTTTTTCTTATAGAAAAAAAGGGAATGCTTATGGAACTAAAGTTTTAACCCTCTTATCCGCAAGAAAAAATGCTAAAGAAGTGGGGTTCTTTATTGAAGGTCTTCATAATCTTTTTTGTCTGTCTTTGGAAGAACAACAGTTCGCAGCCAAATATAACAATCCATCAGTGGCTTATACATTTCATATAGAAGGCGGTTCAGACGTTAGTTGTGGGCATGATCCGTTTTTTCGTGCTCAGTTGTCCAATATTCTTGATGTTAAAGAAGAAGAGGGAAAGTCCGTGTTGGTTTGGAAAACATCAGATATGAGTATTATAAAAAGTAATGTTCCTTTGAAAATAGAAAACAGGAATGGAGTGCTGATAGAAGCGGAAAAAACAGACTTTCCCCTGTATACTTGTTTCGAAGATTTCAAAAACATAAGAGAACTAGAGTTATGATCGGGCCACATGAAGGAAAAGAACTGGAATTGATGCTGGCGGGCGATAAAAAGCTGGCGTTTTTTCATGACATTATTCCTGCGGAAGGCGAAATCGCGGAAGAGATTATCCCGGAACGCGCCTTTGCGCCTTATGTGCAGGAAGGCCGTCTCCTCCGGTTTGCCGGGGATATTCCGAAGACGGGCTCTGCTGATGTTCTCCGTTTTGTCTGCTTTACATTACCCGGCGAGGAATGGCGCGCGCAGTTTATCCTTTGGCTCAAGCGTGAATGGCTGGGCGGTCGTCTGGAATACAACCCTGCGCATGAAGACATCATTGGAAACCTGTTGGGCTATGACGCGCAGGACATTGAAGAGTATCTGGTCAACCGTTCCTAGCTTTTGGCATCACAATCCGGGCATAAATCGCCTTTCGATCCGCCATGCGGTCCGCCGCATTGAGGGCATCGGATGATAGGGCTTTTGACACCAGGGTTTTCTTTATTCAACTCTTCATTCAGTTTTGCAATGGTTTTTCCATGGGGGCAGATAATCCCATTGACTTTTAAACCGGAATCTTTTTGAAAATTTTTAATCGCCGTGAATAAAATCGTGTCCGGGTATGGAGTGAGGCCGTAGTCTGGCAGATCGTAATGTCCAGTTTTGATGAGGGCTTTTTTAACCTGCAGCACATCGTTCGGATCCGCTGGAGAATCTTGATTTAGTGTTTGTTTAAGGGATAGAAGCATGTTTATCAAATACCTTTACAATTTCAACAATAAGAGTATAGTATAGGTATATATTCCTATTTTTGTCAAGGGGAAAAGTCACGACATTTTTTTGTAGAGGCGTTGAAAGGCTCAAAAACGCAAAAGCCGAGTAGACTTAGTCCACATTTTTTCTTTTAAAATCAGTCTGTTATTAAAAAAGTCGGTCCACATGAAGTGGGTCCGCTTTTTGAATCTGGAAACGGGCGCCGTATTTGTTATAGTGCGCGCATGAGAAGCAGCTTTTTAAGCATATCGGGATGTCTGTTCCTTTTCGTGCTCGCCGCGCCGATGGCCTCCGCGCAGGCGCAGCAGGACAGGATTATCATCATTCACAAAGACGGCACGAGCGAGGAATTCAAGGTGCCTTCCGGCGGGGCGCCCGTCAAATCCGCGCCGGCGCCGGCTCCTGCGCCAAAGATACATACATGGGTTGAGCCGGTCCCGGCTGTAAAACGGGAGGATCCGCCGCCCGCGCCGCCTGCCCCGCAAAAGCCGTCTGTGGCGAAATCTGCGGCGGCCAGGGCGACGCCCGTCCCGGCGCAGCGTCCGGAAAATGCGTTGCCGATTCCTCCCCGCAAGCCGGATGCGGAAAGCCGGAAGCCTTACCGGCCGTATAAATGGGCGTTGCCGGAAGGGCACGCGGTCACAAGTGATGCGGCCTTGCGTATCGCGCTGGAGGTTGCGCCGCCCGCGCGGTCTTTCGAGGTGTCAAGGCGCATCTATCAGGACAGGCCGGTTTTTCAGGTGACGTTCAAAACAGAGGGCGGCTTTCATGACGTTCTGGTGGATGCGCAGACGGGGGAAATCCTGAAGAAATAAGGGCAGCAGGCAAGCCTAGTCGTTGTATCTGTGGTCTTCCGCGCCGGCGGCAGGTTCCGTGCTGGCCAGACGGGACGCAAGATCATTTTCGACAGGCGCAATCATCACGTGCTCGGTCGGGCCGTAGCATCCTTTGGCGTTGTATATTCCGATCATGAAGCCGCGTCGCCGGTCGGCGATATTCTGTATGCTGTCGGCCTGGTCCGCTTCCTTTTCCACGGCCTGTGAAGCCAGAAAACCGGCCGCGGCCAGTCCGACCCCGCCCGTGACGCTGCCCAGAAGGAGGGAGCCGACGGCTCCTGCGGCGCTGATGCCGTGATCTTTCAGGTCCGAGTTATCCTTGATGTTTTGTTTGCGCTGGATAATGTCGCGCATGCGCAGCGCTTCACGGGAAAGCTGTCCGCAGCTCAAATTGACATCGCCAAGCTGGCTCATACGGAAGGTCTGTTTTTTGGTTTCCATGGCGGCGGCGGTCAAATCTGCCGCGAATACCCGCGCAGGGAAGAAGGTAACGCTCGCGAGGGACAGGCCGAGAACCAGAAGCTTAAAATGCCTTTTCATGGGGATGTGGCTCCTGCATTTGAGATTTGTACGTTAAGAATCACAACTCTAAGTTAAAATTGTAGCATGCGGATGCTTTTAAAACAAAAAGACAATAAAAACGGGCGCTGGATAAAGGCTCCGGCGCCCGTTTGTAAACTTCGAATATTTAGAAAAAAACTAAGCGGCTTCTGAAAGGTTAGCTGCGCTTGATTTGCCTTTTCTTTCGTCCATGACGAGTTCGTAGTTAATTTTTTGGCCCTCCTTCAAGGTTTGCATTCCTGCATCCTGAACGGCGCTGATATGTACGAATACATCGTCTCCGCCTTCTTCCGGCTCAATAAAGCCAAAACCTTTTTGTCCGTTGAACCATTTTACTGTACCGACTGCCATGTGATTATCTCCTTTATGCAATTTCGGTTTAAACTTTCTGCAACCATTGCGGAAAGTTATTCTTGTGTACCTCCGGCAGACGGAAAACGCGCAAGCTGCGCATGACCGGCCAATATCATTTCTGTATGGGAGGGAAGTATTGTCGCGCCGCTTAAAAGCAATCCTGCCGTGGCTGCGGTGCAAGTTCTTATTCTTGTCGTCATTATTCTTGTCGTAACCGTCTCATAAAACACAGGCTTCCATATGCTGTTTCGGAGCCTCTTGAGGGGGTTCTACCCTTTATTCTCGGGAATGTAAATAAAAAAACAGAGGTTTCCGCTATTTTTGGGTTATCGCAGGTGGAAAGACTTCCGGATGTGCAGGGCATCCATCGTAGTGGCGTGGGGCAGGAAACGGAATAAATACTGCGCTTTTGGCATTGGCCGATCCCTTTTTCCAGAGGATTTTGCGGGGATACGCCGCTTTGCAACGCCTTTCTCTTCGGGGGTTGTTTTCCATGTATCGTTGGCAATTTCGTAAACGCCGTCCCGGTAGGACCGGGCCAGGTCTTCCAGCATGGGCGACAGGCAGGCATCGGAGGGAAGCACTTTTGCGCATTCCTGCAAAAAGGCCCTGTAGCCCTGCGGATAGCTGTTCATGACAAAACGGTCCAGCCAGTGCCAGGCCCAGGGCGGCATCGAAACGATGGCATATTCTGCGCGGAGCCCCGGCAGGAGGCGGCTGATATTTTCTGATGAGATCGGGTTTTGCATGTTCTTTTTCGTGCCTTGTTTGCAAGCTTTATCAAGAGTGTTCCATTTTCGGGAGATAAAAAGCAAATTTGGGGATTGTGCTTTGGTGGAAGCTCTTGTATAAATATGTGGATAATTCGCGTTTCTCTTTGTATTTACTTTATATTTTTTAATCCACAGCTTCCGAGGTGCGCGATGAAAACAATTCGCAATATAGGTTTTGTCTTTACCGGTTTATCCGTTCTGGCTCTGTCCGCCTGCGGCGAAGGGTATGAAGCGAGATCCGTCCGTGGCAAGGTCCCTTATGTCGAAGACCGGACGGCAGGTCCCGGTGTGGAATATGTGCGTGCGATGATGCTGCCGGAAAAAGGTCCTGTGCTGACGCCTGAACTGCCGAAAGAATTGCCGAAAGCGGAAAAGGCTGTCGTTCCGAAGAAGGAAGCGGAACCGATTAAGGATGCGGCTCCTTTCTTCGAAGAAGAACAGATGAAAGGTCCGAAATAAACCGGATATTCGAAAAAAAAGCGGGGCTGTTTTTCAGCCCCGTTTTTTTGTATTTTTTTCACAAAAAAATGACAAAAGGGGGCATTCAAGGGTAGACTTAGCAGAGTGACTCTGTTTTCACGTGGGGGAAATTGTTTTGTCGATCTGGTTTTTGCTCTGGTTTGTTTTAGCTGCGATTATTCTCGGGGCAAGCGGTTGGTCGACCGTGATTCTTTTTCGGCAGAAAAAGGCGTGGGAGGGGTTCGCAAATAAAAACAAGATGGCTTACATAAAAGGCCGTGTTATGGCGCCTCCTGCGGTTGAGGGATATATTGACGGATACAAGATATCTCTTTTTACGGCGCAGCGGCAAATGCCGGATGCGCGGTCTCACCGTTATTTAAGCGTGGTGGAAATTACGCTTCCCGACCCGTTAATTGATGGCGGCGCCGCGGGAACGCCGGAGATGTTTGCTTTCATCGAAAGCCTTGGGACGTTACGTCCGATAGAAATCGCATCGGATAAATGGAACAAGGAAGACCGTTTCTTTGTCCGCCATAAGGCCGCAGTCGAAAATTATTTAACGCCGGAGCGCATTGAAACCGTTGCGCGTATTTTAAAAACAAAAAATGCCGATGTCTTGTTTATTTTTGACGGGCAGACAGCCGTCATTCGTCTGGAAACGTCCGACCCGATACTGGATGAAAACAAGATGGATAAAATTATCCGGCGTCTTATTGCCGACGCTGAAAAACTGAAGATCGGGGAAGAGGAGCGCGCGGCTCTCTTGAAAAAGAGCGAAGATGTGCCGGATGAAGAGGTCCCCGCCGCAAATGTGCCTGCGCAGGAGCAGGACGAAGGCGAAACAGAAGAAGCCGCAGAAGAAAAACCGTCGTCTTAAACCGGAATTTTTCCGAAATAGATTCCGAAGGCCGGAAGCTTTATCGAGTCCGTATCGAGGAATCCTGACTGGTTTTCCGGCATGCCGAACGCCAGACTTTCTGTCTCAAGCCCGGTTTCCAGGGTCCTGTCTTCCGGTCCCAGATTAAAGACGCACAGGATTTTTTCATCCTCCGTTTTGCGAACGAATGCCAGAAGTTTTGTATCTTGCGTGTCCAGAAATTCTATCTCCCCTTTGATGAGAGGCGGTTGTTCCTTGCGCCATTTCAGGAAAGCGCGGGTGAATTGCAGGGGTGAATCCGGATCTATATCCTGATTTCCGGCGCAGAGCGCCCTGTGTTCGTCCGGGATAGGCAGCCATGTTTTTTTGTCGGCCGTTGTGAATCCGCTTCCCAGTTCATCTCTCCAGGGCATAGGCGTGCGCGCGCCATCGCGGCCCTTCCATTCCGGCCATGTGAAAATCGCCCAGTGATCGAGCAGGTCTTCAAATTCCAGATCCGCTTCCGGCAGGCCGAGTTCCTCGCCCTGATAGATAAAAGGCGTGCCTTTGAGGGAACACAGCAGGGCGATGAGCAATTTGGCAAAACGCGGGTTGCGGCCCTCCCCCCTGTTCAGCCGTGAAACGGCGCGGTAGACATCGTGATTGGAAAAGGCCCAGGACGGCCAGGAATCTTGCGGCAGGTTTTCATACCCTTCGACATGTTTACGGATGAAGCTTTCCTTCAGCGAGCCGCCGCCCAGAAGGGTGTGGCTGTAGGCTGTATGCAGGAATTTATTGCCTTCCGTGTAACGTGCCGCCAGTTTCATGGTTTCTTCGGACGAGGCGCCGGAGGCTTCGCCGATGGTAACGGTGCCGGGATATTGGTCCATGAGATGCCGAATGCGTTTTAAAAAATCGAAAATTTCCGGCGCGCCCTGATTATATTTGTGAATCTGCATCGTATAGGGGTCAACGAAATGCAAGCCTTCGATCTTGTTTTCTTCCGGAAGCGGTTGGAACGGATTGTCGCGAAGCCGGCGGTCGTGCATGTAAAAGCTGACCGCGTCCATGCGGAAACCGTCTACGCCGATTTTAAGCCACATCTCCATGGAGGCCAGAAGGGTGTCCTGGACGTCCTTGTTGTGCAGGTTTAAATCCGGCTGGTTGGCGTAAAAATTATGCAGGTAATATTGCCCCCGCCGAATGGAGTAGGTCCATGCCGGTCCGCCGAAGCGGGCCAGCCAGTTTGTCGGCGGCATACCGTCCCGGCGCGGGTTTTCCCACACATACCAGTCTGTCTTGGGATTGTCGCGGGTCCGGCGGGATTCTTTGAACCAGGGATGCTCTTCGGAGGTATGGGACAGGACCTGATCTATAATGACCTTCAGGCCAAGGTCATGCGCTTTATCGAGCAGGGTCTTGAAGTCGTCCATAGTTCCGAAGAGAGGGTCGACGCTTCGGTAATCCGAAACGTCATAGCCGGAATCTTTCATCGGGGAGGGAAAAAAGGGATTGATCCAGATAGCGTCAACCCCTAAGGACGCGACGTAATCCAGCTTCTCTGTAATACCCGGAAGATCGCCGATTCCATTTCCTGTCGTATCTTTAAAGCTGCGCGGGTATATCTGATAAAAGACAGCTCCGCGCCACCAGTCTTTGTGACTCATTTCAAAACTTTCTTCAGTGAAAAACATCCCCTCGCCCCGATGTGGGGCAGAGGGGATGTCCGGTGTTTTCTGATTTATTCAGCAGCTTTTTCTTCGGCCTCTTTTCCGGCTTCTTCTTTCACGTCTGCCGCAACCTGCAATTTGATGATTTTATCGGGATTGCTCGGCGGTTCGCCTCTTTTGATGGCGTCCACGTGTTCCATGCCGTCTGTGACCTGTCCCCAGACGGTGTACTGACCGTTCAGGAAACTGCAGTCATCGAAGCAAATAAACCACTGGGAATTGGCGCTGTCCGGATCGCCCGTCCGCGCCGCGCCGATGGTGCCGCGCCCGAAATTGTAATTGTTAAATTCGGCCTTCAGATCCGGCAGGTCGGAACCGCCCGTGCCCGTGCCTGTCGGGTCGCCTGTCTGGGCCATGAATCCCTCGATAACGCGGTGAAAAACAATACCGTCATAAAAGCCGTCACGGGCCAGTTTTTTAATGCGGTCCACGTGGTTTGGCGCGATGTCCGGCATCAGTTTGATGATTACCCGCCCGTCTTTCAGGTCGAGGTAAAGCGTGTTTTCCGGATCCGTTTGTGCGGCGTCTGCGGCTGAAGTCATAATGAATAAGCTCCCCAGTAAGAGTGTAAAATATCTAAGCATCCTTAAAAGCCTTCCTTTAACGTTGAGACAAAAGGGATGCCACAGGAATACGGGGATTGCAAGACGGGAAGATTATATTTCCGGTCTATATTTTAAGAATAATGTATTTCGATAGTGCGTCTGCCGTTCACAGGGGAGACAAAGGGGCCTGTCTGGTGGTTGATGCCCTGATCCTGAAAACAGGCAGAGGCTTTAACCAAAAAATGACCGACATTTCTTCCCAGCTCCGGATTGGCCCCGGATATCCTGCAAAAACCTTCCATGCGGTTGATAACAGTCGATTGCTGTATTTTAGAAAATGGATTTACCGTTTCCGGTCCCTGTCTAAATTGATCGAGATGGGCGCGTTTATATTCGAAAACGGCGCGGGATTGGCCATGGCGGGTACAGATTTGCCTGCAAAGATCCTCGAATTCTTTAAGCTTCCTCTCCCGTGAGGGTTTTTCTATCATCTGGGCGACTCCGGCGACAAGTTCAAGCGGCGTGTCGGTTTTGAGGCAAAGCGTTTGAATACCTTCTGGAAAGTTTGCAGATTCTATAAATTGCTGCAAGTAAGATACCGTTGGTTGCTTCACCGGTAAGGCGGCAGCCCTGAAATGTGTCAAGCGGCCGGAAATCTGGCGATCCGTTTCTTCTATGTCTCTACGAACGATATCAAGTTCAGGTTGATAACAAGATTGCAACACATTCACTCCTTGCATGGCACACCATCGTTTTTTGCATGGCTTAAATGTGTTTTATCGAAAATATTTTTGAAAGGCAAGCGTATTTTTTAAATAAACGGATCATATGCCCATTGAAGAAGGGCCTGTCGTTGCCGCGGCCGGCAGCCAAGGTCGCCGGGCATGCAGTTGGCCCGGATCTGTCCGGCATGGCGGGCGAAGGCTTTCCAGCGTTTGATCTGCCATGGATCGACCTCCGGCAGGCGACGCCCCAGATAATAACGGCAATACCACTGGAACCAGCCGCGCGGGTCGGGCGGGACAATCCAGCCTTTTTGTTTCCACACACTCAAAGGCTGGCGGCTTTTGATTCCGAAGAAATTCAAGGCGGGGTCTGCTTTGTCGCTTGTTTTGGCTTCGGCGAACCAATCGGCTGGAAACTCATTGCGGCAGTCGTTGCAGTATTTGCCTTCAAACACGCCGAGGGCCAGCATCTCTTTGGGCGTAAAATGCGGCGTAAAAGCCGGGTCAAAATTTTCGCCCGGGTTTTCTGCCGTGACATAGACGTAGTCTTTTTGCATCAGATCATTGACGACGATCTGCGTTCCTTTTCCCGTCACGGTTTACGCAAGCGCCCGGCTGATAATGGAATCAACATGCCGGGTGTAGGCTTTGTAATCGAAGATGGATTTCAGCGCGCCTTCATCCAGTTTTGCGGTGACGTCCTGATCGTCCGACAGTGTTTCAAGCAAGGTTGTTTTCCCTTTGCTTTCCCAGACTTTCATCGCATTGCGCTGGACGATCCGGTAGGCGTCTTCGCGCGAAATCCCGGCCTGTGTCAGGGCAAGGAGGACGCGCTGCGAAAAGACAAGCCCGCCCATTTTCTCCAGGTTTTCCATCATCGTGTCCGGATATACCAGCAGGTTTTCGACAAGGCCCGTCAGGCGCGCCAGAGCAAAATCCAGCGTGACGCAGGAATCGGGGCCGATATTCCGCTCGACGGAAGAGTGCGAGATATCCCGCTCATGCCATAACGCGACATTTTCCATCGCAGGCGTAACCGCAGAGCGTATCAGGCGCGCAAGCCCCGTCAGGTTTTCACTTAAAATCGGGTTGCGCTTATGCGGCATGGCGGAGGAGCCCTTTTGCCCCTTGGCAAAGAACTCCTCAGCTTCGCGCACTTCGGTGCGCTGCAAGTGCCGGATTTCAATGGCGAGGTTTTCAATGCTGGCGGCAATGACGCCCAGCGTGGCAAAGAACATGGCATGCCGGTCCCGCGGGATCACCTGTGTCGCTACGGTTTCGGCCCTAAGCCCCAGCCTTTTGGCCACGTAATCTTCCACCTGCGGATTGATGGTCGCGTAAGTCCCGACCGCGCCGGAAATGGTGCACACGGCGATCTCTTCCCGCGCCGCTTTCAGACGGTCCCGCCCGCGTTTAAAGGCCGCGTAATGCCCGGCGAGTTTCAACCCGAAGGTTGTCGGTTCCCCGTGAATGCCGTGGGAGCGGCCAATGCAAAGCGTATTTTTATGTTCCACCACGCGTTTTTTAAGCGCCGCCAGAAGCCTGTCCATGTCCTGTAGAAGCAGATCCGCGGCCTGCGTCAGTTGCAGGGAAAAACAGGTATCCACCACATCCGAGCTTGTCATGCCCTGATGCACATAGCGGCTGTCTTCCCCGATATGTTCGGCCACGGAGGTCAGGAAGGCGATCACGTCATGTTTGACTTCGGCTTCTATTTCGTCGATGCGGGCCACATCGAATCCGCCTTTTTCCCGCAGAACCTTCGGCACGCTTTCCGGAATGACGCCGATCTGCGCCATTTTCTCGGCAGCCAGCGTTTCAATCTCCAGCCAGATTTTGAAACGGTTTTCCGCTTCAAAAATACGGGCCATTTCGGGGCGGGTATAACGTGGGATCATTTAATCTTATCCTGAACTTTAGTGAACAGGTGCATGTTTTAGCATCCCTTGATATACGGCGCCAGTGTTCAAAGAGGCTCTTTGAGCGGTTTTTTTATTTACCGTAATCTGGAATCTCTCAGTTCGTTTGCAAAAATGGCGGTTATTTTCCTCCTTTTCCGGGCCCAAAAGCCCATAATTTACGTTGCCGCCTCCTCCCTTTTGGGAGGTTGGCAGGGTTCTCCAACCGCTGGAGAAACAAAACAGTTAGGAATATAGTCTCATATTTTAACGGCCAAGGGAAGGGGGCAGTGACGCAGTGGGCATTTTTGTTGCCGGGGTTTCCATTTCGTCAACAAAGTCTTCTCTCACCTCATCCATTTCTATGGCCAGAGTTTCCTTTTGCAGCTTTTCCGCTTCTGCGGCCGGTGGTTTCAAATGTGCCTCTGCGGCTTTGGAAAAATGTTCCATTATTTTGGGCATTCGGGAGGCATCATACCAAGGGGCTTCCTTTACTTCAGGGCTTTCTCCCACTTCTATGACGAGTTTCGCCATGGCGTAAGGATATCCTTTCGCGGCGTCTGCCATGTCATCCCTTATTTCAAGAGGTGTTTTTTTGTCTATTTCTTCTGCATATTTTCGAGAGATGTCCTCTCCAAGAAATTTTTTATAAACGGCTTTGTCGAAATTTTCCTTAAGCGTGAGCGTTTCTTCCGCATGTTCCGGGTGTGCGTGCGGGGTCATTGTGTCCAGACCGGTGGCATGGTCCAAATGTGACGTGGGAAGGACTGTGGCCAAAAGATTCATATCTTTGAAAGCGTCAATGGTCGTTTCGCTGACCCCGGCCTCACGTGCCTGTTCTATCCCTTCCAGATCGGCATTTGATTCGCGTAAATTTTGAACTTTATAGGTGTCGCTATCGCTTGTTTTTTCCGTATCACGATTTTTACAATGTCCGGCAATTTCATGGGCATTGAAAATCGTATTCCATTCCTGGCTTGTCCCGGGAACATTATATAGCGGTTGTCCGTTAATATGTGTTTTTTCCGCAGCTATTTCTTCTGCGGAGAGGTCCAGCCATGGATTGTAAACAATGCAGACCTCCCTGCTTAAAGGCGCATTTCTTTCTATAGGGATATTGTCTTCTTTTTCCAGAACGTCAATCAATCCGGGCGTAATAGCAACGGAATGAGGACCGCCTGTATTGATATGCTGGGTTTGTATCTCGAAGAGGCTTTTGCCATTTACTCCCACATCACCGTAGCTCGGGTGCTGTTTCATCACATTGTTTACAAAAGATTCTTCAGGGGCATTCCTGCCTTCATCGACATCGTCAGGTCCGATGAAAATGACATCCATGCCGGCCCATTTTGAAAGTAAGGTGGCCGTGTGTCCCAATTTGGCGCGCGTCGCCTCGCTCATATAACTCTGATAAGAGGATTGAGCGGCTGTGTCTTGTGCGATATCTGCGGTTATTCCACCTGCCATCCGGCCATTATACGCTTTGTTTGTTAAGAATATCTTAGGAAAGAGGAAAAGAGGGAGAGGGCTTGGTTTTTGTTATGACGGCGGCGTTAAATCAATCCCATCGTCTTGAAGCTTGTGATGCCGGACTTGGCAACGACCAAGTGATCGTGAACGGTGATGTCAAAGGGCGCGGCGGCGGCGAGGATATCGTTCGTCATATCCACATCGGCCTGAGAGGGGGTCGAGTCTCCGCTGGGGTGGTTATGGACGAGGATGAGGGCGGTCGCGCCGAGTTCCAGCGCGCGCTTCATGATTTCCCGCGGATAGGCCTGCGTATGGTCGACCGTGCCGGTCTGCTGGATTTCATCCGCAATGAGTTCGTTTTTCTTGTTCAAAAACAGAAGGCGGAAATGTTCCTTCTTTTCATGCGCCATGGTCGCATGAAGGTAATCCATCAAACGCTGCCATGAATTGAGAACCGGCTGTCCGGTGATGTCCTGCCTGAGCATGCGCCGGCCCGCGGCCTGAACAATGCGCAGGGCGACGGCCGATGTTTCCGACAGGCCCTCCATTTTTTGCAAATCTTCTATCGGGGCGTTTAAAACGCCGTTGAGCGTTTTAAACCGCGCAACAAGGGCTTTGGCGAGCGGCTTGACGTCCCGCCGCGGCACGGCCATGAACAAAATCAGCTCCAGCAATTCATAATCGGGCAAGGCGTCGGGCGATTTCAGAAACCTTTCCCGCAGCCGGTCCCGGTGGCCGGCATAATGGGGCTTTTGCGGCTCTTTTTTCAGCGGCTCAGCCATAGGGCGGCCTTGTGTAGCCTTTGGGGGAGAGGGTGAAGATTTCATAGCCGTCTTCCGTCACGGCCAGAGAATGTTCGAACTGGGCAGAGAGGGAGCGGTCCCGCGTCACGGCGGTCCAGCCGTCTTCCAGCACCTTGGTGGCGTAATTTCCTGCGTTAATCATGGGTTCAATCGTGAAAAACATTCCCGGCTCCAGCGTCATGCCGGTTCCCGGCTCCCCGAAATGCATGACGGAGGGCTGGCAGTGAAAGATTTTTCCCAGCCCGTGGCCGCAAAAATCCGTGACAACGGAAAAACGGTTGCTTTCCGCCACCGTCTGGATCGCATGGCCCACATCGCCCAGCGTCGCGCCGGGTTTGACGGCCTCGATCCCGGCCATCATGCAATCATAAGTGGTTTCCACGAGTTTTCGGGCTTTGACCGGAATTTTATCGCCGACAAAAAACATGCGGCTTGTATCCCCGTGCCAGCCATCCACAATGACCGTGACGTCGATATTGATGATATCGCCTTCCTGCAGCGCCTTTTCGCAGGGAATGCCATGGCATACCACATGGTTGACCGAGGTGCAGATGGATTTCGGAAAGCCCTTGTAATTCAGCGGCGCGGAAATCGCGCCGGCTTTTTCAACAAAATCGGCGCAAAGACGGTCCAGCTCGTTCGTCGTGACGCCTGCAGCGATATGATCCGTAATCATGTCCAGCGTTTGCGCCGCCAGCAACCCGGCCTTGCGCATGCCCTCAAAGTCTTCCGCGCCGTGGAGTTCAACGCCCTGCGCGGTCAGTTTCGGCTGCGCTTCGTTCATGGTAAAATCTTTCATCCCGAGGTCTTATTTTTTGGTGACATATATGGTCTAATGACATATATCCTATAAAACAAAAATTTTGAAGAACGTTTTATGACACCTGATTCTAAAGACATATACAAAGCCGCTCTGGTCGTTATCGGGAATGAAATTTTGTCCGGCCGGACGCAGGACACCAACACGGCATGGATTGCGGAGCAACTCGTCCCGCAAGGTGTGGTCCTGACCGAAGTCCGCATCGTGCAGGATATCGAATCCGACATCGTCGAGGCGGTCAACGCCCTGCGCGCCAAATCGGATTACGTTTTTACAACCGGCGGGATCGGCCCGACGCACGACGATATTACGGCCCAAAGCCTTGCCAAAGCTTTTGGAGTGGATCTGGCGCTGCATGAAAAAGCCTATCAGATCCTGGCGGAATATTATGAAGGCGAAGACAATGTAACCGCTGCGCGCAGGAAGATGGCGATGCTGCCCAAAGGCGCGAAACTGATTCCCAATCCCGTCAGCGGCGCCCCGGGGTTCTGTTTCGAAAACGTCTATGCGATGGCGGGCGTGCCGCGTGTGATGCGCGCCATGTTCGACGATGTCAAAGCCATGATTTCCTGCGGCAAACCAGTCTTGTCACGGACGGTCACCTGTTCGCTGCAGGAAAGCCTCGTGGCAGATGCGCTTTCGCGCCTGCAGGAAAAATATCCGCAAGTTTCCATCGGCAGCTATCCGCATTATCGCGGCGGCGTGCTCGGCCTGAGCGTGGTTTTGCGCTCGACGGAGGTCGAAAGCCTCGACCTGGCGATGGAAGAGGCCGTCGATATCATCAAGGGGCATGGCGGGAAAACCAATGCCATGAGCATTATGTCCGATGAGGACAGGGAAAGCACCGCCACCGAAGAGTAGGCGAAGAGCAGGCTTTGTCATCCTGAGCGCGCAGGCAGAAGGATTTAAGGGCCGGGGATTTCCGGTTGTGTCTGGACCGCCGGCGGAAAATAAACCATATCCCCGTCAGGCCCTTGCCAGATAACGGGGGTTCCCGTTTTTTCCGCTTTCTGTATCGCCTGTAACACATTTTCCGTGAGGCCGTACTGCGTTTCAAGCTCTTCGAGGATAACGTTCTTTAACGCTGAGTTTGTTATGCTCCCCAATTCGTCGATAACCGGCAGATAATTGCCCGCCCCGACATAGTGGTGATATTTGGCCAGGATTAACGCCGCCGTTTCCAGCTTGAACTGTTGTTCCTGCGCTTTTGCACAATCATCACTGAAACCGTTAAACTGCCTGTCCAAAGGTCTTTCCTTTCGGCCGTCCCCGAAGCCGGTGATTTCATACATCGTTGTATAGACGCCGCAATCTCCCGCCAGTTCCTGCCGCGGAACTGTTGTGCAACCTGCGACCGAAAGAAAGACGGGGAGAAGAAAGACCCCTGTTCTTGTTGTGGAGGACATTGCAAAAAATCTCCCGTTTTTGTTTACGCCTGTGTTTAGAAACCGCAGGGACTATGGATGAAAAAATTAATTATGTCAAGTTTTTGTTGTGAGGGGCGTTTTTGGGAGATAAAAAAACAGCCGCTTTTAAGGCGGCTGTTTTATAAAAAAGTTGAAAGATAGAATTTATTTTCCAAAAATCAGATCATGACCGGATTTGGCAGGTTTATTGCAGAATTCTTTATGTTCATCCGTCTTTGCTTCTCCCCATGTTTTTGGATCGCAGTAAGCCTCCATCCCTTTGAACATAACGTCACGAGCGGCACTGAGTTTGAACATTCTCTCTTCGTGGCTTTGGAGATTTTCAAGACAGCTCCAGGCCGCGAATTCCTCTTTGGTGATTTTGCCCTCATCAAGAAAGCCCTGAACTGTTTTCGGAGTCAGAGCGTCGAACTTCTGACCCAGAAGGGCCACCGGGGTACCGACAGGTTTGCCTTCATTGTGCCCGCCGGAAATGCCACCGGCAACAATCGTGAATGCCGCGCTCCAGCCTTCGGTCGGTTTGCACATATGCGCGTTTCCTCCGCCTATAATGCTTGGCGCTGTCGGGGAAGACGCCGCGACTTCATTCGTGTTACGGTAACTCCATTTAGAGCCGACATCACCGATGCCTTGAGTCTGGCCCTGCTGGTTTTTTTGCTTTTGGCTCTGCGTCTGGTCCTGTTTAAAGTTCGGATCGTTTACAAAGCTGGCGTCGTTTGAAAAACTTGCATCATTTTCGAAGCTCGGCTTGTTGATGTTCGTCGGGCTCATGGTCACGTTGCCGTTAATGCCGGTGCCGTTGGCGCTGGCGCGTGCGTCAAGATCCGCATTCAGGCTTGCGCTTGATTTTGAGCCGGAGATTGCTCCTGCATTTGAGCTTGAGCTTGAGCCTGAAATCGCTCCTGCGTTTGCGGCGACAGGTTGGGGTTGTTGAACCGGCTGCGGAGGGTTGTAGTAACCACCTGCTACGGCTCCTTTGGAAACCAGGGTTGCGGCAATAAAGTGTTTGGTAAAATTAGTGAAACGCATCGTTTTAATCCTTTTCTTATCGGTATGATTGATTTTCCCTTTCAAGGGCGCGTCCTATACCATGGTGTGTGTACGGTTGACGGGCACAGCTATTCCATAACCCAAAATTTATGTCAAGCTTTTTGTAATGAGCTGCTTACCACCCGTCAATTTTGTCATCGCGAGCGACCATCGGGAGCGAGGCGATCCAGAAAGCCCGGATTTTCTGGATTGCTTCGTCGCCTGCGGCTCCTCGCAATGACGAAAAACTGACGGGTGGTGAGAATGAGCGGAAACCCCCATTTTTTATTTGCATAACGACAAATTATAATATATGTCCTTTTCCGGATCATAGAAAGCCGATGCCGATAACGGGCTGTGCCCGAAATTTTGCGTACATGTGTACGAAAGAGAGTAAACGCCGATGAGTGCGGCCATAATAACATCTGATGAGCGGCCTGCCGCGCGTTCTTTGTTAAGAACGGCCTGGGACAAGGCCGGACCGGCGACGACGGCTGTCGGTACCGGTATGGCCGTGCGTTGGGGACTGCGAACCTTTTTAAGCATTTTCGGTTTATCAAATGTTTTTCTCTCGGCCGCCGTTGGCGGATTGGCGGGGACGGGGCTGGCAATCCATAAGGATTACAAAAAAGCGCGGGCGGACGGTAAAACGCAGGGGCTTGGCTCTTTCCTTCGGGATCATCGATGGAAATACGCAAAAAAATTCGCCTTTAACTCAACACTGGCCGGACTCGCCGTTTTCGGTGTCGAGGAAGGCTGGTTCGAAACCGCGGCAGAGAAACTGCAAAATTCGGAATCTTTCCAGTATGTCCAGGACGCTGTGCGGTCGGGCGTGGGGAGCCTGACGCAAACCTTTATGGCTTCGGCCCGTGCTGCCGGGGAAGCACTGTTCGGGGCGCATACGCCTCTGGCCGCTTCGGCGCACGCGGCGGTAATGCCGCGTGGTTTTCATCCTCATGACTCTTCATTTGAATCTTCATCGGGCGTTGTGCGTTCATTGCCTGAGCCGCAGGCTCCTTTGACATTGGAAGACGACATGCCGGATTCCGGCGTTTTGCCGCCCGGCGAACGGGCCGCCATGGTACTGGAAGGAATTGACACAAGCCGGTGGGATGCGGACACGCGTTTCCATCTGCGCCGTGCGCTGGGAGAGGATTCCGCACTTGCCGCAAGGGGCGCAAAAGAAATCGCCCACAGGATATTGAACGGCGATCTTTCCGGCATAAAGCCGGAAGACAAAGCTCTTCTGGCCTGGAAGATGGCGGATGTCGGCGCAAGTCAAAACTACACGCCTGCAAAAATATTTAAAACCGATATGCAAAGAATAGGATTTATCCCACCGGACGAAAAGCCGGAGATTCCGCGTGCCGTAGCAGCAGAGCAGAAACCTGCCATATTATCGGAAGAGACGCCGCCGCGCGCCGGGGCAAAAGATGTTCCGCCCGGGGAGGGTGCTTCCCTTAAAGACCTGAACGGGATGTTGGAGGGAGTCGATACGAGCAACTGGAGTCATCGGGCCCGTGATGATTTAAAATTCGCGCAAAAGGGCGCTGAATGGGCACGCCAGAACATCGCTCACTATATGGCGAACGGTCAGGAAGGGATCGAGCGTGATTACGATCGAGCCTATGCCATATCAAGGGATCATGGCTTTAGAGAAGACCTGATAAAATACGGGCTGGTGTCTGAAAGCGTTTTGGAAACCGACAAAGTGGCGTTCCTGGTAAAACAGGGGCTTAACCCGGATAATTACGATTTCGTCAAAGGCGCAGACGGCAGCGTTGTCGCCCGTCCGGTCCCTGCCGATCACACGCAGGCCCTGCGGAGCATAGGCTATAATCCTGATGAGTGTACGCGCGTCAGCAGAGGAAGCCGGGGCAGCGCCATATATAATTGTAAAACACCCGCCTTACTACGGATTGCTGCCGATTCTCCTGCCCTGAATTACTAGGCTCAAGCGTTGGTGCGGGTAGGGGGACTTGAACCCCCACTCCTATACAGGAAACAGATTTTAAGTCTGCAGCGTCTACCGATTCCGCCATACCCGCCCGGCGGCCATCTTTTGCTTTTGAAGGTGTTGCTTCGCCGCTTGCGTATTTGATATACGCGGCGCGCCTTGCGCCTGTTCAAAAGCAAAATCTGTTTGCCGATCATGTGCAGTAATGTGTAATTGGGGATCTGTTTGGATTCAAGGCGTAATTTGCCTTATATAAGGACGGATGACACAGATATCTTTACAGCGCGGGGCGAAACTTATTCGCGGGCAGGCCGGGACGCTGCCCGACAGCCCCGGCGTGTACCGGATGCTGGGCGCAGAAGGCGAGGCGCTCTATGTCGGGAAGGCCAATTCCCTGAAGAAACGGGTTGTCACTTATGCCAATGTGGCCAAACTCCCCCTCCGGCTCCAGCGGATGGTCGCGGAAACGGCCTCGATGGAATTCGTGCGCACCCACACGGAAGTCGAGGCGCTGCTTCTTGAATCCAATCTCATTAAAAAACTCAAACCCCGCTATAACGTCTTGCTGCGGGACGATAAATCTTTCCCCTATATCCTGATTACCGGGGACCACGATTTTCCGCAGGTCAAAAAACATCGGGGAGCCCGCAAACCAAAAGGGGAGTATTTCGGTCCCTTCGCCGGGGCGGGCGCTGTGAACCGGACGATTAACGTGTTGCAGCGGGCCTTTTTGCTCCGCAATTGCAGCGACAGCGTTTTCAAAAACAGGACGCGGCCCTGCCTGCAATATCATATCAGGCGTTGCAGCGCCCCTTGCGTGGGAAAGGCGTCAAAGGAAGCGTATGCGGGGCAGGTGGCACAGGCGCACGATTTTCTCAGCGGTAAAAGCCGCGCCATACAGGCCCGCTTCGCCAAGGAGATGCAAAAAGCGAGCGCCGGGCAGAATTACGAACTGGCGGCCTCCTACCGCGACCGGATCAGGGCGCTGGCATCCATTCACGCGCAGCAGGACATTAATGTCGAAGGAATCGGCAACGCCGACATAATTGCGCTGGCGACGCACCAGGGGAAGGCGTGCATACAGATTTTCTTTTTTCGCGGCGGGCAGAATTTCGGCAATCATGCTTACTTTCCGAAGGCTTCCGCAGAGGACGCGCCTGCGCGCATTTTATCTTCCTTTATGGCACAGTTTTATGACGCCAGGCCCGTGCCGCCGCATATTTATGTGGGAGAGATGCCGGATGACAGGGCCTTGCTGGAAGAGGCTTTCCAAACCCGTATCCATTGTCCTTCGCGGGGAAAGCGTAAGCGGCTGGTCGATTTTGTGCACGGGAACGCTGCAGACGTCCTGAAACGAAGCTTCTTGCAGCAGGCGGGAGAGGAGCGTCTCCTGAAAGAGGTGGCGAAGCTGTTTGGACTGGAGGCTCCGCCAGAGCGGATTGAAATTTACGACAATTCCCACATCTCCGGCACCAACATGGTCGGCGGAATGGTGGTGGCAGGGCCGGAGGGCTTTCGGAAGAAAGCCTACAGGAAATTCAATATCCGAAAGGCGGCCGGGTCCGACGATTACGGCATGATGCGCGAGGTCATGATCCGCCGCTTTACAAGGGCTTTGAAAGAAACGCCGGAGAAAGGCGGGGAAGAATGGCCGGATCTTTTGCTGATTGACGGCGGGAAGGGGCAGCTCGGCGCGGTGAAAGAGGCGCTGGAAGAGGTCGGAGTCTGGGACGATTTGAAGGTGGTGGCCATTGCCAAGGGACCGGACCGGAACGCGGGGCGGGAGCAGTTCTTTATGGAAGGAAAGAGGCCGTTTCAACTGCCCGTCAATGATGCGGCGCTTCACTATTTGCAAAGGCTGCGCGACGAGGCGCATCGTTTTGCCATTGGCGCGCACCGCACCCACCGGAAGGGCGATTTGTCCAAATCACCGCTGGATGATATTCCGGGGGTGGGGGCGGCCCGGAAAAAGGCGCTGCTGCATCATTTCGGATCCGCCAAGGCCGTGTCGCGGGCAGGACTCGAAGATCTCCGGAAAGTGGAAGGGGTCTCGAAAGCGCTCGCAGAGAAAATCTATTCTTTCTTTAACGAGGTGTAGGGAAACCGATCGCGGCTTGTTCCTTTTGCGTTAGCCGGCGGGTTTGCACGGTGAAGTCTTCCAGCGGGCCAAAATTGAGATGATCGCCGGGAACAGGCAGGAGGGCAATGAAATGGCTTTGTCCCGGCAGCTTCGCGGCGGCTGCTTCGGAAAAGGAAACGACAACGTATTCTGTAAGGGGTTTGCCGTTATGACAGACGTATCCTTTCCGGTCGCCGCCGTTTTGTTTACAGAATTTTTCTAAGGCATTAAGGGAAGCCCTGTGACCATTCCCTATTGAAAGTTCAATGACGTAATCTGTTTTCGTATTGCGCATGGGGGACCTCTCTCCTTTGAAAAACACACCCTAATAGGCTAAAAAATTATGTCAACAAAAAAGCGATTCCTGTTATTTTCGATACCAAAAGTTTCGAATTAAAAAACGGCCAAGACGCCCGGTATCGAAAATAGATAACCACACAAAAAACCATTTTATTTCAGCATGTTATAATTTTTTCAGAAAAAACCGGATTAAGCTATTGCGCGTCCAAAGAGGGCATGGTAGCGTCTTTTCCATTCTAGATAACGTTGTTTTTGTAAAGCTGTTGCCCTTGACGGGGACGCACGCTTTGAGGAAATAAAAGACCATGTTTCACAGAGAAAAAATCAAGCCGCAGGCCCCTTCGCCACAAGAGGAAACTGCCCCCGGACAGACTGCAGAAGGCGGGCGGGACTTCCGGCGTTCGAAAGTTCTTGAACAAGGCTCGGCCAGAAATTATACCCATGTCGACCCCAAAGAGAATGCGCCTCTGGCAAATGAAAACATAACAGGACCTGTGTCTTATGACCCGGCGCCGCAACAAAATCATAAACAAGTTCAACCCGTAGAAAAAAAGGAACCTCAAGAAATGAATACTTCCCCTAACCAGCCTCAGGACAACAAACAAAACGACCCGGCGCAGGCCGGACGGACCGATATTCCGGGCGGAAACTTCCAGCCCCATGGGCAGAATCAGTCAGGCGGCGCACGTGGCGGATATCCGGGGGCCTATCCGGGTATGGCTTCGGCGCAATCCGGTCCGCAAGGGGCAAACGATTCCTCCAGCGGCAACCGTCTGGTGATTGGAAAAGGTATCACGATGTCCGGTGAGATCGAGGCTTGCGAGCATCTCGTTGTGGAAGGCACTGTGGAAGCGGCGCTGAAAGGGGCGAGTATTCTGGAGATTGCCGATACCGGCGCTTTTTACGGCACAGTCGAAATCGACGAGGCGACCGTGGCCGGCCGTTTCGAAGGCGACCTGACGGTGAAGGGGCTTTTGACCATTCGCTCCGGCGGCTCCATCACGGGTGCAATTGCCTATAAGGAGCTTGCCGTTGAGGCCGGCGCAACGCTTGATGGACGGGTCAGCCCGCTGGAGTCCAAATCCGACGCTTCCGCGCCCAGAAAAGTGATTTCCAAGGGCAATAAAAAGCAGGAAAGCGGCAATGAGCTTCCTTTTGCCGACAAAGTGGTGGCGGCTGCCGAGTAGAAACAGGAAAAGGATAAGGGAAGCCCGCTTCATGGAAGCGGGTTTCTTACGTTTAAATGGTTGTTATCATCTCCCGGATTAAAGATTTTTTGGCGCAGGCTTTTGCGCGCGGCGCCTGCCGTGAGTGGCTTTTGCGCCGAAAAGGTCAAAATTTCGGGCTTGGAACCGCTCTGGCGCTATCTCTGTTTCTGGTGGGAAGCTGCAATAACGCCAATATCGGGTTGTTCTCTTTTTCCGGGAAGACCGCGGATTTGTCCGCGATGAATAAAGGGCAGATGATGCGCTATGCCCAGGACGTTCAGGCGGCGATTGCCCGGACGCCGGAAAACCTGATGAAGCTGCATGGCGAAGAGGTCCGCCTTATTCTTGCCGGCCCCGATCTGGAACGCAAAGACCTGCCGAGCATTGTCTGGCAGTACAGGAATGCGGAGTGCGTTCTGGATGTTTATTTTACGGCGGCGGGAGACAGTGCCGACGCTGAAAACGTGTCGCATTATGAATTCCGGTACCGGGACACGGCCCGCGCAGGCGAGGCGCCTGTCGCCGGAAGCTGTATGCGGGGCCTGTACGAAGACCGCCGGAACCGGATCGCCGAAAGTTTCAGGCAGATTTTCGCGCTCTATATCCAAAAGGACCCGCAGGCGGGTTAGAGCTGCCATCGTTTCTTTTGGACTGCGTTGCTTCGTCGCTCACGTAGGTTTCTACGCTTCGCTCCTCGCGCCTGATCCAAATTAAACGCTGTTTGCTCTCGGCGTTTTTTCCTTATATTCACAAACGGTTCGAACGGGGCACGCGGCGCAGTCCGGCTTGCGGGCCTTGCAGATATAGCGCCCCAGCAGGATCAGCCAGTGATGGGCATGCAGCCTGAAGTCCGGCGGGATCACTTTTTCAAGTTTTTGTTCAACCTTTTCCGGCGTTTTTCCGGGGGCAAGGCCGGTGCGGTTTCCCACGCGGAAAATATGCGTGTCAACCGCAATGGTTGGTTGCCCGAAAGCAATATTCAAAACGACATTGGCCGTCTTGCGTCCGACGCCGGGAAGCTTCACAAGCTCTTCCCGTGTCTGCGGAACGGCCCCGCCGTATTCTTCCACCAGAATTTGGGACAGCCTGTAAATATTTTTGGCCTTGGTGTTGAACAGGCCGATGGTTTTGACGTGCTCCCGGATTTTTTCTTCCCCCAGCGCCGTCATTTTTTCGGGCGTGTCGGCAGCGGCAAAGAGGGCGGGGGTGGCTTTGTTAACCCCTTTATCTGTGGCCTGGGCGGACAAAACGACCGCCACCAGCAGGGTAAAAGGGTTGGTGTAGTTCAACTCCCCCTTGGGCGCGGGATCTTTTTCCTGTAAAAGCCGGAAGAATTTCTGGATATTTTCCTGTTTCATTTTATTGACATAACCATAAAACTGTTGTAAAAATCTGATCTTAAAGAAGAGGGAGTGTAACTATGGGTGTTAATGAAGAGTTTGGCAAGGAAGCCGGTTCAGGACGAAATTTTAGGGCGAATTGTCCGAAGGAAACACAATGGCCGCGGCCTAGACCGAAAGGCGGGTTGATAACGGAGGCTTCCCCTGACAATTTAGGGAACCTGTATGAAGTGGGAGAGGATCCTGTTACCCGTCGGCGCATTTACAGCCCTCATCCTGCTGCGCCCGAGAACAAATAGCTCTCAGCAATATTTTCTTTTTATCTCATGGGGCGTATACTCAGCCCCATGAAGAAAATTACCTATGGCATTCATGAGAGCCCTTTGGGCAAAATGGTGCTGGGCATGAGCGAAAAGGGCGTGTGCTGGCTCGGTTTCATGGTTTCCAGGAAAGCGGGGGCGTATAAAGGCGATGGCCTGACCCGTATGAAGGCATTCTTTCCCGAAGCCGCTTTTATTGAAGATGAGACCGCGACAAAAGACATGGCGGCGCGCGTTTTGAAGGCGTGGCGGGAGGACCGCCTTGCCGATATCCCGCTTGATTTGCGCGGCACGGATTTTCAAATTTCCGTTTGGCAGGCGCTTCTTAAAATCCCCAAAGGGCAGGTCGTAAGTTACGGCGATGTGGCCAACGATATTGGAAGCCCCAACGCCTCGCGCGCCGTGGGAACGGCGGTTGGTGAAAATCCTGTCTCGCTGGTCGTGCCGTGTCACCGGGTCGTGCAAGCTTCCGGCAAGCTGGGCAATTACGGATGGGGCGTAGGGCTGAAAGAGAAAATTCTAAAGGCCGAAGGTCTATAGATCCAGCACATCCCGCATGGTGTAGAGACCGTTGGGCCGGTCTTTGGTCCATAGCGCGGCGCGCAAGGCCCCCTTTGCAAAGATGCTTCTGTCCGTTGCCTTATGACCGATTTCCACGCGTTCGCCCGCGCCGAAAAAGGTGAGCGTGTGTTCGCCTACAACATCGCTGCCGCGCTGGACGGCAAAGCCGATATCGCCGGCGTTTCTTTTGCCGCTGCGGTCCGTTACAAAATTCCCGCTGCCGCGACCGGCCTGCGCCGCTTTCCCAAGTGCTAGCGCCGTACCGGACGGGGCGTCGATTTTGTGTTTGTGATGGGTCTCCGAAATTTCAATATCCCATTCCGGGCCGAGGCGGGCGGCGGCCTGCTCCACAAGCGCCAGAATCATATTCACGCCGACGCTCATATTTGCCGCATGCACGATAACCGTTTCCTTCGCGGCATCCGCCATTTCTTTTTCGTCTTTTTCGGTGAGGCCCGTGGTGCCGATAATGAGAGGGGTATGGTTTTTCGCCGCCAGCCAGATATGCTTGCGCGTGGCGTCCGGCACGGTGAAGTCAATCACGCAGTCGGCCTCTTCAAAAAGGGCGGCGGGATCGTCGCCTTCTTCCGTGCCGCCGAAATAGGAGAGCCCGTCCTGCGCTTCTATTTCCTGCACCAGCATTTGCCCCATGCGGCCCTTGTAACCTGTAATGCCTGTTTTCATTTTTCGTCCCTTTTTAGCCGTAAATTATTTTAACACGAAGGAAACAGAGTTAAAGAAGACCACGAAGTTTTTATTTCTTTTCTTCGTGTTAAAAAATCTCCCGTGTTGAAAGCAGATTAAATATCCTTAATCGCCAGAGTCAAACGGGAAGTGCAGTTCATTTTTCCTGCATCATTGAAAATATCAATCTGCCAGACATGTATGCTGCGGCCGGTCTGGACAGGTTTGCAAATGCCTGTAACCAGCCCCTCGCTTACGGGACGTAAATGGTTGGCGTTGATCTCGATGCCGACGCCGCGCTGCTTGTCCGGGTCCACGCACATCCAGGCCGCGACGCTGCCGAGCGTTTCCGCCAGCACGCAGGACGCCCCGCCATGCAAAATGCCAAAAGGCTGCACGGTGCGACCGTCAACGGGCATGGTCGCCTTCAGATAATCCTCCCCGATTTCCGTGAAGCGGATGTCCAGATGCCTGTTGATATGATCTTTCCGCAGGCCGCGGGCTTCGTTCAAATCCTCAAGCGTGTATTCTTTAAACCAGATGGACATTTTTACTCCGTTAAATCATCCCAGAGGGCTTTCATTTTTTTGATGAAAGAGCCGGATTCCGGAGAGTGTTTGTCAGGATTGCCGCGCCCTAAATCTTCCGCCAGCTTGCGGAAGAGGTCTTTTTGGCTTTTGTCCAGATTTACCGGCGTTTCCACAAAAATTTCGATATACATGTCGCCGCGCGACGCGCTGCGCATGACGCTCATCCCTTTGCCTTTGAGGCGCAGCCGTGTCCCGGTTTGCGTGCCTGCAGGAATCTTCACCTTGGTACGGCCGCCTTCAATGGTGGGGACTTCGATTTCATCGCCCAGCGTGGCCGTGGTCATCGGGATCGGAACGCGGCAATGCAGGTTGGTCACATCCCGGCGGAAAAATTTATGCGGCTTGATGGCAACAAGAACATAAAGATCGCCGGACGGCCCGCCGCGCATGCCCGCTTCGCCTTCGCCGGTGAGACGGATCCGCCGCCCGCTATCAATCCCTGCCGGGACATTGACTTTAAGGGTTTTTTCACGGCGCACGCGGCCCGTACCGGAACATTTTTTACAAGGATTTCGGATAATCTGGCCGGCCCCGCCGCAAGTGGAGCAGGCACGCTCAATGGTAAAAAATCCCTGCTGCGCGCGCATGCGCCCCGCGCCGTCACAGGTGGGGCAGGTTTCCGCAGAGCTGCCCTTTTCCACGCCGGAGCCGCTGCATTCCCCGCAGGTATCGTTGATAGGAACCTTGATGGTGATTTCTTTGCCCTTAAAGGCATCTTCAAGGGAGATTTCCATCGTATATTGCATGTCCGCGCCGCGCATCGCGCCGCTGCGTCCGCCGCCCATACCGCCGCGCGCGCCCATATTCCCGAACATGTCTTCAAAAATATCGGAAAAGGCGCCGCCAAATCCCTGAAAGTCGGACGGGTTGAATCCGCCCGCGCCGCCGCCGCCCATGGAACCGTCAAAGGCCGCCGCGCCGTATTGATCGTAGGCGGCGCGTTTTTGTTCGTCTTTTAAAACGTCGTAGGCTTCGTTGAGTTCCTTGAATTTGGCTTCGGCTTTTTCATCATCCTTGTTCTGGTCCGGATGATATTTCAGCGCGAGATTGCGGTAGGCTTTTTTAATTTCCGCCGCGTCCGCGTCTTTGGAGACGCCCAATGTTTTGTAAAAATCTTTAGACATTATGGTTCTCTATTTTATATTTTAATAAAACAGAGCCATTCCCTATCTTTTCAAAACTTTCCAAGGACAAGTCGGTTTCACATTTATCCTCTTTTAGAAAGGGAATCCCGCCCCCTAGAAGATAGGGAGAGATGCAAATATTAATTTTGTTTACGCATTTTTCTTTTAAAAACAGAGCGTTAATTTGTGCTCCACCACAAACAAGAATGTTTTTAAGCCCTTCTTTGTTTAGGGCGTAAATAATATTTTCAGGAGACTCCGATGAGAAAAATACGTTTTCTGAGGGGGATGTTAATTGGTCATTCTGCGTAACAACAATGGTGCGGGGCGTTCCTATCTCGTTAAAGTCTCCAGCCTTTATCATTTCATCATAAGTATGGCGCCCTACAATCAAGGCATCGGATTTTTGAGCAGTCCCCACATAAACCTTCCATTCTTCATCAGAGATGAAAGGAACCGAATTATCTTCTTTGGCAATAAAGCCGTCAGCAGACATGTTCATGAAAATAGTAACTGTCATTTTTTCAGGTTCTATATGAAAACGTCATTGCGAGGAGGGCTGAAAGGCTGACGCGGCAATCTATTGTTTTGGATTGCTTCGTCATATTCATTCCTCGCAATGACAGTTGTTAAGTTTAAGCCGATTTTTTGTCGTCTTCGGCGTTTTCATCCACTTCGGTGAAATCCGCATCGACGACATCATCATCGCCGGCGGAAGCGCTTTCACCTTTATTCTCCGGCGCGGCGTTATCGGCCTCTCCGGCGGCATCTTCCTGTGCCTTGCGGTAGGCCATTTCGCCCAGCTTCATGGAGGCCTGCATCAGCGCATCCGTTTTTTCTTTCAAGACATCGACAGAGCTTCCTTCATCTTTCAGCGCAGATTTAAGGTCTTCCATCGCCGCATCGATGGCGGTTTTTTCTTCCGCCGGGACATCGCCGCCCAGATCCTTGATCGTGCTTTCGGTCTGATGGATCAGGCTTTCGGCACCGTTGCGGGCTTCAACGGCGGCGCGGCGCTCTTTGTCTTCATCGGCATGGCTTTCGGCATCTTTGACCATTTGCTCAATATCGGCATCGGATAATCCGCCGCTGGCCTGAATACGGATTTGCTGTTCCTTGCCGGTCGCTTTGTCCTTGGCGGAAACCTGCACAATCCCGTTCGCATCAATGTCGAACGTCACTTCGATTTGCGGCACGCCGCGCGGCGCGCTTGGAATCCCCACAAGATCAAACTGTCCCAGAACCTTGTTGTCGGCGGCCATTTCCCGCTCTCCCTGAAAGACGCGGATGGTCACGGCAGACTGATTGTCTTCCGCCGTCGAAAAGACCTGGGATTTTTTGGTCGGGATGGTCGTGTTCCGGTCGATCAGACGGGTAAATACCCCGCCCAATGTTTCGATTCCCAAAGACAGAGGTGTCACATCCAGAAGCAGGACGTCTTTCACGTCGCCTTGCAGCACGCCGCCCTGAATGGCGGCGCCGTCGGCCACGACCTCATCCGGGTTCACACCCTTATGCGGTTCCTTGCCGAAGAAATCCTTGACGGATTCAATGATTTTGGGCATGCGGGTCATCCCGCCGACCAGCACCACATCGTCGATATCGGACGGTTTCAGCCCCGCATCTTTCAGGGCGGCCTTCACGGGATCTTTGGTGCGTTTGATAAGATCATCGACAAGGCTTTCCAGCTTGGCGCGGGAGAGCTTGATGTTCAGGTGTTTGGGGCCGGAAGCGTCCGCCGTGATAAAGGGCAGGTTGACGTCCGTGCTTTGCGCGGAAGACAGTTCGATCTTCGCTTTTTCCGCCGCTTCTTTCAGGCGCTGCAACGCCAGCTTGTCTTTGCGCAGGTCGATGCCTTGTTCTTTTTTAAATTCATCCGCGAGGTAATCGATAATGCGCAGGTCAAAATCCTCCCCGCCGAGGAAGGTGTCCCCGTTCGTGGACTTGACTTCGAATACGCCATCGCCGATCTCCAGAACGGAGACGTCGAAGGTTCCGCCGCCAAGGTCATAAACGACAATGGTGCCGGAAGCTTTTTTATCCAGCCCGTAAGCCAGCGCCGCGGCAGTCGGCTCGTTGATAATCCTCAGGACTTCCAGACCGGCAATTTTACCGGCGTCTTTCGTGGCCTGACGCTGGGAATCGTTGAAATAGGCCGGTACGGTAATAACCGCCTGATCGACTTTTTCCCCCAGGAAATCTTCCGCCGTTTCCTTCATTTTCTGCAAAATCATGGCCGAAATCTGGGACGGTGCCATTTTTTCGCCGTCCACTTCCACCCACGCATCGCCATTGTCTCCCTTGATGATTTTAAAAGGGGTCTTGCGGGCCATATCCTTGACTTCAGGATCGTCAAACGGCCGGCCGATCAGGCGCTTGATCGCGTAAAGGGTGCTCTCAGGATTGGTGACGGCCTGACGCTTGGCAGGCTGCCCGACAAGGCGCTCGCCATCTTTGGTGAAGGCCACCATCGACGGGGTCGTCCGCGCGCCTTCCGCATTTTCAATAATTCTGGATTCTTTGCCGTCCATGACGGCAACGCAGGAATTCGTGGTTCCGAGGTCAATTCCAATGACTTTAGACATGGTTTTTATCTCCTTATAATAAGCAAGAGTTATAGCCTCTCCGTTGACCGGTTCAACCAGAAAAGCCGTTTTTCACACATAAAAGCCCGTTTTTCACAGCGCTCTTAACGGTTTCTGTTATATCAAAAGGGGCTGGCGGAGTGCAAGTTTTAGCGTTCTTTTTTACCACAGAGACACAGAGGGCTCGGAGAACAAAAGATTTTACAATACGTAAAACGCATGATATTCAAAGCCATTCTAAAAAAATCGAGGGGGGTGTAATGGTCACTGGTTGTAAGAGTTATGGAAGGCTTTGGCATGTAACCGTTAAGGAACAGATGGCAGATAATCGGCTCTTTTTTGATTTGATCGAAAAGGTTGGAAAAAATCTGCAAAGCCTGAAAAAAGCAAGATACCTTTCTTCCAGACGTATTCAGATGAATAGTCCTGAGATTACAGCACGGTTTCGTATTGACTTCGGAGAGGCGCACGATCCAACCCTTTTTATTGATATCTGTTCTGCATCGCTCATAGGTGTGGATGTTTCTCTTCACGAAGGAAGGAAGGAAAAAGGGTATTCAGAGAGGAACCTGACTGAGGAAGAGCGGCTACGGAAGGCAGGATTGATCCCCTTCCAATCATTTTCGAGCAGCGCAAAGTTTATGGAACATTTGGAAATGACACATCCGGAGGTCCAAGCCTTGTCTGCTTCAGAGGCGGATTCTTACCTTGATAGACTGAACAGTTTTATTAAGACCGTTGCGGAAATGCGGCCGTGAGGCGTTAAGCTTCCTGATCGACGTGCCCGCCGGGTTGGCCGGGGCCGTTTGCGCCGGAGTCTCCCTGCGCCACGCCAACCTTCGCGGCGCGGAGCAGACGCCCGCTCAAAACATAGCCCGGTTCAATCACCTGAATGATGGTGCCGCCCGCTTTGCCCGGCATGGGGGCTTCGAACATGACTTCATGGAAATTCGGATCAAAGATTTCATCCAGCGGCTCTATCTTTTGAATGCCGTGCCGGTCAAAGACCTTGAGGATTTCGCGCTCCATCGCGGAAAGACCTTCCATGACGTTGGACAGGCGCGGATCGACGCCTTTTAAGTCTTCGGGAATGGCGCCAAGGGCACGGGAGAAATTGTCCGAAAAATCCAGCAGGTCTTTGGCAAAGGACGAAACGGCATACTTTCCCGCGTCATCGCGTTCTTTCAGGGCGCGTTTTCGCGTGTTTTCCCCCTCCGCCAGCGCCCGCATCAGACGGTCTTTGGTTTGGAGAAGCTCCTCTTCAAGCGCGGCAATGCGCACATCGGAAGCGTTCCCCGGCATTTCTTCCGCGGATGTTTCTTCAGCCTCCGGCTCCCCTTGCGGTTTTTCTTCTGGATGAGTCATATATTTTTATTCTTACAATTTCGTTCCGGGTCTTGTGACATAGACCTGAAGAGGGACCGGCGTCAAGACCCTCCCTTTCGGGCCGTCATAGGGACGCCCTACGGTAATTTTGCCAAGTTCCGCATATCCTTCTTCCCCGATCGTGCCGAGAATATGCCCATCGTCATCGTTAAAATAACCCGTGAAACCGCCGCTTTCGCTGTAGGCCCCTTGCGCGCCTTCAACCGGCGTCAGGGCGCGCATTTGCGCGAATTTTACAAGCTGTTCCTTAATGTTTTCGCCTTTCCGGGCCATCGGGACATGCAGCGCGACTTGACCGCTGTTATTAAATCCAAGGGTCATCCGGTCTTTCTTTGCGCCCGTAAGCTCTTTTGCCTTGAAGACAACCATGCTTTTGGGAATCAGGCTGATGCTTTTGTCCGAGGCCATGATGTCGTAATAGTCGGCAATGGAGCCGTTGGAAAAACGGATTTGACGGATTTCGCGTTTTTGAAGATCTTTTTTACTCAGCACAATCAAGGCGCTCGACATTTTATTGCCGGCAGGACACTCAAACTGCACATCCTGCGTTTCGATTTTTCTGCGCTGGTAATCCTTGACCTTCACATCAAAATAATACGGGTCGATAAAGGTGGCTTCATATTCCAGCGGTGTAATGTCCCAGCATCCGCTGACGACATCCGGCACGGTCATGAGAACGCCGAACTGGTCTTCCGGGTCCATAAAGTCGTAATGGACAAGGGAAAGCTCTACGACGGACGGCTTGATAAAGCCGTTATCCGAAAGACTGCGCCGCTGGAGCGCACGAATGACATCCGCCCCTTCGTTTTTGAAGGTAGAGCCGGGCGCATAGACCTGCGTTTCCTTCTCCTGCGCGAACGCACCGGAAGTCCCTGAAAACATAACCATCAGAATAAGAAGTAAAAGACGCAAAGGTAAACGCTCCCGTAAACGAAATCCTGTAGCAAGAATAGCTTTATTCGGCGTGCCGGGCAAATGCTGCGTCGCTCAATGCACAGATTTTCCGGCGGATAATGTCGGCGGTGACATCGATGCTGGGGATAATCTTGGCATAGTTCAGCCGTGTGGGCCCAATGACGCCCACCGCGCCGATCACGCTATTGCTCGCGTTGGTATAGGGGGTGAGAATCATGGCGTATCCGCTGCTTTCAAAAATCGGGTTTTCAGACCCGATATAGATTTTAACGCCGCCGCCCTGCGCGGCTTCTTCCAGAAGTTTCGACACCGTTTCCTTGGCTTCCAGCTGTTCCATCAGAAGGCGGATGCGCTCGAGGTCATGCAGGGCGGAGGTGCCAAGAAGATTGGCGTGTCCGCGCACGATAAGCTGCCCGTCCCCGGCTTTGATGGCCAGCCCCGCTTCGATCGCGGCGCTGGTGAGGTCCCCGAGTTCGCTCCGGCGGGCGCGGATTTCCGCCAGAAGGTCTTCGCGCATGGCCGCAATGGTTTTGCCGTGGAGGCGCTCCGAAAGAAACGCGCCTGCTTTTTTCAGCATATCGCCGGTCATCCCGCGCGGAATGTCCATGATCCGGTTTTCGACAATGCCGTCCTCCGGCACGATGATGGCGAGCGCCCGCCCGGGCCCCAGCTCAATAAATTCGATATGGCGGATGGATTTGTCGGCTTTGGGGGCAAGGACAAGCCCCGCGCTGGCCGAGAGGCCGGAGAGCATGGCGGACGCTTTTTCAAGCATCCCGTTTATATTGGTGCCGTCGTCCGCGCATTTCTCTTCCAATGCGGCGCGTTCGGCCCGGCTTAGTGTGCCTATCTCCAGAATGCCGTCGATAAAGCACCGCAGGCCGCGGTCTGTGGGCATGCGGCCGGCAGAAACATGCGGGGCGCAAAGCAGGCCGAGATCCTCGAGATCCGACATCACGTTGCGGATCGTGGCGGGAGACACGTCAAAGTTTCTGGAGAGCGTGCGCGAGCCCACGGGATCGCCCGTGCGCATATAGCTGTCCACAATATGACGAAAAACCTCGCGGGCCCGTTCGTCCAGATCCAGTAATGCGTTTTCCTTGTCCATCAGGGGGGAATATAAAGGGCTTTTGCGCATTTGACAATTTATGCGTAGGTCTTACAGTGCCGCGAAACAACAGAAAAATGGAGAATGAAGCTATGCCCCGTCCATCCGGCCGTAAGATTGATGATTTGAGACAAATCGAGCTGATTCCCGGCTTTTCCAAACATGCCGAAGGGTCCTGCCTTGCCAAATTCGGCGATACGCACGTCCTTTGCACCGCGACGGTCGAAGAGCGGGTGCCGGGCTGGATGCGGGGGCTTGGAAAGGGGTGGGTGACGGCGGAATACGGAATGCTGCCGCGCTCCACCAATTACCGGATGGACCGGGAGGCAGCCAAGGGAAAGCAATCGGGCCGTACGCAGGAAATCCAGCGTCTCATCGGGCGGGCTTTGCGCGCCGTGGTGGATATGGAGAAGCTGGGCGAACGGCAGATCAAGGTCGATTGCGACGTGATACAGGCCGACGGCGGCACGCGCACGGCTTCCGTCACGGGCGGGTATGTGGCGCTTCAGGAGGCCGTCGACCATCTGGGCAGGCTGGGCGTTTTGAAAGAATCGCCTTTGACCGATACCGTGTCGGCGATTTCCTGCGGGATTTATGAAGGGCTTTCCATTCTCGACCTGGATTATGCCGAGGACAGCGGGGCGGAAACGGATGCGAATTTCGTGATTACCGGCAAAGGCGGCATTGTCGAAATCCAGGGCACCGCCGAGCAGGACCCGTTCAGCGAAACCCAGTTCATAGAGCTTTTGGAGCTGGCCAAAAAAGGCTGCACGGAACTTTCCGCGTTTCAGAAAGAGGCGCTGGGCGTTTAGGAAATGAACACATTACTTCTGGCGACACATAATCAGGGAAAAATCCGGGAGTTTGAAGGCTTTCTTTCGCCCCTCGGGATTGCGCTGAAATCCGCGGAGGATTTCAAGCTGCCGGAACCGGAGGAAACTGGAAAGACCTTCGCCGAAAACGCGATTTTAAAAGCGCAGGCCGCGTGTGACGCCACAGGTCTGCCCTGCCTGGCGGACGATAGCGGGCTTGTCATTGATGCGCTGGACGGCGCGCCGGGGATTTATTCCGCCCGATGGGCCGGGCCGGAAAAGGATTTTAAAGCGGCGATGCAGCGCGTCCATGATGAGCTTGGAGGCATGGACGGGACACAAACGGCGCGGTTCGTCGCGGTGCTGGCGCTGGTTTTGCCCGACGGCACGCAGGAGGTTTTTGACGGCACGGCAGAAGGCGTTTTGACATGGCCCATGCGCGGCGAAAACGGGTTCGGATATGACCCCTTTTTTGTGCCTGAAGGTTACGAGATCACTTTTGGCGAAATGGAGCCGTCTCAAAAGAAATTATTGAGTCACCGCGCCAAGGCGGTCGAAAAATTTTTGCGCTACCTGAAAAGATGAACGACCTTTTTTCCGTTTATATTCACTGGCCTTTCTGCATTTCCAAATGCCCTTATTGCGATTTCAATTCCCATGTCAGTGAAACGATAGACCACGAAGACTGGGAAAAATCCTATCTTCAGGAACTTGATTTTTATGCGGGTCTGACAGAAGGGCGGCGGGTGAGCTCTGTTTTTTTCGGGGGCGGCACGCCTTCCTTAATGCAGCCCGAAACGGTCGCCGCGATTGTTGATCGCATCCGGAACAACTGGTCGATGGCGGAAGACGCCGAAATAACGCTGGAGGCAAACCCGACCTCCGTCGAAACGGAAAAATTCAACGCGTTTAAACGCGCGGGCGTCAATCGTGTTTCCATCGGGGTGCAGTCTTTTCAGGACAAGGATTTAAAGTTTTTGGGCCGGCAGCATGATTCCAAAATGGCGATAGAGGCCATTGAAACCGCAAAAAGTATTTTCGGGCGCACCAGTTTCGATCTGATCTATGCGCGCCCCGGTCAAACGCTTTGCGCGTGGGAACAGGAACTTCGGACGGCGCTCAAATATGCCGGCGGGCATTTGTCGGCCTATCAACTGACGATCGAGCAGGGTACGCCGTTTTATATGCGCCGGGAGCGCGGGGATTTTTCAATGCCCGGGGAAGACCTTGCGGCGGATTTTTACGAATTGACGCAGGATATTTTATCCGCGCACGGCCTGCCGTCCTATGAGGTGTCCAACCATGCGCGCGCCGGGGAAGAGTCCGTTCATAACCTGACCTATTGGCGCTATGGCGATTATGCGGGGATAGGGCCGGGAGCGCACGGACGCCTTACGCTGGGCGCAGAAAAACAGGCCACGCGCGGACATCGCGCCCCGGATGTCTGGCGGCAAAACGTCAAGGAGAAAGGCCATGGCGGGCATCCTTTCGAGCGGATTTTCGAAAGGGAACGTTTTATCGAGTGTCTGATGATGGGCTTGCGGCTGCATGAGGGCGTTCGTATTTCAAAACTGGAAGAAGAGGGCGGCGATTCTTTTGAAACGTTGCTGGATCGAAAGAAGCTTGAATGCCTGAAAGGGGAAGGGCTGGTCGATTGGGATCAAGAACGATTGTGGGCGCAGCCTAAGGGGCTGGCGTGTTTGAACGGGGTGTTGTCGTATCTTCTGCAGGCGCCCCTATGAGCGGGTTTCCGTTCAATGAAAAACTTCCGTCTTCGTTTAAGGCGATGTCATAGCGTTTTATTTTTTCGCCTTTTGCGTTTTGATCTTCCTGACCGAGGGCGTCGATCAACAGGAGCTTTTGGAAAGTCGTTTGATATTTCTCCTGTTGTTTCAGGGTGGAAAGGAGAGAGTCGAGATTTGTCATTTCCCCTTTTAAATGTCCTTTTGCGCCGATGGCAGAAGAGGCGTCGGCGGTGACGTCCCCTTCAAAAAACGCTTTGTAAACAGAGTTGCCAAAGCCGAGTTTGTTTACAGCCAGTTTCGTTCCGGCCTGCGAGAGCATTTGCGGCAAAAGGATCATGGCCTGAAGGCCTGCGAGCTGTTTTGCGGAGGCGGTCCCTTTCATTGTTTCCTGCAGCGTTGTGCGCCCAAGCCGGGTCAGCTCCGCAACAGGCAGGTTGCTCAGGCCGATATCAATATCCATGTATGCCGGAAAAACCGGATTTTGTCCTTCGGGGGCCGTATTCGTTTTCAGTCCGTCGAAGGAGGCGCGCAGCGCAAAGTCTGCCCCGGCGGGCGAAAGAATATCCAGATCCAGCCGCAGATTGTCAAGCGTGACGGCCGTCTTGTCGCGGGAAGAGATTTTTATGTTTCCATAGGCGGCATGGAGGGTGCTGAAAGTCTCCAGCGCTTCGTCCCAGACGCCGGAGAGTTGTTGCGCCCCCAAATGGACGCGCATGGAAAGGTTGCCTTCCGTATCGAACCACGTCATCGGCGTTGGCAGCGCAATGGAAAGCCGCCATTTTCCTTCCTGTCCGGCCGGCGTGGCGTTCAGGGCAATCATGCCGATTTCCGCGCGCCGCCCTGCCGGATCGACGAGGGTAATGTGCGGCAGCGTAATCGCATAGTAAGTCCGGGCCATTTCAACGGTGAGGACGCCTTTCGTCTCCAGCGCGCCGCCGGAAAGTTCACGCACGGCCTTTTGCCGATCCAGAAGAGTCTGGACGATCGTCCTGATGTTTTCAGCCCCTGCCTCATCGATGGGGACGGCTGCGCGCGCGTTTCCTGAAGCCAGAATGCAAAAGGCGGTTAAAAACAGGAGGGTGCGCAGCATGAATAAAAGGCTCCGGAAAGAATAAAGATAGCACTATTGCGCGCTTTTTTTCTTGTGTCTATAGGCGCAGTTCGGGTAGAGAATGAAACCATGATCCTGAGTTCCAAAGATACGCAGTTTAAACTCGCGGAAGACGGGCAGATTTTCTGGCAAAAAGAGGTCAGCAATCCTTTGCCCGGCGTGAGGATAGGACATGTCACCAAAGGAGATGCTTTGACCCTGCCAAAGGCCGAGATTGACATCTCTGATGAGACAGGCGAGGCGAAAGAAGATGTTCGCGTTTTTGTGCAAGGGTGGCTGGACCGGCATATCAAAACCGTTCTGACGCCTTTGTTTAAGCTGAAAGAGTCTGAAACCGTTCCTGAAAATCCCAAGGCCCTGCTGGAGAAACTTTTCACCGCGCTGGGGATACTGCCCCGCGAAGACCTCCAGTCCCTGATTTCGACTTTCGATGAAGAACAAAGGAAGGCCCTGCGCGGGTTTAAAATACGGATGGGCCCGCTTCTTGTCTTTTTGCCGGAACTCAACAAACCGGCGGCAGTGCGTTTGCGCGCCCTTCTTCTGACGCTCTGGCAGGGCAAAGATTTGCCTGCGCAGGTGCCGACGGACGGCATCGTTTCTTTTTCAATCGAAGATCGGGACATTGATAAAGACTACTACCGCAGTATCGGATATCCGGTTTACGGGCCGCGCGCGATCCGTGTGGATATGCTCGACCGGGTTGTGTGCGCGGTCTATGACGCCGCAAAAGAGGGGCAGTTCCAGGCGCAGCACCAGATGGCCGAATGGCTGGGGAGCAATATTGCCGACCTCTATAAGGTTCTGGAGGCGATGGGGCATGTCAAAACGCACGATCCCCTTGAGGAACAGATTGCGGAAAAATTAAAGGCGGAAGAGGCAAAAGCAGAGGAAGAAAATCCGGCGGAAAACAAGCCGCAGGAAGAAAAAGCGGAGCCTCAGGCGGCGGAAAACAAGCCGCAGGAAAAACCGGAGCTGGCGACATTCCGGCTGAAACGCGGCAAGGCGATCCATACCGAAACCGCGAAGTCCAAGCCGAATTTTAAAACCAAACCGAAAGAGAAACCTGCGGTCAAAAGAGTAAAGCCAAAAGGCAAGCCCGGAGAAGACCGGAATAAAGAGCGCGTTTATAAGGCCGAAGCCAAAATAAACCCTGAAGATTCTCCTTTTGCCGTTTTGCAGCAGTTAAAAGACGCTGCCAAAAAATAACCGGAAAAATCAGATGTTTCGTCTTTTTCTTCTTTTTCTTTGTTTCGCTTTTGTCTTTATCCTGCCCGCACAGGCGCAGCCGGAAGACGGACCGTTTTTTTCCGGCGCCTATCTTCTAGAGCTGTGCAAAAAAGACGGCGGCGGCGGCGAAAAAGTGAAACGGGGCCATACGGCCTGTCAGGCGTATATTGCTGGTGTGATCGACTATCACGATCTGCTGCGCTCTTTGGGAACGTCGCCAAGCGTGGATATGTGTGTCCCCAATACCGCGAAGACGAGCGATCTTCAGAACATTGTGCTGGCCTACCTGGAAAAAAACGCCCAGCACGACCCTTTTAGCGCTGCACCTGCCGTGGCGCTGGCTTTGTTCGAAGTGTATCCCTGCCCGAAAAAGAAAACTTCACAAAAAAAGAAAAAGAAATAACCCGTGGCTATAACCAGTTTATGGTCTATTGTTTTTGACAAACAAGTTTCGGATTTTTAGGCTCTGTTGGCTTGCCGTGCCGTAGCAGCAACATGTCCCTCTTCTTCGCCTTCGCTACGCTACGGCGTGACTGCCCCGGATACTGCCCCAGAGAAAACCGGGAAAGGAGTTAAAAAAGTCTGAAACCCTTGAAAACACTGGTCGGGGTGAGAGGATTCGAACCTCCGGCCTCATCGTCCCGAACGATGCGCGCTACCAGACTGCGCCACACCCCGAACTGTCTTTAATATTCCCGCTCGACGGTGAAGTCAACGAGATCGTCCAGCAGCGCGCGTAATTCGCTATCCGGCGCTTCGGCCAGCGCAAGGCGCGCTTTTGCCGCATAGGCGCGGGCGATCTCCAGCCCGTCTTCAAGGGCGTTATGTTTCGCCAGAATCTCCTGCGCCGTCTTCAGGTCTTCTTCGCTTTGCACTTTATCGGCGAAGGTGCGCCGCCAGAACGCTTTTTCTTCCGCACTGCCTTTCTGACAGGCGAGAATAACGGGCGCGGTCATTTTGCCTTCCCGGAAATCGTCGCCGACGGACTTGCCGAGCTTTTCGCGCGCGGAATTGTAATCCAGAACATCGTCGGAAATCTGGAAGGCAATGCCAAGATTCATGCCGTATTCGCACAAAGCTTGCGCGGCGTTTTTATCCGCTTTTTTTTCTTCACCGGCAATGACGGGGCCGACTTCGCAGGCGGCGGCAAAGAGCGCAGCGGTTTTTCCTTTCACGACGTCCAGATAATTATCCATCGTCGTGTCCAGATTGTTCCGGGTGGAGAGTTGCAGGACCTCTCCTTGCGCGATCACCGCCGAGGCATTGGATAAAATGCGCAGCACATCCAAAGACCCATCCTCCGTCATCAATTGAAAGGCACGGGAAAAAAGGAAGTCCCCGACCAGCACGCTCGCTTCATTGCCGAAAACAATATTGGCGCAGTCCTGCCCCCGCCGCTTGTCGCTTTCGTCCACGACGTCATCATGGAGAAGGGTGGCCGTATGAATAAACTCCACAGCGGTGGCCAGACGCTGCGCACGGGCCATGTCGCCGTCATAGAGAGAGGTGGCCGCCAAGGTCAGAAGAGGGCGGATGCGCTTGCCGCCCGCCGCGATCAGATAGCCAGCAAGTTCCGGAATGAGCGGCACGGGCGAGGCCATGCGCTCGATAATCATTTCGTTGACGCAGGTCATATCCGCTGCCATGACTTCCTGCAGCCGGTCGAGCGGCGTTGCGGTCGGACTTGCGGTTTCGGGCGCTTTGGGGTTTAAAGCTGTCATAGGTTTCTGAATTAAACCACTCAGGCGTGTTCGGCAAGATATTATGGCAGATATGCGTGAAATTTATGTTTTGAATAAAAAGGTCAGGCTCTTGCAGCCGGCGGAAGGATTTCGCACGTCCATGGATTCCGTGATGCTTGCGGCGGCGTGCCCCATAAAGGAAGGCGAGACGTTTCTGGATATGGGGTGCGGTGTGGGCGGCGCCGGATTTTGTGTGCTGTGGCGCGTGGCCGGAACGCAGCTAACGGGCGTGGAGCTTCAGGACAGCCACGTAGCGCTTGCAGAGGAAAATATCGGGTTGAATAAAATGGAAGGCCGCGCCGAGTTTGTTTGTGATGATATTCGCCGGTATCAATCGGCGGCCCCGTTCAATCATGTGATCTGCAATCCCCCTTATCTGGAGGCCGGACATCACAGCCCTTCGCCGCGGCCGGAAAAGGCCGTTGCCATGGGGCATGAAGAGGAAGCGTTGTCGGTGAGCGACTGGATTGACGCGGGATTTCGGAATTTGAAATCCAAAGGGTCCTTGACCATGATCCACCGCGCAGACGCGGCAGACCGGATGATACGGGCCATGGGAAAACGTTTCGGGGACATAGAGATTATTCCCCTTTGGCCCAAAGCGGGCGCGCCCGCCAAACGCATGATTATCCGCGCGCGCAAGGATCGCAAAGGCGGCGCCATTCTTCATCCAGGAGTGATCCTGCATGAAAAAAACGGAAAGGATACGAAGGAAGCGGATCTTGTCTTGCGGGAAGGGAGAGCGCTGTGATTGAAATACGAACGGCGATATTGGCAGATGTTCCCTGCCTGTACGCGATTTATGAGGCGATGGGACGAAAAGACGAGGGGTATTTTGAGCGCTCCCTTGAAGAGGGACGGACCATTTTAATGGCCGATTTCGAAGGAAGGACGGCGGGCTTTGGCATACTGAACTGGCGGCCGAAATATGCCCTGTATAGAAAACTGGGCTTTCCGGAAATCCAGGATTTAAACGTCCTGCCGGACATGCGGCAAAAAGGGGTGGCCACAGCGCTTATCCTGAAATGCGAAGCGCTGGCCCGCGAAAAAAAATGTGAGAGCATTGGCGTGAGCGTGGGCCTTACCAAAAAATATGGTCCTGCGCAGCGGCTTTATACCAAGATGGGCTACAGGCCGGACGGCAACGGCGTGACATATGACCGCGCCTCCGTTTCTCACGGACAGCGACTGCCGGCAGACGATGATTTCTGCCTGATGCTCGTAAAAAACCTAGAGGGTGAAGGTTAAGTTGTTTTGTCGAAACACATCGGCATACCGGACGGAAAAAGTGACAAGCGCCTTGCGGACCAAAGATTTGGCAATTGAATGACCTTCAATGCACGGGCCAAAGGGCGCTTTTGCAAAAAGCTGGAGTTTGCTCAGATGCGTCTGGAGGATGCTTTGGTCGAAATTCGGTGGAAGCCCTTCTTTCAAAGGTTCAAACACCGGAATCAGGGCAAAAACGTTATTTTCAACGGCTATGGTTGCCAGAGTCGCTTCGGCTTTTTCTTCCGCCGTGGCATTCAGCAGGTCTGTTTTCATGTCCCAGAGTTTGAGAAGTTCTTCCTTGGGGCATTTGAATCCTTCCAGTTTGTCCTGACCAGTCATTCTACGCGTTACTTTCCCTTAAAGTTTGTTATTTAGAAGGTTTAACTTTGTAAAATACAAAGATTAATATTGTGTTAAAATTTTCCATAGTTAAAAATTTTCTTGGTTTTTGGGGCGAAAAATAATAGGGTCAGACTCACTTCAGGCAAGCGTTTCAACGGTAAAGGGATGACCAATGACCAAATGGGTGTACAGCTTCGGTAAAGACAAGACCGAAGGCAAATCGGACATGCGCAATCTTTTGGGCGGAAAAGGGGCCAATCTTGCGGAAATGGCGGCGTTAGGGCTTCCTGTCCCCCCCGGATTTACGATTACGACGGAGGTCTGCACGGCCTTTTACGAGAACGATAAAAATTATCCCGATGACCTCAAGGCGCAGGTCGAGGGTGCCCTGGCGGCTGTGGAAGCCCAAATGGGGATGACATTCGGCGGCGCGGAAAATCCTCTCCTCGTTTCAGTCCGGTCCGGCGCGCGGGTGTCCATGCCGGGGATGATGGATACGGTTTTGAATCTGGGCCTGAATGATAAAACGGTTCAGGGCCTGATAAAAAAATCCGGCGATGCGCGGTTTGCGTGGGACAGCTACCGCCGTTTTGTCCAGATGTACGGGGATGTGGTCATGGGGCTGGAACACCACGACTTCGAAGAGATTCTGGAGCAGCACAAGCGCGATGAAGATATCAGCGAAGATACGGACGTCACAGCCGAAGGCTGGGAAAAAATTGTCGGGCTTTACAAGGAAATGGTTAGGAAAGAACTGGGGAAACCCTTTCCGGAAGATCCGTATGAGCAGCTTTGGGGCGCGATCGGCGCCGTATTCGGATCATGGATGGTGCCGCGCGCGGTAACCTACCGGCACATTCATGATATTCCTTCGGACTGGGGCACTGCCGTAAATGTCCAGTCCATGGTCTTTGGCAATATGGGGGACGATTGTGCGACCGGCGTGGCATTTACACGCGACCCTTCCACAGGGGAAAACTATTTCTACGGCGAATATCTCATCAATGCGCAGGGCGAAGACGTGGTGGCCGGCATCCGCACGCCGCAATCCCTGACCCTGAAGGGCAAGGAAAAAGAAGGCAGCGAACTGCCCGCGATGGAAGAAACCATGCCGGACGTTTTTGCGCAGCTTTGCGATGTGCGGGCGCGTCTGGAAAAACATTATCGCGATATGCAGGATGTTGAATTCACCGTGCAAAAAGGAAAGCTTTTCATGCTGCAGACGCGCACGGGAAAACGCACGGCGGCCGCCGCGCTTAAAATCGCCGTCGATATGGTAGGTGAAAAGCTGATAACGGAAGAGGAAGCTCTTTTGAAGCTGGATCCGCAATCTCTGGACCAGCTTCTTCACCCGGCGCTGGACCCTATGGCGCATAAACAGATTGTCGCGAAAGGATTGCCTGCCTCTCCGGGCGCGGCTTCCGGCGAAATCGTCTTTAGCGCAGACGAGGCGGAAAAAAAGGCCGGCGCCGGGCACAAGGTTATTCTTTGCCGCGTGGAAACATCGCCGGAAGATATTCACGGCATGCATGCGGCGGCGGGAATTCTCACGACGCGCGGCGGGATGACGTCCCACGCCGCTGTTGTGGCGCGCGGAATGGGGCGTGCCTGTGTCGCGGGCGCCGGGGCGATTTCGATTGATTATAAATCCGGCGTGATGCGTATCGAGGGCGTGGAAATAAAGGCTGGAGAAACCATCACGATCGACGGCTCTACCGGGGAAGTCATGCTTGGCGAAGTGGCCACGATCGACCCCGAACTCTCCGACGATTTTGCCGCCGTTATGGGCTGGGCCGACAAGGCGCGGCGGATGAAAGTCCGCACCAATGCCGAAACGCCTCTGGATGCCAGAACGGCCGTGGGATTTGGCGCCGAAGGGATCGGGCTGTGCCGGACGGAGCATATGTTCTTCGATCCGGAGCGAATCCAGCATGTGCGTGAAATGATTTTTGCCACCAATGCGCAATACCGCCGGGACGCCGTCGCCAAACTTTTGCCCGCGCAGCGCGGGGATTTTGTAGAGCTTTTTGAAATTATGGGCGCGCGGCCCGTCACCATCCGCCTGCTGGATCCGCCTTTGCATGAATTTATGCCGCATGAAGCGGGCGATATTAAAACCTTCGCCGAAGCGGCGGGCTTTCAGGAAGATCAGGTGCATCGCCGTCTGGGCGAACTGGCCGAAGCCAACCCCATGCTGGGGCACCGGGGTTGCCGTTTGGGGATTACCTATCCCGAAATTTACGAGATGCAGGTGCGCGCCATTTTTGAAGCCGCCATCGAAACCGGCGCCGTGCCGGAAATCATGATCCCGTTGATTGCGTCGCCGAAGGAGCTTGAAATTCTCCGGGCGCTCGTTGAAGAAACGGCCGAGGCCGTCTTTGAAGAACAGGGAAAACGCGTGGAATATCTGGTCGGCACCATGATCGAATTGCCGCGCGCGGCGCTGGTCGCGGAGGATATTGCCGAATATGCGGACTTCTTCAGCTTCGGCACGAACGACCTGACGCAAACGACCTTTGGCGTCAGCCGGGACGATGCCGGAAAATTCCTGCCCGCTTATATCGAACAGGGCATTTTGGACTATGACCCCTTTGTGCGTCTGGACCGGAGCGGCGTCGGCAAGCTTGTCGATATCGCCGCGCAGGGAGGACGGAAAACGAAACCGGGCCTGAAGCTCGGTATTTGCGGGGAACATGGGGGCGACCCCTCCTCTATCGCGTTCGTCGAAGGGGTGGGGCTGGATTATGTGTCCTGTTCGCCTTACCGCGTGCCCATCGCCCGCCTTGCCGCCGCGCAGGAGGCGATCAGGCAAAACGGAAAAAAGCCTGACGCCGCAGAGGTTAAAAAAGCGGCTTAGTCCTGTGCAGATATTAAGGCTCTAGTTTTTTGCACGTAGGCAACCCACGATTGTCCGGGGTTGTGGAGAGGCATGAATGGTAAGTAACTTTTCCGTCAGTCTCGCACGAAACAGTTGAGTATCTGCCGGTTCCATTTGTGTGCATTTGTCCCATTTCCAAACATGCTTTGTCATTAGCGACGGTTCTGGTAAAGGACGTTATACCTCTATTATCAGACATAACGATAGTTGCCGTCGTTTCAGCCAGAGCTGTTGTCGCAACGGAAAAGGGAAGCAACAGGGCCATGGATGTTCCTGCAATTCTACTCATTTTTTGACTCCTTTTTCGTAGTTTTATAGTGCGAGCGATATCTTATGTCAATAAAATATACAGATATTCAAAAAAGCGGTTCAAGGACGATATCGCTATCATCCCCCATAGGGCGGTGGAGAACCTGCATGCCGGCGGCCTTTCCGGCCTGTACGCCCAGAGGGTCGTCCTCAATCACAAGGCAGGCGGCGGGATCGATTTTTTGCCCTGTGATTTCTTCCATCTTGCGCAGGGCGGTGAGGTAAGGGGAGGGGTCGGGTTTTCGGCCTTCGTAATCTTCCTTGCAGAGGATAAATTTCATGCGCGGGGAAATGTCTTTGGCCTCTAACGCCGCCATGACGGAGCGGCGGCGGCCGTTTGAAACGACGGCTTGCGGGATATTCTTCCCTTCAAAATAATCAAGGGCTTCGGCAATGCCGGGGCGTACATTAATCTCACCGATATGATCGATATACCAACCATCTATTTCGTCCAGATAATCTTCGCAGGGTATGCTGAGGCCCAGTTCTTCCGTGAGCCACTCCCAGTTTTGAACGCCGTTATTTTCGTAAATGTGCCGGCGGTATTGGTCGCCTAACGCAATGTCATGTTTTTTGAGCGTTTCAAAATGCTTGCGCCAGTGATGCTCCGCCGTATCGACCAGCGTGTTGTCACTGTCCCAGAAGACATATTGGACTCTAGTCATTTGCATTTACTTTCTGACATCGTTACTGTGCTCCTCAAGTGGGTCATCCACTCGTCGTCGCTTGTGCCTTGTCAGAAAGCAAAGCCAAACGACTATAGTGGGATGAGGTTACCATTTTTATTTTCCTTCATATTTTTAATATGTTCATCTTTTAAAAGCGCCAATCCGATATCGCCGCAGGAAGATCGCATGTTGCCAACTATTTTTCCGCAGATTTCAATATCTGTGAAAGGGGGCTGTGCGGGAGCGTTTAGTTTTACAGGCACAAGATGTTTTTTGCAAAGACCGCGATGATGCGTGCGCGCCGTGAGTTCCTGTCCCATATAACAGCCTTTGTTCCAGTCAATGCCATTGAGCTTGTCAATGCGGCATTCAAGGAGCGTTGAACGTTCGACTTCCATATCGCGGCTTCCGTCCGGAATGCCAAGCGTAATCCGGCGGCGGTCCCATTCCGCGAAAGGCTTTTCTTCCATATCCGGTTTTTCAAAGCTGCGGAAATCCATATCGGGGTGGCGGGGGTCCGGCAGCCCTTCTTTGAAGCCGAAAACCGCGTAAACGGAATTGTCTTCTTCGATTGAAAGCCGGACGTCCGCCCGCAGGCGGTACGTGTTCAGGCGTTGATATAAATCCCGCGCGCGTGCGCCGCCTTCACAATCCAGCAGGAGGAAACCATCGCCTTCCTGTATAAAGAAATCATGCAGGAACTTCCCCTGCGGGGTGAGCAGGCAGGCATAGAGAAGATGTCCGGCAGACAGTTTGTGAATGTCGTTTGAGATTAAACCTTGCAGGAAGTCATGCCGGTCCGTTCCTTCAATATGGATGAGACCTCTGGCTTGTAATTTGGTAAAGAATGGGGTTGAGTGCATATCCATGAAGATTCTTTTTATCACATCTACGCGCCTTGGCGATGCTGTTTTATCGACAGGGCTTTTGAATGACCTGCTGGTGACATATCCGGAAGGAAAGGTGACGGTGGCCTGTGGCCCGTTGCCGGCGAGTCTGTTTGAAGGGTTTCCGAATGTGGAAGCCGTTTTGGCCCTGAAAAAGGAACGGCGCGGCGGCCACTGGATGAAGCTGTGGAAACGGGTGGCCGGCACGCGCTGGGACATGGTGGTGGATTTGCGCAACAGCGCGGTGTCCCGGCTGATCCGCGCAAAGCGGCGCTATATCTTCGGGCGCCATATCGATAAATCCGCGCACAAGGTGGTGCAGGCCGCCGCCGTTATGAAACTGGAGAAAGCGCCGTCTCCGAAGCTCTATTTCACAAAGGCGCAGGAAGCCTTCGCCGAGGCGCTCATTCCGAAGGGCGGCCCCGTTCTGGGCGTCGGGCCGTCGGCGAACTGGATCGGGAAGAGCTGGCCGCCGGAAAACTATATCGAGCTTATTGCCTGGATTACAGGGCCAAAGGGGCCTTTGCCGGGCGCGCGCGTGGCGGTTTTTGCCGCGCCGGGGGAAGAAGATCAGGCAAGGCCGGTCTTGGCCTCTGTGCCGGAAGGGCGCCGGATTGACGGGATTGCGAAGGGAAATCCGGGAGAAGTGGCGGCGGCGCTGGCGCGGTGCAGCCTTTATGTGGGCAACGATTCCGGCCTGATGCATGCGGCGGCGGCGGCAAGCGTGCCGACGGCGGGATTGTTCGGGCCGTCTTATCCGCATCTTTATGCCCCGTGGGGCGCACATACGATTTATGTGAGCACGCCGGAAACCTATGACGAATTGACGGATTTTGAAGGCTATGCGCCGGAAACGACCAGAGACTCCCTGATGAGGAGCCTGACGGTCGCGCGCGTTCAGGAAGACATTTCAACGTTCTGGAACGGCCTGAAAAAAGCGGCCTAAATTATACCGGCATCGCTATATCAATATTTGTCTGGGAGCCGGAAGGGGTATTTTAAAAGGCGCCTGAAAACTTTGAACAGGGGCGTAGCCTTGACGGTTTGCAGGGGCAGAGACATCTATATTGTTCGAGTCTGTGGACGATACGGACAGGGAGAGGGCCATTCCCGCGGCAAAGCCCGTTACGCCGCCGTAAGCGGCAGCCTTGAAGGCTTTGTAACGCTCGTTAACGGCAGAAACGGCCCAGATGTTTGCGAGCGTAAAGCTGACAAGACCAACGCCAGCGGTTACAAGAACGGAAAGCTGAACGGCCCCTGTTGCCATGAAGTTATCAACGAAAGCTTTTGCTATCCTGTCCGCGCCCAAAGGTGCAACGGCGCCAAAAATGCTGCTCAGAATGCCTGAAGCCGCAAACGCTTTTGTGTTGTTTGTCATTTCCATCGTAAAACGCCTCGTACTCAAATCCCGAAAAGAGGCCAAGCCTAACAAATATTTACATATTGTCAAGTTTTTCCTGAGATAAATGCAAGGAGCCTGTAATGGACGGTTACTTAGGGCTTTGAGCCGGAAGGGGGCAGGCTTTTGCGCGAAGCGTCGGAAGCGCTTGCGGGCAAGGACCCTGCGTTTCCATTGTCTGCGGTTCCAACGGCGCGGAGGCATCCATGTCGTCTGGATTTGCGGCGCCGACATTAAAGGCCAGCGCTATTCCGCCGACCCCCGCCAGTGTGCCTCCTGCCATTCCGATCAGAGCCGATTTTGTCGAGCCGTAACAGGTTTTAACGGCAGAAACGGTTAAAAAATCGACCGTCAGAAAAGCCAGAGTCACAATAGCCGCCGGGACAAAAGAACGGGTGGAAAGAGCCGCGAGCGTGCCGCCTACACCAAGGGCGGTCACGGCAGCAGACGCGCCGAACGCCTTCATATTATCTGTTCTTGTACTCATGAGACACATTTCCCTCTATATTCGTTATATATTTGTTTTTTAAATTGAGGCGACGCTAATATAAGCTTTACATATCGTCAAGTCTTTCTTGGCGTAATATAAAGTTTTCCTCTGGATTTTAAGGGGTATTTGAAGGATAGTTTTACGATGAAAAGGAATGCGTTAGTAGAAAAAGCGGAAGAACTGGATGCGGCTTTGTGTAAAATGGGCAGCGCTATGGAGTCGCGGCACGGCGATTTCTCGGAGGCTGCCAGAGCGTTTCATTTTTCACCAGAAGCCGAGGAACTCATTGCAGCGACTATTGCATTCCGTATCTCTACATCCAGAGGAAAGCTTACAAACGGAAATTCGCCGGCCCAGACGGAAAGCAACAACAAAATTCTCCGCGGAATCTTTCCCGCGCTTTAGTCGTTCAGGTTTTTATACGGCGCGGGGTTCTGGGAGGCGGAGTGAATGCTTTCGACATTTTCACGGCTTCCGGCTTTTTTAACCCGGCGCTTGCGAGCGTAGTCGCTGCGGGCTTTGTCGGCCTCGGCATAGGGGAGGTACTCCATCCGCTCCCACCCCTTGCTGTCCATGCAGGTTTCGAAATCGTGATAATCCGAATGTTCCGCGCGCAGATATCCATCGCGCTCCGGCGTTTCCCATCCGGCCATCCGGCCCTCCGGCGTGTCCCGATCCGGCACGCGTCCCTGAAATGTTTCCCCGCGCGTGGCGGCGCGCACGGCACTCAGGCGCTGGAGCTCCGCAATCTCATTGGTGCATGTGGCGATGTCCTGATGGAGGGATTGCTGGGCCTTGGGGCCTTGCAGGTAAAGAGCGGAGGTGGCGCTTTTGCGCTGCCAGTATTGTGCGTCCTCCAAGCGGGGATACATGTTGCAACCCGCAAGAGTCGCAGTAGACAAAGCAAGAATTATAATTTTACCGCGCATAAATCTGGTCATTTCCTTGTGAATCACGCCTGTGAAGGAGAGGATAGCAACCCCCCGTCACCGGCTCAATCCTGTTTCGGGGTTATCCCCCGATCCATCCACCATGTTTCAACAGTTATCCCGTAGAGCGGCGTTTTGTCCGGCCTTTGGACCGGGGGCCAGTAAGCCACGTAATCCTGCGGATTGTAATAGAGGGGGATCATATAGTTTCCGGCCATCAGGGCCGCATCAAGGGCGCGGACGTTTTCCACAAGCTCCGCCCGGGTCCGGGCTGTGGGGATGGTTTTGGCCAGCCTGTCGATTTCGGGATCGCAAATCCCGGCATAATTCCACCGGGAGGGCTGGTTTGCCGATTCGCAGGACCAGTAGAGATATTGCTCTGTTCCCGGAGAAAGGGTGGAAAGCCAGTAATACAGAATCATGTCGAAATTGTATTCGTTCAGGCGCCCGCGAAAGGCCGCGCTGTCCAGCACCCGCACGCGGGGGGATATGCCCATGCGCTCCAGATTGCGGACAAGGGCAAGGGCAAGTTTTTCCTGGGACGGATCGTCCAGCAGGATTTCGAATTCGAAAGATTTTTTGCTTTTTTCATGAATGCGTTTGCCGTTTTCGACAACCCATCCGGCGTCTTTCAATTTCTGGTCTGCCAGACGCATCAGCGTGCGGCGATCCGTTATCTCTTTTTGTTCCTGCGGGGCGGCCGCCAGATCCGTGTTCGGGAAGAAGCTGTCGATGCGTTTATATTCGCCGTGATAAAGGGTCTTGTTGACCCAGTCGAAATCAAAAAGAAGGCCTAGGGCTTCGCGCACGCGGATATCGTCAAAAGGAGGGCGGCGCGTGTTAAAGATAAAGCCGCGCACGCGGTCGGGCCTTCCATGTTTCAGACGTTCCCGCTTTACCTGCTCATTCGTTGCGGCGGGAAAATCGTAGGCGCTGTTCCAGATGCCCGCATCCCATTCGCGCCGGAAATTCAGGTCACCGGTTTTAAAAGATTCAAACGCCACGGAATTATCCCGGTAATATTCGTATTCGATCCGGTCGAAATTATTATGCCCTTTGCGGGGCAGAAGGTCCGCCGCCCAGTAATCCTTTACGCGCTCATATGCAATTTTCCGCCCGGCATCGATGTCGGAAATTTTGTAGGGGCCGCTGCTTAAGGGCGGGTCGAGCATCGTGGCGTCGAACGTTTTGCCCGTCCACCACGTTTTGGACAGCACGGGCATCAGCGCAAAAATCATGACGGTTTCGCGGTCGTAGCCTTTTGAAAAAGAAAATTTTACGGTGCGGTCGTCTATTTTTTGCGCTGATGCCAGAGCGTAAATCCGGCGCATGTTCGGACGGCCTTGTTCGCGGAGGGTTTCAAAGGAAAACAAAACATCGTCGGACGTGATGGCGCTGCCGTCATGGAAGCGCGCCCTGGGATTTAGAAAGAAGGTTATGGAAGAGCGGTCTTCCGGCACCTCGACTTTTTCAGCGATCAACGGATACATCGTGAAGGGTTCGTCCCATACCCGTGCCATCAGGCGGTCCGTGGTAAGTTCCAGCCCATTGGCGGCCTTGCCTTTGATAGAGAAGGGGTTGAGTGTATCGAACGTGCCGATTGCCGCCTCTTTGAGGGTGCCGCCCTTGGGCGCGTCGGGTCTGGCATAATCCAGATGGGTGTCTTCGGGGCCGTATTTCGGCGCCCCGACCATCGCGAGGCCGTAATGCTCGGCGGCAGCGGCAGGCAAAGAGAAGAAAACCAGAGATAAGAGGAAAAAAATCGTTCGCATGGTTTCTCTGTTGTCGCGCCGCTTTTAAGCGGCCTTTTTCGGGAGAAGGTCGGCCAGTGTTTTTTCCGGCCGCGGCCCCATATGCGAGATGACTTCCGCTGCGGCAATGGCGCCGATTTTTCCGCACATATTCAGGTCCAGCGCGTATCCGTTCGTGTAGCCGTATAAAAATCCGGCGGCGTAGGCGTCCCCGGCGCCGGTCGTGTCAACCACCTCTTCCACGGCTTTGGCGGGGATGTCGTATATATCGTCCCCGTTCAGGATGACAGAGCCTTGTTCGCTGCGCGTCAGGCAGGCGATTTCGCATTTTTGATCCAGAATGGCAGGCACCTGATCCCATTCAAACACTTCATAGAGGGATTTGATTTCTTCTTCATTGGCGAAAAGAATATCAACATGTCCGTCCACGAGGTCTTTGAAATCCTCACGGTGGCGGTCCACGCAAAAGGGATCGGATAAGGTCAGGGCAACCTTCCGGCCGGCTTTATGCGCAATTTCCGCAGATTTGATGAAAGCTTCTTTCGCATGCGGCGGATCAAAGAGATACCCTTCCAGATACGTCACGGCCGTATTGGAAATCAGCTCTTCGTCGATGTCGTCCGGATGGAGTTCCACGGCCGCGCCCAGACAGGTGTTCATGGTGCGCTGACCGTCCGGCGTCACGAGAATCATACAGCGTCCGGTCGGGGCTCCGAACGCCAGAGGCACCGTATCGTAGTGAACGCCCATGGCGCGCATGTCATGCGCGAAAACTTCGCCGAGCTGGTCGCCGGCCACTTTGCCGATATAGGCGCCTTTGCCGCCGAGAGACGCGTAACAGGCTATGGTGTTCCCGGCGCTGCCGCCCGATACTTCCACGCCCGCGCCCATTTCGCCGTAAAGCTGCACGGCGCGGTTCTGGTTTATCAGGGTCATCGTGCCTTTTTTCATTCCGTGTTTTTTATCCTGAGCTTTGATAAATTCGTCGCTGGCGTGGGCCAGGACATCGACAAGGGCGTTTCCAATGGCAACAAGACCGTATTTTGTATTGGGCATGAGACTTCCTTTTTGTATAAATTCCGCTATGCTTGATTTTTATCGGAAAGATCAGAGAAAACAAGGGATATGGTTAAAAAGGCCACTACAAAAAAAACCGTAAAGGAGAAAGTGATAAAAGCGGCCTTCGATCTGGCGAAAACGCGCGGATGGGAGCATGTTACGCTTGCGGAGATCGCCGAAGCGGCGGGGTTTGAGCGGCTGGAGATCCATGACGATTTTGCCGACAAGACGGATATTTTAATCGCTTACGGACGCCTTTTGGACCGGAAGGTTCTGGAAGCCGTCGGGGAGAGCGCTTCGGAGGAGAGCCCGCGCGAGCGCCTTTTTGATCTGTTGATGGAGCGTTTCGACCTCCTGAATGAAGACCGGGACGCCATTGTTTCCATCCTGTGCTCTTTTAAACTGGCCCCCAAAGAGGCGGTTATTTCGCTTCCCCATCTTGGGCGGTCCATGAGCTGGATGCTGGAAGCGGCCGGCGTGTCGACAGACGGGATATCCGGCGCCGTCAAGGTGGCGGGCCTCACAGGCCTTTACCTGAACCTTTTGCGCTGCTGGCGCGAGGACAAAAGCCCCGATATGTCGAAAACCATGGCCGCGCTGGACCGCGATCTCGGGCGCGCCGAACGCTTTGCGGCCAGTTTCCTCCGTTAAACCGTTTTTGTGCCCGATTGAGGGGAAGCAGCGCAGCATAAAGTTTTGTTGACGCGATTTTGCGGGAGAGATAGTTTTTTTGCCGAAATCGAAGCAATAGAGATAAAACAATAGAAATTAAAGAAGAGGTGCACGTCCATGATTGAACTTTCCGAAGCGGTTGAATCCATCCCCCTTTCCCCGACGTTGTGGGCAAACGAACTGGTCTGGGCAAAACGGGCAAGCGGCGAAACGGTTTATCATATGGGCTTTGGCGAGTCTCCGTTCCCGGTGCCTGAACGTCTTCAAAAAGCGCTGGGGGCTGCGGCCGGGCGTAAGGAATATATACAATCCGCCGGACTGCCGGAACTCCTGAAAGCAGTGCGTGAATATTACCGCCCCTTTCTGGGCGATTATGTGGATGCGTGCGATGTGATTGTTGCGCCGGGAAGCAAGCTGATCCTTTATGCCCTTCAGGTGGCCATTAAAGGGGATTTGCTGATGCCGGTGCCGAGCTGGGTAAGTTACGAACCGCAGGCGAAACTGATCGGCACGGCCGTCGTCAAAGTGCCGACAACGCTGGACGATGCGGGATATCATCTTTCTCCGGAAGATCTTAAAAACGCGATTCACAAGGCGCGTGAAGAGGGCAAAAACCCCACGAAAATTATCCTGAATTATCCGAACAACCCGACAGGTCTGACCATTCCTGAAGAGGAGCTTCCGGGGATCGCCAAGGTCTGTCAGGACGAAGGCGTTTTGATTATTTCCGATGAAATTTACGGACGTGTTTCCTTTGACCGCGACTATTCGTCCATCGCGCCGCATGCGCCGGAAAACACGGCTGTGACAACGGGACTATCGAAGCATCTCTCTCTGGGCGGCTGGCGTTTGGGGGTCGGGTTTATCCCCAAAGGCGTGGAAGGTCTGCAGGGCGCGCTGTGCCGTTTCATCAGCGAGACATGGTCCTGTGTGCCGGCCCCCGTTCAGGTGGCGGCAATCGAGGCCTATAAAGGATATGAGGATATCGAAAAGCACATCGACGATTGCAGGGATGTGCATGCCGTGATGAATAAATATATATCTCAAGGGTTGAAGGATCTGGGGATTACCTGCAGCGGGGCGCAAGGGGCCTTTTACAATTATCCGGATTTCAGCCTTTTCCGCGAAGAACTGGCTTCTCATGGAATCCGGACTTCCCAGGATTTACATGAACATCTGCTAAGGGAATATGATCTGGCCACGCTGCCGGGGAGCGCTTTTGGGGAGGAACCCGACGTGCTGACCCTGCGTTTGTCCGGCTGTGATTATGACGGAGCGGCAGCGCTGAAAGCCTATCAGGGCGGGGAAGTGCTGGATGACGCTTTTGTCGCCAAATATGCGCCGCACATCGTCAAACAGATTGAAATCTTCGGACGGTTCATGGAAAAAATGAAAAGCAAACGCGCGGCCTGAAACGGTTACGAGCGTCTTTTTTTTGCCATGATTGGACGCAATGCTCCCGTCCATGAGGGGTCTTGCATATAGATTTTTAACCGATGCCCGCCATTTCCAAATGCTGGCGGTGTTCCTTCTGATTTTGATTCTGGCCCTGAACGGGGATTTCGGGCCGGACTGGAAAGTCCTTTTGCTGACGGAAGCTTCTGTCTGCATATTTCAGCTTTTGTTCCTGCGGCATTACAACGTGCCGAAAAAGGATTTGCGCAGCGCCGTCATTGCGGGGCTTTCCATTACCCTTCTTTTGCGCACAAATTTTTTGGGCCTGTATGTCCTGGCCGCTTTTTTGGTTGTGGCGACAAAATTCTGGGTGCGCTTTGACGGAAAACATATTTTTAATCCTTCCAATATCGCGATTGTTTTGTGCCTGTTGTGTTTTTCCGATTATGCGTGGATTTCCCCGGGGCAGTGGGGCAGTTCCGCCCTGTTCGGATTGACGGCCGCTTTCATTGCCTTTGTCGTTTTAACAAAGGCGCGCACCGCGGATATTTCGCTCTTTTTTCTGGGGGGATGGCTTTTGCTTACGTTCGGGCGCGCTTTCTGGCTGGGGGACCCGATGGCGATCCCCCTGCATCAGATGCAAAACGGGGCGTTGCTTGTCTTTGCCTTTTTTATGATTTCGGATCCGATGACGATTCCGGATCACAGGGCAGGCCGCGCCGTTTTTGCGCTGGCCACAGCCGCTATAGGGTTTATATTGCAATATGAATTTCAGGTCCGCGCAGGGGTGTTTTACGCATTGCCGATTGTGTGTATGAGCACGCCTGTTTTGGATATGTTGTTTAAACATCAACGCTACCAGTGGGGGAAAATATGATCCGTCTGTTTTTAGTCCTGAGTGTTTTGCTTTTGCCGTCTGCGGCGCAGGCTTTTTGCGGTTTTTATGTTGCGAAAGCCGATGCCGGCCTGTTTAACGGGGCCTCCAAGGTCGTGATTGCCCGGGAGGAAGACCGCACCGTGATGACCATGGCCAATGATTTCAAGGGCGATGTCAAAGATTTCGCGATTGTGATTCCTGTCCCGAACATTATCAAGAAAAACCAGGTCAATGTCGGCGACAGTAAAATCATCGACCATCTGGATGCTTATACCGCGCCGCGGCTGGTCGAGTATTACGATGACGATCCGTGCCAGCGCGTGTATCTGGAAAGGAGCATGATGGGGGCAGGGGCGCCGATGATGGCCATGGCCGATAACGCCGTTTCTTCGGCGAAAGCGCTGGGGGTTACGATTGAGGAAAGCTACACGGTTGGCGAGTATGACATTTTGATTTTGTCCGCCGAGCAAAGCGACGGGCTTTTCAAGTGGCTGAATCAGGAGGGGTATCAGTTGCCCAAGGGGGCCAGTTCCGTCCTTAAAAGCTATATCAAGCAGGACATGAAATTCTTTGTGGCCAAAGTGAATATCGAGGAACAGGAAAAATCCGGCTATACCTATTTGCGCCCGCTTCAGGTGGCGTATGAGAGCGAAAAATTCATGCTGCCCGTCAGGCTGGGGACGCTGAATGCCAACGGGCCGCAGGACCTTCTTCTTTTTACGCTGACCAAAAAAGGGCGGGTGGAGCCGGCGAATTACCGCACGGTCAAGATTCCAAGCGGCGAGGACGTGCCGCTGTTCGTCGCGGAAGATTTCGGTGATTTTTACAAGGCGATGTTTAAACGCAGCGCCGAGAAGGAAGACCTCAAGGCCGTCTTTTTGGAATATGCGTGGGACATGGCGTGGTGCGATCCTTGCGCCGCCGAACCCCTGCCGAATAAAGACCTGCGGAAATTAGGTGCGTTCTGGCTGGAAAAAACGCGGGAGCCTCCGCCGTTTCGTTCGGGCAGGCCGGCGCCGGGGCAGCCTGTCATGCCGATGATTGCGCCTGCACCAAGCCCTGTAAATGTGTTTGTCACGCGGATGCATATCCGTTACACGGCGGACAGTTTCCCGGAAGATGTGATGCTCAAAATGACGGCGGACCGCGAGAACTTTCAGGGACGCTATGTGATGCACCATCCCTGGACGGAAGAGGCCGAGTGTGGGGAAGCGGAGGAATATTACCGCCAGTTGCCGGAGCGTTTTGAAAAAGAGGCCAGAAATCTGGCCAATCTGACAGGCTGGGACATTGCGGACATCCGGGCCAGGATGAAAAAAGGCGGCCAGCCTTTCGATATCAAGCCGCCTTCCGACGGGCGTCCCTGGTATGAAAAAATGTGGGAGGACGAGTAAAAATAAGCTAGGTTAGACATAGGAGGATGGTTTTATGCGCTTCTTTTTAATCCTGCTTGGCTTGGGTTTAATAGGCTTTTGCGGTCCGGCGCGGGCGCAGCTTACGGTTACGCCAACGCAGGGGATGGATTTTGGCAGTTTTGTCATCCGTGACTTTAACGTTGTCAGTCAATTGGTGGTGCATGAATTGACAGGTGTCGTGACGGCCGATGCAAACACGATTCTTTTGGGCGGCGGACAAAACGGGCAGTTTTCTTTAACCGGAGGGCCGGCAAGCAGCGCCTTTACGGTAACGCTGGATGCGACGGTTCCCCCTGTACGGGGCGGTTCCAGTTTTACGCTGGACCAGTTTCTTGTCGCGCCGGCCGTGCTTCAGACGGACGGGGCGGGCGCGGATACGTTTTCTATCGGGATGCGGGCCTCGAGCGCCGGCGGCGGCACCGTTTATTCAGACGGCCTATACACCGGAAGTTACGATTTCACCGTCCAGTTTTAGGTTCCTCTTTGGTTCCTTCGCATTTGCACAACAATATGCGATTGACGGCCTCTTTATCGTTATATAATTTCGTTATTATACTAAAAAACAAAATGAAATTATATAGAGGGTAAAGATATGAGTGCAGACGTAGCGGCGCAGCAGGCTGGGCTTGTTGATATAGGAAATGCAGTTCCGGCGAATGATCCGGTGCAAAGAGCTAAATTGACGAGCAAGGGGTCTCTTGTTGAACAATTTGAGGAGGTGGCCTCTTTTTTAAGAGAGAATGCGGAAGCCCCCAGAAAAAATCTTAATACATGCGGAATGGAATACGGCGTAGACGGCGTTTATCTCGTAGACCATCCGAATGGAAATCTGTTTTTGGAGACAAGAACGGAAACTGGCGCTCCCGAAAGTTTTCTTGTCCTTTACCGACATGGAGAAAGGAAATGGATCGAAAACAACAGGCCGAATAAAAAGGATTCTATCTATTCGGTCATTCAGAAGATGCGGTTTATGCTGGGGAGCTAGGCCCGCTCGGCGGCATATTGGAAGACATGGTTTTCCTCGTAAAGACGGCGGAGGATATCGACCATATGATCGATATCCTCTTTTTTATGCGCGGCTGTTGCGGTGAGGCGCATGCGCTCCGTTCCTTTGGGAACGGTGGGGTAGTTGATAGGCTGCACATAGATGTCATGTTCGCGCATCAGGGTATCGGTCAGGGCTTTGCAGCAGGCGGCATCCCCGATGATGAGCGGGATGATATGGCTGTCGCCTTTTAAATAGGGCAGGCCGTTTTTCTCCAGCGCATCTTTCATGTAGCGGGTATTGTGCCGCACGCGCTGGCGCTCCATCTCGGATGTTTTGAGATATTCCACACTCGCCAGCGCACCGGCCAGGACGGACGGCGGCAGGGAGGTCGTAAAGATAAAGCCGGAGGCAAAACTGCGCACGGCGTCGACCACGGCGGCGCGTCCGGTAATAAAGCCGCCCATGACGCCGTAAGCCTTGCCGAAGGTGCCTTCGATTATGTCGATCCGGTCCATCAATCCGCGCTGCTCGGCAATGCCGCCGCCGCGCGGCCCGTAAACGCCAACGGCATGCACTTCATCCAGATAGGTCATACAGCCGTACCGATCGGCCAGATCGCAAATTTCCCTGATCGGGGAAATGTCGCCTTCCATGGAATAGACGGATTCGAACGCGATGATTTTGGGCTTGTTCGCCGGCGCGGCTTTTAACAAAGATTCCAGATGCGCCAGATCGTTGTGGGCGTAAATATGTTTTTCGCATTTGCCGGAACGGATGCCGTGAATCATGGAGGCGTGATTCAGTTCGTCTGAAAAGACGATACATTCTCCCAAAAGGCGGATCAGGGTGCTGAGCGTTCCTTCATTGGCGACATAGGCGGAAGAAAAGACCAGCGCGGATTCTTTCCCGTGCAAATCGGCCAGAGAGGATTCCAGATCGACGTGGAGCTTATGCGTGCCGGAGATATTGCGCGTGCCGCCTGCGCCTGCGCCGTACGTATCCAGGGCCTCGTGCATGGCCTTTAAGACGGCGGGGTTTTGCCCCATCCCCAGATAATCGTTGGAGCACCAGACGGTGACCTCCTTCACGCTGCCGTCCGGCCCGTGATAACGTGCCCGTGGAAATTGCCCGCAGAGGCGCTCCAGCGGGGCAAAAACGCGGTAGCGCCCTTCCTGTTTGATAAGATCAATTTTTGATTGGAAAAGGTCGTTATAATTCATAATAAATCCACGGAAAGTTGCCTCTGAAGAACACTACTATTTCAAGATCGTAAAGAGATGTCTATACTGAAATCCTTGATGAAGGTCATAAGCGGGAAAAGTCTCAGGGAGAGTTGAATGATTGTTGTTTTCGGTTCCATCAATATGGACCTCAATATCGGGGTCGGGAAATTCCCGCAGCCGGGCGAGACCGTTTTGTCGCTGGATTACAAAACCACACCCGGCGGAAAAGGTGGAAACCAGGCGCTGGCGGCGGCCCGCACGGGCGAAAAAACGGCGCTGGTCGGACGGGTCGGGGATGACGGGATGGGGCTTCGTATCCTGAATAACCTTCGCCGGAACGAGGTGATGACCTCCGGCGTATCCACGTCCGAGATTTTGCCGACAGGGCTGGCTTTTGTGATGCGGGACCGCAACGGGGAAAACGAGATCGTGGTCGCTTCCGGCGCCAATGCCGAAGTGTCCGCCGAGCAGGTGCCGGACGAAATTTTAAAGGCCGGCAATGTCGTGTTGATGCAGATGGAGATTCCCGTGGCGGAAAACATTGCACTGATGGAACGGGCAAAGGAATTTGGCGCAACGGTTATTTTGAATGTGGCGCCGGCTTTGAAATTACCGAAATCCGCCCTGAGTTATGTGGATTATCTTATCGTAAACCAGATTGAGGCGCGCCAGATGGCGGAAAGCTACGGCTTTAATCTGGATAGCGACAAAGACGCCGACCGCATCGCGGAAACGCTGGCAAAGTTTGGAAAACTTACCTGTATTCTGACCCGCGGTCCCCGCGGCACCATTGTTGTGACTCAGGATGGAAGGGCCTGGCTTGTCCCTGCGCTGGAACTGGAAAAAGTCGTCGATACGACAGGCGCGGGGGATTGTTTCTGCGGGACCCTGGCAGCGATGATTTACAAGGGGACCTCTTTGCTGGAAGGGATTAAACGCGCCAATGTGGCTGCGGGGTTGTCCTGCCTGAAAGTCGGCATTCAGGAAGCCTATCCTTATAGCGCGGAGATAGATGAATATCTTCCTTCCCTGCCGGAAGCAAAATCCATCAAGTTTCCTTCGCCAGGCGCAGGATCCATGAAGCCTTAGAGTGTTTTTCGCGCTGTAGCGGGATTGGGTTTTAAGCTTTGATATTCAGAGTGCTGCCGCGGATAGAGGATGTCGGCACATTTTCAATCGCCTTTTCCAAAAGATCGGCAATCTGCTTTTCAGTATCAGCGCTCCTTTTGAGGGAGGACAGCGCCACGTTCTGGCGGGTCATGGCCGCTTCTGCGGCGATTGCTGGCGGGAGTGTCATAAAAATCCTTTCTCTACGCCGTCCATTCTAACATGGAAAATCTTAATTTTGGCTAAAAAACAGAAAGGTTATCCCTCGCGGCAGCCGGGGGAAGGCACGCGTATCAATAGGCAATGCCGTGTTTTTCGTAGTAGCGTTCGCAGGCTTCCCGCAATCCAATCGTCAGGGCTTGTCCTTCATATCCGCCATTCCCCCTTAACCTGTTGCTCAAAATAACAGAGAGTGCTTTGTTGTGGGCCTCAATAAGGGCGAGGGAATCTTTGTCGAGATGGTTTGCCTTTTCCAGAAATTCGAGTGTCACATCTGCGATCATCGAAACAAGGTTGTAATGGAACATGCCGCCATGGGCTTTAAGATCCATAATTTCCTGAACGATGGAAGACAGCGTTTTTGCTTTTTCACTTTCTTCCGCATTGTTTAAATTTTTCAGGAGATTGTTCAGCCTTTTTAAATTCTTTTTACCGTGCGGCACGAAGTCTTCCGGGTTGTTGTCCATGTGCTTCTGGGCCTGGATAAGGTTTCCCGCAGGGATACCGCCGCTGCCAACCTTTTCCTTCAGTTTGTTCGGCGGCATGATAAAGCGTGCGGGTCTCCCCCATATGTCTTCGTCTGTCTTGTCCATTAGAGTTTTTTAACGCTTTCGTGCAGATCTTTTAGAATAAGATCCATTTCTTCATTTAATTCACTACTGACATCCGTTTCCCTTTTTCCTACACCGGAATAGACGACGTTTTTACGCCGGCGTCTGTCCGGGCCGAAAAAATTGGGGGAATCGACAAACTGTCTCGGTTTCTCAATGACCTGAACAATTCTGCTGTAAAGATCGCGAGCGGAAAAGGGTTTCATCAGAAATTCCGTTACGCCGTGATCGCGCGCCTGTTCAACGCGGGCACGGCTTGTATATCCTGTCATCAGAATAACGGGCACAAAAGGGTTTTCGGATTTGGGAGCTTTTCTGATTTTTTCAATAAGATCCAATCCGGTAAATGGTCCTTTTAACCAATCCGTAATGATAATATCCGGCTTTCCGAACGTAAATTCGTGAAAGGCATCCTCGCCGTTCACAGCGCCAATAACATTCGTAAAGCCAAAAATTTTTAAAATGGATTTTGTCAACGACAGCATGGGCGGCATATCGTCGACGACAAGAACTTTGACATCGTGGAGGCGGTAAGTCATGCGTTCAAAGGTTGCATGATTTTTCTTTCAGAACAACAAAAATCCTCCCTTTTTTCAGGGGAAAAACCCTGCCATACTTGGCCGGTGATGATTAAGGCAAATAGAAAAACGGGCGGGCAGATTTTGGTGAATTCACTGTCGGTCCAGGGTGTTCGCCGTCTTTTTTGTGTTGCGGGAGAAAGTTACCTGCCTGTCCTGGATGCTCTTCTGGAGCACGAAGAGATAGAGGCAATTACCTGCCGTCACGAATCCTGCGCAGGGTTTATGGGAGAGGCTTATGGGAAACTCACCGGGAAGCCGGGGATCGTTTTCGTCACACGCGGCCCCGGCGCCTGTAATGCGTCAATCGCGGTGCATACGGCGCGTCAGGATTCAACGCCGATGATTTTATTCATGGGGCAGGTGCGCCGCGCGGAAAAAGGGCGGGAAGCCTTTCAGGAAATTGACGTTGAAAAAGTTTTCGGCTCGCTTGCGAAATGGGCGGCGGAAATAGAAGACCCGAAGGATATTCCCGCCTGTATTGAGCGCGCTTTTAAAGAAGCGCTTTCGGGGCGTCCGGGGCCTGTCGTTCTGGGCTTGCCCGAAGACATGCTTTCGGAAGAAGCGGAGGCCGCGCCTCCTGCATCTGTTTCGGGCGAAATGCCGGAGATGTCCCCGTCGGATTTCGATAAAATACAGGGACTTTTGGCCGGCGCTGAACGGCCGCTTGCCATCGTCGGCGGAACGGGGTGGAGCGACCGGGCGTGCCGGCGTTTCGAAAGGTTTGCAAAGGAAAACAAGCTGCCTGTTGCAACGTCTTTCCGGCGCCAGGATCTTTTCGATCACCGGCACGATTGTTATATCGGGGAACTGGGGACAAGCCCGAACCCGCGGCTTGTCCAGCGTGTGAAAGACGCAGATGTCCTGCTGGCGGCCGGCGCGCGTTTAAGCGAGATTATGACGCAGGGCTATACGCTTTTTGGGGAGCCGCCTTATCCGGTTCAGAAACTCATCCATATTTATCCGGGAGAGGAAGAGCTTGGAAAGGTTTATACGCCGGCGCTTGCGGTTTTATCCGGCATGGAAAGTTTTTGCGGCGGGCTCGAGCAGTTGAAGTTGAAAGCGGGAGACGGGAAATGGTCCGACTGGTGCGAACAGGCCCGGCGGGATTATCTGGAATGGACCCATATCGATACGAAAGAGCAGGGGGACTGGCACGGCGCGGATATGACGGCCATTTTTGCGCAGCTGCGCGATATCCTGCCTTCAGATTCAATTGTTACGACGGATGCCGGAAATTTCAGCGGCTGGGCCCAGCGTTATTTGAGATATGGCCACCCCAACCGCCTGTTGGCGCCCACCAGCGGCGCGATGGGATATGCGGTGCCTTCCGCGATTTCGGCCTCTCTGGAATGCCCCGACAGACTTGTTCTGGGCCTGTGCGGGGACGGCGGTTTTATGATGAGCGCAAACGATATTGCAACCGCAATACATCACAAGGCAAAACCGATTATCATGGTCTGCAATAACGGAATGTACGGCACAATCCGCATGCATCAGGAACGTCACTATCCGGGGCGGGTGAGTGCCACGGATCTGACCAATCCGGATTTCGTGGCTTATGCGAAGAGTTTTGGCGCATTTTCCGTGCGTGTCGAAAAGGCAGGAGATTTTGAAAAGGCATGGAATGCGGCGCTTTCATCGGAGCGTGCCGCCATCATCGAAATCCGGATGGACCCGCGCCAGATGACAACGAATGCGAAGCCTTGATTTTTTCATTATTGGCAAAAGCCCCTTTTCATCGTAACCTCTAACTTAAATCAGTTGAGTCTTTTTTCTTTGGAGGGGGGAGCGATATGAATCAGCAGCGCGTTGTCATGAACTTTTCGGTGCCGCCCAGTCTGGAGGATATTGAGGCGATCGCCGGCGACATACTGGAGAGCCTGCCGGAAGAAATTTTAGAGTTTTGTGACGGGCTGGCTCTTCAGATTGAGGAGATGCCGGACGAAACGACACAAAAAGATCTGGACCTTGAAGACCCTTACGAGATTGTTGCCCTCTTTCACAGCGGCAAGGAGTTGTCTCCCGGGGTCGAAAGCAAAGTGGCCAATGACGAGGACGTTTTGATCCTTTACCGCCGTCCGCTGCTGGATGTGTGGGGGGAAACGGGCGAGGATCTTGCGCAGGTCGTGCGGGAAGCCATGATCGAAGAGCTTGGCAATAATTTCGATTTTTCCGAAGATGAAATCGAAGAGATGACGCGCCGCCATTATCAGGGAATGCTTTAAAACGGCCGCGCTCCGGTGGTATTGAGAGGCGTCCAGACGCCAGAGCGTTCTGCAATCGGGGTAAGCGCGGCCTGTTTTGTTATCCTGAGTCCCCGTTCTGTCATCCTGAGCCGAGGGCGAAGGATCTCAGCGTTTTCCGGAGATTCTTCGCTGCGCTCGGAAATGACAGTGTTCAACCAGCCTGAACGACGAACGCCCTAGGCCGCCAGACCCTTTTGCACAAAGTCGGCCATGCGGCGGGCAAAGGCGGAGGGGTTGTTTACGGGTTCTCCCTGAATAATCATTGCTTGATCGAGAAGAAGCTGCGCCGCGTCTTTTAACGCCTGAGAGCCTGCATCTTCCTCGGCCATTCCGGACAGGCGTTCAATCAGCGGATGGTCCGGATTTATTTCCAGGACACGTTTGGACTGCGGATCGTATTTTTGACTGAGCTTCAATGTGCGCTCCATATGCATATCCGTGCCGGTGTCGGCCGCCACCAGACAAACGGGGGAGTCTGTCAGGCGGTTTGAAATGCGGACATTGCTGACATGTTCCTTAAGCTGTTCCATTAAAACGACGAGCAAGGCATTGGTCTTGTTTTTCTTTTCTTTTTTCTTCTTGCTTTTTTCTTCTTTGTCTCCTGTATCGTCAAAAGCATCCAGATCAACGACGCCTTTCGTGATAGAGGTGAATTTTTTACCTTCGAAGTCGCTTGCCATCTGGAGCCAGAAGCTGTCGACCGTGTCGGTGAAGAAAAGAACTTCCAGCCCGCGGGCTTTGAACCCTTCAATCTGGGGAGAGTTTTGAAGGGCGTCGAGTTTTTCTCCTGTGATGTAGTAGATGTCTTTTTGCCCCTCTTTCATGCGGGACACGTAGTCTTTCAAGCTGGTGAGCTTGTTGTCCGATTTTGTGGAATAGAACCGGCAGACCTTGAAGATGTCTTCGCGATGTTCGGCGGCGTCATAAAGCCCTTCCTTTAACACGGCGCCGAACTGGAGCCAGAAGGTTTCAAAGGCAATGGGGTTGTTTTGGGAAAGTTTGTCCAGATCCGAAAGGATATGCTTGGTCACGCCGCGACGGATGAGCGTCACGACGGGGTTGTTCTGGAGCATTTCACGGCTGATATTCAGCGGCAGGTCTTCGCTGTCGATGACTCCCCGCAAAAACCGCATCCACGGATAAACAAGGTTGTCGAGATGGTCTGTGATATAGACCCGTTTCACGTACAGGCGCACGGCGTGTTTGCGTTCCGGATCGTAAAGGTCCCACGGGCGCATGGTGGGGGTGTACAAAAGCGCGGTATATTCGATTTTGCCTTCCGCCTTCCAGTGGGCCTGCGTCAGGGGTTCATCAAAGACGTGGCCCATATGCCGGTAGAACTCTTTATACTGTTCTTCGGTGATATCGCTTTTGGAGCGCATCCAGAGCGCCGAGGCCGTGTTGACCGGCTTTTCATCTTCTTCCTTTTCACCCAGATAAACCGGCACGTTGATATGGTCGGAATAGGTCAGGATAATTTGTTTGAGCTTTTCATCCAGAAGGAAATCCGAGGCGTTGTCTTTCACATGCAGGATAATCGTTGTTCCGCGGTTCGAGATAAGGGCTTCGGTTTCGTCTTTGCCGGCTTCGCGCACCGTAAATCCCGTGCGGCCGTCGGACTCCCAGAGCCATGCCTGCTTCTCGCCGGCTTTGCGGCTGATGACTTCTACTTTATTTGCCACCATGAAGGAGGCGTAAAACCCGACGCCGAACTGGCCGATCAGGTTTAAATCACCGGCGTTTTTTTGGTCCTTCAGGGACTCGACAAGGGCCGCCGTGCCGGAATGGGCAATGGTGCCAAGGTTTTTGACGAGATCTTCCCTGTTCATCCCCACGCCGTTATCGGCAATGGTCAGGGTGCGTTCCTTCGCATTTTGCGATATCCGCACACGGAAATCAGAGTCTCCTTCCGTCATGTTCGGGGTCTGGAGGGCGTCATAGCGCAGCCGGTCGCACGCATCGGCGGCGTTGGAAATCAACTCCCGCAGGAACACATCCCGGTTGGAATAAAGCGCGTTGGCGACAATATCCAGCAAGCGGGAGACATCGGTATCGAAATTCTGTTTTTCTTCGGTCATGGCTTCGTTTTTGCTTTTTTATATTTGACGTGGGTCCAGCTAAGGGTAAAGGGTCTGGATATTCCAGCCCGTTCCCGAAGGGGTGTATTCATAGCGGTGGTGAAGGCGAAATTCACCTTCATGCCAGAATTCAATGCGCTCCGGCCGGACACGAAATCCTTTCCAGTAAGGCGGGCGGGGAATGTCTTCTTGCCCGTCATATTTGGTTTCAATCTCTTCAACCCTTTTTCTAAATGTTTCGTAATTATCGACAGGGCGGGATTGCCGGGAGGCCCATGCCCCGATCCGGCTTCCGCGGGGGCGGGAGGCAAAATAATCATCCGATTCTTTTTCGCTGACTTCCTCAATCCGCCCTTCAACGCGCACCTGCCTTTTCAGGGTTTTCCAGTAGAAATTCAGCGCCGCATAGGGGTTTTCAAGAAGCTCCCGTCCTTTCCGGCTTTCGGCATTGGTATAGAAAACAAAGCCGTTTTCATCCCAGCCTTTCAAGAGCATAACGCGGACGCTGGGGCGGCCCTCCTTCGTGGCGGTGGCAAGCCACATGGCGTTGGGATAGTCTTCTTTCAGCTTTTCCGCCTCGCTGAGCCAGCTTCCAAAAAGCGTATAGGGGTTCTCAGGAAAAGAATCTTTCATTTTTGTCATTTTTTGGTCTAAGTTCGGGGCTAGATTAGCGTCTGGGCTAAGAATCGCAAGGAAAAGAAAGGCGGAAAATCATGAAGAATATCATTTTAATGGCAGCCGTTATACTGGGGCTGTCCGTTTCGGGCTGTGAAACCATCCAGAATTCCGGAGACAAGGAAAAAGTAGGGGCCGTGGGCGGCGCAATCCTTGGCGGGCTGGCCGGGTCGCAGGTCGGCAGCGGTTCGGGGCGTCTTTGGGCGACGGGCGTCGGCACGCTTTTGGGCGTTCTGGTCGGAAGCGAAGTCGGACGGTCACTGGATAAAGCGGACATGGCCTATGCGCAAAGAGCCAACTATCAGGCGCATAGCTCTCCTATCGGTGAATCAATCACATGGGACAATCCTGAAAGCGGAAATTCCGGTTCTGTGACCCCTGTGCGGGAAGGCAGTGACACCGCCGGCCGTTATTGCCGCGAATACCAGCAGACCATTTATGTCGGCGGTCAGCAGGAAACCGGATACGGGATCGCATGCCGCCAGGAAGACGGCACATGGGAAATCGTAAGCTAGAGCGTTGATATCAAAAGAAAGAAAAAAGGCTGCCTGTTAAGGGCGGCCTTTTTTAACGCTTGGTCGTGTCGTCCGAATCCTGGTTTTGCTTATCCTTCCGGTTTTTCTGCATTTCCCGGTGCTGGAGCATGCGCTGGCGGATGATATGCGATTTATTGCCGCCAATGCCCGGTGCGTTCGTAAAAACGGCAGGCACCTGCGGGGCCGGTCCTTTCGGCGCGGGGCCTTTTAGCTCAGGACCTTTAGGGGCCGGTCCTTTCGGCGCGGGACCTTTGGGGGCAGGGCCTTTTGGCGCCGGCGCCGCGGGCTGAATTCTCAGATCGTTTGCGGCCTCGAGTTTCTGGATATAGGCGGGATCGTTCATCGTGATCTGAAGGGAATTTAAAACAGGCGCGAAAAAGGGGTTTTCGCTGCAGATGTCCGCAATATGCCCCATCGTCAGGGCATAGCCCTTGCGGCGCTGCGCGACAATGCTGTCGCCGAGTTCCTTGATGGAATTCCAGTCGACCTTCATAATTTCCCCTTCAAAATGCTGGCGGGCGGCTTTATCCGGCTGGACGCCGGCCATGATGGCCTGTTCGAAAGCCTGCGCTGCGGATTGGAGCGCGCTGGCGCACCAGCCAAGAATTTTTCCTTCGCTCAGATTTTCGTTCTGCATGTTGGCTGCGTTCAGAAGCGCCCGTCCGCTTTCTTCCTGAAGCCCGAGCGTAATGGCCCCTTCAAAGGTCTGTTCCATCAACTCGCGGTGCAGAATCTGGTTTTTTTTCTGGTTGGCGAAACTGTTATAGGTTTCGTCTTTTTCGCTCAGGCGGCGGGGCGTGATTCCCGTCACTTCGGAGACAAGATATCCCGTGGCGCGGACATAAGGATTTTCACTTGTAAAGACAGCGGCCCCCAGAATTTCTTCCTCGTTGTGTCCGCGCCAGGCCATATCCTGAGCGGGCTCCGCAAAAGACCACCACTGGCGGATACTTGTTTCGTCAAAGGTGATGCCGACTTCCAGAGAAATCTGTTTGGCTGTTTCCACATATTTGCTGCGGGGGATTTTGTTTCGTTCCAGCTCGGAATAGACAAATTCGCTGGCTTCCATCGCGATGATAAAAGGAAAGTCTTCCGCGCGCTGGTGCGCAATCGGAACAAGCGAATTCCATCCGCGGCTCTGGGCTAGCGTGTTGATCGTTCCCGCATTCCCGTGCAGGCCGGTCATGACGGCGGCAAACACGTCTGCCTGCAAATTGGCTTTGGCCAGATTGATGGGAGAGCGTTTGGGAATCATGGGGCCGTTGTAGAATTTCCGGCGATGTTCCGGCCTTTGCCGGATTTCCGTGAGGTCGATCGCGTGCCAGGCCAAGTGATAAATATGCGTTTTGGCTTCGCTGATATCCGCATAATCGTCAATATTGATGTTAAAAAGGGCCAGGACACTGTCCTTGGAAGAAAAGCCGAGCATCGTTTTCCGGCTGGCCACGGCCATGCCTAAAAAGGAGGAGTGATCCGTTTCCAGGGTGCGCTGTAAAATCATCCGCCCTGTATCTCCTGCGGGGTGGCGGATGATCTCATGTTCGCTGAGCGCAATGCTTTCCCTAAGCTGGCCTTTGGTGTGGACGATAAAATGCAGCGTCAAATCTGTGTAGACGTCTTGAATCTGCCGCGCAATCAGGTTGCAGGCATGCTCGACATTATCAATCTGCAAAGACATGATTTTGGCCGCAGCCCCCCTTTCTTGCCTTAAAGTATAGGAAATTAAGGTTAACAGAATCTCAAGACAGGGCGCAAAAACGGGGAAAAACGCACTTGCAGGCATCTTTAAGTGTAAGGGAGACTGGACGGATGCGCGGAAAGGTGTAGGATGTCCGCTCGCAGTATAATCAGAGGATTTATATATCGATGGCACAAGGTGGTAAAAACTGGCTGGAAGGCAAGCGGGGACTTGTCATGGGCGTTGCGAACGAACGGTCGATTGCCTGGGGGATTGCGCAGGCGGCCCATGAAGCGGGCGCAGATCTGGCCTTCACGTATCAGGGGGACGCGCTGAAAAAGCGGGTTTGTCCGCTGGCGGAGAGCGTCGGGTCGGACATCATGGTGCCCTGCGACGTTACCGATATGAAGAGTGTCGATGAAGCCTTTGAAAATATTGAAGAAAAATGGGGGCAGCTCGATTTTGTCGTGCATGCGATCGCTTTTTCCGACAAAGGGGAACTGGACGGGCTGTATCTGGACACAACGCGCGATAATTTCCTGAAAACAATGGATATTTCCGTTTATTCCTTTACGGCGGTGGCGCAGCGGGCCGCCAAATTGATGAAGGAGGGCGGAAGTCTTCTCACCCTGACCTATTACGGCGCGGAGCGCGTCATGCCGCATTATAATGTGATGGGGGTGGCCAAGGCGGCGCTGGAGGCCTCCGTGCGCTATCTCGCGGCGGATCTGGGGGACCGGAATATCCGTGTGAACGCAATTTCCGCCGGTCCGATTAAAACGCTGGCAGCCAGCGGTATCGGCGATTTCCGCTATATCCTGAAATGGAACGAACTGAACAGCCCGCTTCGCCGGAACGTCACGATCGAAGATGTGGGCCGCAGCGGCCTGTTCCTTTTGTCCGATCTGGGCAGCGGGGTTACGGGGGAAGTCATGCACGTGGATAGCGGGTATCACACCGTGGGCATGTGCAGCGTGGACAGCGCCGCCGAAACGGCCGAGCTTTTAAGCTCTATCGCACCCAAAAAACCCAGGGACGAAGCGGCTTAAAGGCATAAAAGGGTACGGTTTATGGGCCTTTATCTTTTAAAAAGCCTCGTAAGTTAAACCGCGCCTTTCCAGATATCCCCGCATGTCATTGCGTGCACCTTTCATCCTGAGGGAGGTTGCAGGGGCTGATAAGTTTAAATGTGCTGCAATGTCTTTGGTTTTCTCTCCGTCCCATTTCATCATCATCATGATCCGGTTTTGGCGATCAGGCAGAGCATTGATCGTTTTCATGAATATTTGACGTATGCCTATCCTTTGGGCGCTCCTGTGGGCGCTGCGTGTTGTGTCCGCTCTTCTATCTACATGCTCGGCAGGGGGTGGTTGGTTTTCCGCATAAACAAGCGCTTCGGCATCCCTTACCGTTTCTTTTGTAAAACCGTTTTCCATCCTTTCGCGCAAGATGGAATATGCAAGCTTTTCCTCGCTTAACTCTTTGTACGCCTCTATGGCATCGCGCATTGTACTTCCATATATATCCAGCCTCCGGCTGGTGTCCTGAAAAGAGCCGTTAATGCGAAATATGGCGAAGGGGGTTAACATGCTGCCTTTTTCAGGGGCATAATTTCTAAGAACCTGAGCAAGGACAAAATTTGCGTCCCCGATAGCTTCTGCGTGCAGCAGCGTGTTTCGGATAAATCTTCCGTTCGCAAGCCGTTCAGTCAGCCTTAAAAGCTCCGTAGCGAGGGCGTTATGGGCCGGGGAGTTAAAGACTTTTCCGCTTTCAACCCAATTTTCATAGGACATCTGGAGTCTATCTGTCATTCTTTCTTCTTTTATCGTTTTTGAGTTTTGTAACGATCGAAACACAAAAAAACATTTACGTAACGTTAGTTTTTATGTCAAGTTTTTTGTGTACTACGTCAACAATAAAACCCTGTGCCCTTCCGGGCGTGTATGGTAAAAAAGCATATGTCTGGTAATCGTTTCGGCACATTATTTCAATATCAAAGCTTCGGGGAGAGCCATGGCCCGGCCATCGGGTGCGTGGTGGACGGCGTACCGCCGCGTATAGCCTTGTCGGAAGCCGATATCCAGGCCTTTCTGGACCGCCGGAAACCGGGGCAGAGCAGGTTCACGACCCAGCGCAAAGAACCGGATGAGGTGAAAATTATCTCCGGCGTGTTTGAAGGGCGAACGACAGGCACGCCGATCGGCCTTTTGATCGAAAATGTCGACCAGAAATCAAAGGATTACGGGGAGATCAAAGACAAATTCCGCCCCGGCCATGCGGATTTCACCTATGAGGCCAAATACGGCATCCGCGATTATCGCGGCGGCGGGCGCTCTTCCGCGCGGGAAACGGCCATGCGCGTGGCTGCGGGCGCCATCGCCCGAAAAATCTTAAATAATGCTATTAGCGACAATGTGTCTATTCGTGGCGCCGTGGTGCAGGTGGGTCCGCATAAAATCAACCGGGACAATTGGGACTGGGCGCAGGTGGAACAAAATCCGTTCTGGTGCCCCGATCAGGAGGCCGTTGCGGTCTGGGAGGATTATCTGGAAACGCAGCGCAAAAAAGGCTCCAGCGCGGGGGCGGTCGTGGAAGTGGTCGCGCGGGGGATTCCCGCAGGATTGGGCGCGCCTGTCTATGACAAGCTGGATGCGGATCTGGCCAAAGCCATGATGAGTATCAATGCCACCAAAGCCGTTGAAATCGGGGCGGGGTTTGATGCGGTCGAATGGGGCGGAGAGCAAAACGCCGACGAAATCCGCGCCGGGGAAGCCGGCGCACCGGACTTCCAGTCCAATAACGCAGGTGGAATCCTCGGCGGGATATCTTCTGGGCAGGATATCGTCGTGCGGGTGGCATTTAAACCCACCAGTTCGATCCTGATGCCCGTAAAGACGATCGACAAAAATGGTGCTAATTGCGACCTTGTTACTAAGGGGCGACATGACCCTTGCGTCGGCCTGCGCGGCACGCCCGTTTGTGAAGCCATGATGGCGTGTGTCCTTGCCGATCACTATCTCCGCCATAAGGCGCAGTGCTTGTAAGGTAAAAATAAGGAGCAGGTTTTTATTTAATGGGAAAATATGCGCCATTACGGGAACATTTATTAAACAGACAGCAAAAAGTCTGGCACGCACACTTTACAGAGATTGAAAAAATCATTGGCCAGTCGCTTCCAAAAAGCGCAAGGCATTATCACGCTTGGTGGGCAAACCAAGAGTACAGTCCGCAATGCTCTGCTTGGTTAGAGGAAGGTTGGATAACAAGTGATATTGATTTGCCCAATGAAACGGTTGTTTTTAAAAAGGATAGAACGGGCAAAATAAAAGGTGCCCGCAAATCTTCTGATCAAGCAAGGGAAGGTAATGTTTCAGAACCTTCTTTTCATTCTTGGGATACAAATAAAATTGTAACCTGTTCTTTGGGAATGGAGTGGTGTCCTATTGGGCAGGTACAGCTTGATAAAATAGGCCGCATAGTTTTCCCTGACGTAAAAAAAACGCCTGCTTTATATCGTTTTCGTATTCGAAAAAGTCGAAAAGAAACGATGTATATCGGGGAGACTGTTAATTTAAAACGCAGGTTTGGAAATTATAGGAATCCTGGCTCGTCTCAGCAAACGAGCAAGCGTATAAATAAAATTCTTGTAACCATGTTAAAAGAAGGGGCAGAAATTTCTGTATCTGTTATGATGTCGGGCGCATGGGTTGATAAAGGAAATGGTCAAGAAGTTTTGGATTTATCATCCAAAGTAGCCAGATGTTTTCTGGAAAATGCAGCTATTTTAGAAGAGCACGCATTGGATGTAGAAAGTTTAAATAAAGCAAATTTATAGTGTCTATTCATCTGCTTGTTTTAATGAAAGTAGGACGTTCAGAGTAAGAAAGGCTAACTTCATGTCCCTAAATCGCGGATCCCTTTTTTACAAACCGAAACCCCGGACCAAAGAAATCCGGCGTAAGCGCTGGAACTGGCCCGTCATTATCTGGGAGGCGGTAAAAAAGAGCTGCATGGTTATCGGCGCGGTTGTCCTGTTTTCCGCTTTTACGGGCGCGGTGATCAGCACAAAGGTCGTCCGGCAATCGGCCCCGTCTCTGCCGGGCGAGATGATCCTGTTTCTGGATTTAAAAGACGGGCTCGGCGAAACCTCTCGAAGCCCTAGCCTTTCGGATCCTTTCCCTTTCCACCGCCCGACCGTTCGCGTCATTGTGGAAGCCCTTGATAACGCCCGTGAAGATGAAGACGTTCACGGTCTGGTGGTCAGTGTGGCCGGCGGCGGGCTTTCTTCCGCGCATGTTCAGGAAGTGCGCGCCGCCATCAAGCGGTTCCGGGCGAGCGGGAAGTTCGCCAAAATTTACGCCACGTCCTATGACGGTTTCGGGAGCGGGCTCGGCGTTTATTATCTGGCGTCCGCGTTTGATGAAATCTGGATGCAGCCTGTGGGCATGCTTTCGATTGCGGGAATCGGGTTTGAAATGCCTTATGCCCGCGCAGCGCTGGACAAAATCGGGGTCCGGCCCGATTTCTACCAGCGGGAAGAATATAAAGGCGCGATGGAAAATATGACGGCCAGAAAAATGTCGGGGCCGAGCCGCGAAATGCTGGGCTCTATCGTTAAAAGTTTATCCGGACAAATGCTTTCCGAAATTTCTGCAGACCGGAACATGGCGCCGGCAACCCTTAAAAAATATATCGATCAGGGAATCCTGACAGGGCCGGAGGCACTGGAGGCGGGGCTGATTGACCATCTGGATTACGCCGATGTCCTGATGTCGCAGGCACGGGAAAAAATTACGGGCGAAAAAGATCAGGATAAACCGGACCTCGTTTCGCTTTCCCATTACCATGCATCCAAACAGGCAAAAATTCTGGCGCGGGGCGAAGAAGAAATCGCCATCGTGTATGCTGTCGGCGCGATTGTGCCGGAAGCGCATGAAGGCACGGCGGGCGCAGACGAAATTTCCGCCGCCATCAAAGAAGCGGCAAAAGATAAAAAGATTAAAACCATCGTGCTGCGGATTAATTCGCCGGGCGGAAGCCCGACCGCGTCTGAAACCATCCGCCGTGAAATTGTGCGGGCGAAGGAAAAAGGGAAAAAGGTGATTGTTTCAATGGGGCCGGTGGCGGCCTCCGGCGGATACTGGATCGCGGCGGATGCGGACCGGATTTTCGCGCTGCCTGCGACGCTGACCGGGTCCATCGGCGTGGTGATGGGGAAATTTTCCCTTCAGGGGGTCTGGGATAAAGTCGGGGTCCACTGGGACGATATCAGCTGGGGAAAAAATGCGGGGATGTGGTCTTTTAACCGGGGCTTTAGCGATAGCGAAGGCACGCGCATGAACGCCCTGATCGAGAGCGTCTATCAGGCCTTTCTGACGCGCGTATCGGAGGGACGGAAAATGCCGAAAGCGGAGGTTCGGAAAATTGCCAAAGGCCGTGCATGGACAGGGCAGCAGGCGCAGGAAATCGGCCTGGTAGATGAACTGGGCGGCCTGGACGATGCGCTGGATTATACCGCCAGGGATCTGGGACTGAAAGACCGGAGCGAGCTGAAAATCGTCGTTCTTCCAAGGCCGCAACGGCCGATAGAGCAACTGCTCGAAATGCTTGGCGGACAGGTGGCACTCGGAAAGTTTATGGGCAAGTTTTTTGGCGCGCATAGCGAGACGCTGGATCGACTCGAACCGTTTCTCACAAAAATGGAAAATTCCGCGCGCGAAGATTTCAGTGTCTATGACGGCGATCTGGAGTTTGTGCGGTAGGTTTTGGATTTTTACGTCGGTCTGACGGCCTTCTCGAAATGACGGTTATTGGAGGATCGTTTTCACAATATCCCGTGCGGTGAGTTGTGCCTGTTCATATTGTTTTTCGGGGGCGTTATGATCCTGAAATTTATCGGGCAGGTGCATCGTGCGGACTTTGAGGTTTCCCCCATTCTTTTTAGAGTCCAGAAGGCCCTCGCGGGAGAGAAATTCCAGCACGAAACTGCCAAAGCCGCCGACAGATCCTTCTTCAATCGTGACGAGCGTTTCGTGGTTTTTCGCCAGCGCGCGGATTAAATCTTCATCCAGAGGCTTGGCAAAACGCGCATCGGCAATCGTGACGGAGGCGCCTTTGGCTTCCAGCATTTCGGCGGCCATTTTGCATTCCTCAAGGCGGGTGCCGTAAGAAAGCAGCGCGATATCGCTTCCTTCTTTAACGACGCGGCCTTTCCCGATCTTGAGAATTTCCGCCTGTTCCGGCAGTTCCAGACCGACTCCTTCGCCGCGCGGATAACGGAAGGCGATCGGGCCGTCATTATAAGCGGCGGCAGTGGCCACCATATGCACCAGTTCGGCTTCATCCGAAGGGGCCATTAAAACCATATTCGGCAAGCAGCCCAGATAGGCGGTGTCAAAACTGCCCGCATGGGTCGCGCCATCGGCCCCGACCAGCCCGGCCCGGTCAATGGCAAAGCGCACCGGCAAATTCTGAAGGGCGACATCATGCACAAGCTGGTCATAGGCGCGCTGCAGGAAGGTTGAATAAATCGCCGCAAAAGGCTTAAAGCCTTCGGCGGCGAGCCCCGCGGCAAAGGTCACTGCGTGCTGCTCGGCAATGCCGACATCAAACATGCGGCCTGGAAATTCCGCCCCGAATAAATCCAGCCCCGTGCCGTCGGGCATCGCCGCCGTGATTCCCACGATTTTTGGGTCTTTGCGGGCCTCCTGAATGAGGGCTTTGGCGAAGACTTTGGTGTAAGGCAGGCGGGCGGATTTTGGTTTATGTTGACTCCCGGTAACAATGTCGAATTTAGCGACCCCATGCATTTTGTCCGCCGCATTTTCTGCCGGATGATAGCCTTTTCCCTTCTGGGTGATGACGTGAATCAGGACGGGGCCGGAGCTTTTGTTATCGCGTACGTTCCGCAGGACGGGCAGCAGATGATCCAGATTGTGCCCGTCGATCGGACCGATATAGTAAAATCCCATTTCTTCAAAGAGCGTGCCGCTGCCCATCGCCATGCGGGCGCTTTCTTCCGCCCGTTTGGCAGCATGGCGGAGGGGCGGTGGTAACATTCCGGTCATTTTTTTACCCATTTCCCGCGCGCTGATATAGGGACGGGAGGACACAATCTTTGTCAGGTGGCGGCTGAGCGCGCCGACGGGCGGGGCAATCGACATATTGTTGTCGTTTAGAATGACGATCATTTTGCTTTTGGCCGCGCCCGCATTGTTCATGGCCTCGTAAGCCATCCCGGCAGACATGGCGCCGTCCCCGATCACGGCGATGATGTTGTTGGTTTTGCCGCTCAGGTCGCGCGCGGCGGCCATTCCCAGCCCTGCGGAAATAGAGGTGGAGCTATGGCCTGCGCCGAAGGGGTCATAAGCGCTTTCGCTGCGCTTGGTAAAGCCGGAAAGTCCGCCGCCCTGCCGCAATGTATGGATGCGCTCGCGCCGCCCGGTGAGGATTTTATGGGGATAGCATTGATGCCCGACATCCCAGATCAGGCGGTCTTCGGGCGTGTTAAAAACGGCATGGATGGCCGTGGTGAGCTCAATGACGCCAAGACCCGCGCCCAGATGCCCGCCGGTTTTGGAGACGGTTGCAATGGTTTCCGTGCGCAGTTCATTCGCAAGCTGCTTGAGCTGCGTATCGTTAAATCCGTGCAAATCGGCCGGAAGGCTGATCCGGTCCAGAAGAGGCGTTTGACTCTGCATGTTCTGAGAGCCTTCAACAGTTTGAAGCTGCACTTTTGTCATGGAGGCTATTTAAACCATTTGACGGTGTAAAAAGCCAAGGTTTTTCTTCAAAGGAGGTTTTGTCGAGGTGTTCTTTGCCTGAGAATACGGAAACCTGCCCGTCAGGCGCGCAAAACGACGAGCGTCAAAATCGTCAGAGCGGTTTAATAGAAAAGATCAGATCAAGAAGGAAACATCCTGGCTGCCAGAGTATGATTAAAATCATGGCTTTTTTCCATGTCGACAACATGTTTCGGCACAACCACCATGACAGGAATTCCCAGTTCTTCCCTTGTTGTATAAATACGTTGAAAAGGAACCGTCGCTTTTCCTTGCGCCTCTTTTTCCGATAACTCAAACCCCATCGGATCAACCAGCAATCCAAAGTCATCGAGAGAAACACAAGAAGAAGCACGTTCTAAAAACTCCCTAACCTTTGGCAGTACCGCATCCCTGTTACGTCTGCCGTACGTAGAAAAAGTTTTGCGGATAAGCTCTTCTATCTCCGTATTTATACTGACGGACATTTCTGCAAGAAACAGTTTCAGCAAGTGTTCCTGTAACCTGTTGCGGGTTCCATCAAGATTCTCGCTATGGAACAAAATATTATGCCCGGAAAAACCGTGCTGCGTTTTTAAGACATCTTTTTGTAAGCTATCCCCTTCTAACGCAACTGTCAGTTTTTGCCGGGACACCAATCTGGCCCATAAGACGGCATAACATGAAGAGTTTGCACTCCCTTCAAAAAATTTCCGCATACCGGGCCCTTGATTAACAATTTCAGGAATACGCCGACTGTTGCTGAAAAGAAGCTTGAAACGGGTATCCTCATTGTATCTGTCCGGAGACAGGTCCACATCAGGTTCCGGCAATCTATTAACGAGGGTTTTCAGATGTTCCAGCGTCGCAGCCATTGAATCCTTAAGCTTTGACCGGTATCGCAGATCAGCGGCAATATACTGCATTTGCCTCACCATGAGATCAAACGCCGCCTCTATTTCCTTATTTGTTGCCGTATTGCCGTTGCTGCAAGAGTGACTGTCTTTGGTAAGACGCTTTGTAAAAATCTGTTTTAAAAGCATACTCTTGCCTCTTATTTTTTATATTACATAATTTATAACATGCGTCTTACCAAAAAGCTATCGACAACATAGTAGAGAACCCTAATATACTGTCGAGAGTTTTTTTTAGAAGAGTTTGTTTTTTATGTCAACTGCTTATTAAGCGCGGCGTTCCAGCACATACATTGCCAGTTCCTTGAGCATTTCCGCCCGCCCGTCGAAAAGATGCAGGTGCCGGATGGCCTGGTGCACAAGCATTTCGGCGCGCGCTTTGGCCTGTTCTTTTCCCATCGTGGAGACGAAGGTGGCCTTGCCGGATTTTTCATCCTGATTCGCAGGTTTTCCCGTTTCCGAAGGGTCTGCTTCCACGTCCAGAACGTCGTCCGTGACCTGAAAGGCGAGCCCCAGATCATGGGCATAGCTGCGCAGGGCGCGGCGGTGCGGCTCATCCGAGCGCCCTAAAATGGCCCCGGATTCGCAGGCAAAGGCAAAGAGCGCACCCGTTTTCATGCGCTGCAGGCGGCTGATGGTGCCCAGATCAAATTCGTTTTTCTCCCCGATCAGATCGAGCATTTGTCCGCCGACCATGCCGTGGCCTCCGGCGGCCAGCGCAAGCTGGTGCACCAGTTCAATCCGGACATGGGGGTCCGGGTGGGTTTCGTTGTCGGACAGGACCTCGAACGCCAGCGTTAAAAGCGCGTCGCCGGCTAAAACGGCCGTTGCTTCGTCATACTGGATATGAATGGTCGGTTTTCCCCGCCGAATGGGGGAATTATCCATGGCCGGAAGGTCGTCATGGACCAGGGAGTAGCAATGCATGAATTCCAGCGCCGCAGCGACGCGCCGCGCCCGGGCCGGGTCCACATTGAACAGCAGCGCCGAATGCATCACCATGAAGGGCCGCAGGCGCTTTCCGCCGGCCAGAACGCCATAACGCATGGCGTCGTAAAGACGGTCTTCCGCCAGATCCGTTTTGGGCAGCAGCCTTGAAATTGTTTTCTCAACGGTCGCCGCCGTTTCGTCCATCGCGTCCTGCAGCCGGGGGGAGGCGTCTCTTGGGGAGGGGGCCATTTTTTTCTATCTCCGATTTATTGTTGTATATCAGAGGCTTCGACGGATATTTTTCCGTCAGGCCCAACCGTTATTTTCTCGATTTTAAGTTGTGCTTCATGCAGCTTTTTTTCACAATGTTTTTTTAAAGCCGTTCCGCGTTCATATGCGTTAATGGATTGATCCAGCGTCACTTTTCCGTCTTCGAGGTCGCGAACAATCTCTTCCAGCTCCGCAAGGGCCTCTTCAAAGGTCATTTTTTCAACGTCACTGTTTCCGCTCATCTGAAGCAACTCTTTTTTAACTTTAAGACGGGTGAGTGTATGTCAGATAAGCTTATTTCTCAAGGCTGATCGTCAATCTTTGCAAAACAAACCACACAAAAACTATGTATAATAATAGGAGGTAAAGAAGAAAATAAGCGTATTTTATAAGGAGGGATCAATGGGTAGAGAGCAAAAAGTAGAAACGCAAAACAACCCGTTGAAAAGTATGAGTTTTTTAGCGTGGCGCGTATCAAAAGCAAAAGAAATGCAGCAGCGGAAGGAAATAAACCGCAGCCTGTTCGGGCGTGATCGTCAGCGCGGCGCAACGCAGCATTAAGCGGCTTTCCATCTTTACTTACTTTCCGGCCCTGTTATAGGCCAGTTGTTCCTCGGCCAGTTGAAACCCGATCAGGATCGTGTAATCCGGCAGGCTGCCGTCTTCATTAAGAGGCATGCGCTGCGTGATGGTGTCCGTCCGGGAGATTTCGTTTTCTTCCGCCCCGTATGATACAGAAGCCGCGAAAAGTTCTTTTGCCAGAATGTTCCCGTCCGGGCCGGACACGGCAACAAAATAGGGAAACGCGTAGCTGGGCTTGTCCGTCTCGCGGATGCGGGCTTTGGGACCAAGCCTGCCGTCAAAGGAAATATCAAGCCTGACGGCCAGTTCTTCTTCCTTATAGGTGCAGTGCCTTTGTACGCTGCGGATACGCAGGCGGGAAATTTCCGTTTTAGGGGAAGGGTTGGACAGGTCGGGAAATTCGACGATCTCCTGTAAGTCCGGCGTAATTTTTGCCGGCGGACAGGCAGGCGGCCCGAACAAAGGGGATGTGCCGGCATCGGCTGTTTGCTGCTTTTGACCGGCATGTTCCAGTGTTTGACAGGCGCATAACGTCAGCAGGCCGAAAAAGGAAAGGAAAAGCCGTTTCATGGGGAAAAGACTACTGTGAGAGGTAGCGCAAAACAAGGCTTTTCACTGGATTTTGAAGAAGCGCTCTTGTAAGAAGAACCTGATGACGAAACCGCCCTTGAACATCCTTCTGGCCGCGCCGCGCGGTTTTTGCGCCGGTGTGGACCGCGCAATCCAGATCGTTGAAAAGACGCTGCAGAAATACGGCGCGCCCGTCTATGTGCGTCACGAAATTGTCCATAATAAATTTGTCGTCGAGTCCCTGCGGGCCAAAGGCGCCGTTTTTGTCGAGGAACTGGATGAAATTCCCGATGATGGCGCACCGGTTGTTTTTTCGGCTCACGGGGTGCCGAAATCCGTGTCGGAAAAAGCGCAAAAGCGCAAAATGTTTTATATCGATGCAACCTGCCCGCTGGTGAGTAAGGTCCACAAGGAAGCCGAAAAACATTTCAACGAAAAGCGGCAGATTGTTTTGATTGGCCATGCCGGGCACCCGGAAGTCGAAGGCACGATGGGGCAATTGCCGCAAGGGGCCGTTATTCTGGTGGAAAAGGTCGAAGATGTCCGGCAGTTGAAGGTGGAGCATCCCGACCGGCTGGCCTATTGCACCCAGACAACCCTGTCGGTCGATGATACGGCGCAGATCGTCGCTGCGCTTAAGGAGCGTTTTCCGAAAATTGCCGAGCCGCATAAAGAAGATATCTGTTACGCTACGACAAACCGGCAGGCGGCTGTCAGGGAAATTGCCCCGAAGGTGGATGTCCTGATGGTGATTGGCGCGCCCAATTCTTCCAATTCAAACCGCCTGGTGGAGGCCGGTAAAAATTACGGTTGCGGGAAAACGTTGCTTGTCCAGCGCGCCGCCGAAATTGATTGGGAAGCTCTTGGAAAGATGGAAAGTCTCGGTTTAAGTGCGGGGGCGTCCGCGCCGGAAGTCCTGCTGGACGAGGTGATAGATGCGGCCAAAGAGCGCTTTGAGGTGCGCGTGAAAGAGCTCGCTATCACGCAGGAAGATGTCGTTTTTAATATTCCGCGTGTGCTGCGGGAAGAAGTGGCTTAAGAAGGTTTGGTTATGCCGATTACGATTACAGAATTCAACGACATATCGCACAAGGTTATCACCCTGATGGGAATGTCCGGTGTGGGAAAGACCTATCTGTCTACGATGCTGGCGGGGCAGGGATGGAAGCATTATTCCTGCGACTACGAAATCGGTACGCGCTATCTGGGCGATGAAATTGTACGCACCCTTTCGGCTGCAAGGGGAGAAAGCGTTCAAAATGAAATTACGGCGGAAAACTTATCCATGCTGTCCGAATATGTCGGCAGGCTGGGGGACCCCCGAAAAGGCGGCCTGCCTTTGGAAGAGTTCAAACGCCGCCAGCAAAAATATTTTGAAGCGGAATGCCGGAGTCTCAGCAAGTTAAAGGAGGTCGTGCAACAGGCCCATCAGGACGGCTTTACAAGCGTGGTGAACGATTCAACGGGAAGCCTTTGCGAAATAGACGATAAAACGCTTCTGGACAGCATCGATGAAAATTCGTTGATTGTTTACATCAAGGCCAATGCCGAAGAGGAAAAAGAAGTTTTAAAACGGGCGCAGGACTACCCGAAACCTCTGTTCTTTTCACCGGAGCGGTTCGATTTCTGGCTCGAAGAATATCAAAGCGACAGGAATATCCGTGACGTGGAAGAGATGGATCCGGACGATTTTTCCCGCTGGGTTTTCCCGCGCCTGTTCGAAAACAGGCTGCCGAAATATCAGCGCATCGCGGATAAATACGGCACGACCATCCCTTCCGAAGCCTTCCAGAATATCGCGAGCGAGAAAGAATTTCTGAAGGTCATCGTGGACCATCTTGAGGATTGACGTGCGGATTCAAATTTACACCGACGGCGCATGCAGCGGAAATCCCGGTCCGGGCGGCTGGGGCGTTTTGATGCGCTGGAACGGGCACGAGAAAGAACTCTCCGGCGGGGAACCGGAAACAACTAACAACCGCATGGAAATGACGGCCGTGATTAAGGGGCTTGAAGCGCTCAAAAAAGAAAGCCGTGTGGCCCTGTATACGGACAGCAAATACGTCAAGCAGGGCGTCGAGGAATGGCTGGCCGGCTGGAAAGCGCGCGGCTGGAAAACGGCCGCGAAAAAGCCGGTCAAGAATCAGGACCTTTGGGAGCGAATCGATTCGCTTCTGGCCGTGCATGAGGTCGAGTTTCACTGGGTCAAAGGCCATTCCGGCCATGTTGAAAACGAGATTGTGGATAAGCTGGCAGTCGCAGCGATTCCAAAGGCTTAAAAGTTTCTATTCACAGAAAATCCACAGCTTATCCACAAACCGGATTGGCGCGTTAAGGTTCCGTTAAGAGATCCTGAACACAGTGGTAGTGAGAAACTTTTTCCTCGGTTTCCCCGCTTATGAATGAAAGGAGATACTTCGATATGACAGAGCATGTCCTTAAGAGCAACGACAACAAAAAACACCGGAACAATCATACGGTGCTTCCCATTCCCCTCATTGAAAACGGCGCCAGAATGGAGATGGAAATCTATACCCGCTTCATGCGGCATTTGCGGATGGTGCCCAACAGCCGCACGGAAATCAAAGTTCTCTCCGCGATCCAGTTCACCGCCGACATGATGGATTTGACGGATGCGCTGGTGGCCAAAACGCTGGTGGATATGGGGCTGTACGCGCCAAGGCGCGCTTTTCCCGCCAGCTATCTGGAGCATGTGGACCGCAGCCTGATGCGCAGCGGGTGGGAGGTCGGTGGCCCGAGCGCCTCCACGCTGGCGCTGAAAAAACACTGGGATAAAATCGGGGAAGACCGCTTTGCCGCCTTTCGCCGGGAGTATCCGAAAGTGGAAGAGCCGGCGACGGTTTAGGTTTTTTAACACGAAGCACTTGAAGCTTTCACGAAGACCACAAAGAAGAAAAAAGCGCAGCAAAGCTGCGCAGAAAAGAGGATTCATGTTCTTCGTTTGGCTTCTTCATCTTCGTGTTAAAAACAGGGTAGAAATAAAGAGGCAGATCAATCGTTAAAGTCCCATTTATGGCGCCCGAGGGGGGTATAGTCCTCCCCTTCGGGCGTGTTTCTTTTCGACAGGCCGGACCCGCCTTCTCCCTCTCCGAGCAGGCGGCCCATCAGATCGTGGAAACTGAAGTCCGAGGAAACGTCCGTGTAGCTGCCGTAGGAGCGGGCGCGTTTTTGCGTGGCTTTGGTCATGATCTCCCGCCACACCCGCGCGGGCGTCGCGCCGCCTGTGACCCGCTTCATGGGGCTGTTGTCGTCATTGCCGAACCAGACGGCTGCCGCATAGCGGTCCGTAAAGCCGATAAACCACGCATCCCTGAAATCCTGGGACGTGCCGGTTTTCCCTGCGGCGATATAGGGCCCTTGCGCGCCGCGCCCCGTTCCGTTTTCCATGACGGATTGCATCATGGTGGTGAGGTCATACACGTTTTGCCGGTCTGCAACGCGGCGGATCTGGTGGTGCGCCGGGCGTTCATAATAGACTTTGTCTTCGCTGTCTTTAATGCGGATGATAGAGAAAGGCTCGACCGCCATGCCCCCGCGTCCCAAAGACGCGTAGGCTGTGGCCATCTGGATGACAGGGACGCCGGAGCTTCCCAGCGCCAGACTTAAGTCGGGCTCAAGGTCGGCGGTAATGCCAAGCCGCCGGGCCATGCCGATGACGGCGGGGGGCTTTACCTCACGCATCAGACTGATCGCCACGGTATTGAGGGAATAGGTAAGGGCTTCGATCATCGTGACTTCGCCGTAATATTGTCCGCCGTAATTTTTGGGGCGGTAACGGCCTGTGGTGATTTCTTCGTCTACGATGGTATCGTCGATTTTCCAGCCTTGTTCCAGCGCGGTCAGATAGACAAAAGGTTTGAAGGAAGAGCCGGGCGGGCGCAAGGCGTTTGTGGCCCGGTTAAATTCGCTCATCCCGTAATCCCGTCCGCCAACCATGCCCACAATGGCCCCGTCCAGCGTCATCACGATCGCCGCCCCTTGTCCGATATCTTTTGCCGCCCCTTCAAGCAGCAGGGCCTTGGTGATCGATTCTTCCGCTTCTTTCTGGATGTCTTTATCCAGTGTGGTTTCGATAACGAGGTCCTGCGTGACAGGGCCGATAAGGTCTTCGATCTGGGCCACGATATAATCCGTGAAATAGCGGATTGTCTCGCCGCTGGAAGGTTTTTTATGCGGAGACGGCGGCAGGTTGTTGAGCTTGTCGACTTCCGCCTGTTCAATAAATCCGGCCTCGACCATGGCGTTCAGGACCACTTTTGTACGCTGGGCGGAGAGGACCGGGTTGGCGCGCGGGGAATAGCGCGAAGGCGCCTTGAGAAGGCCGGCAAGCGTGGCGGCTTCCCGCAAGGTGAGTTCCTGAACGGTTTTGCCGAAATAGACGCTGGCGGCGGCTTCAATGCCATAAGCGCCGGAGCCGAGATACACGCGGTTGAGATAGGCGCTTAAAATTTCGTCTTTGGTCAGTTTGTGTTCCAGCCAGATGGCAAGCATCGCTTCCTGAATTTTGCGTTTGAGCTTGCGTTCCCGGCTGAGGAAAAGGTTTTTGGCGAGCTGTTGCGTAATGGTCGAGCCGCCCTGCACAAAGCCGCCTTTGATAATATTTACCGCAAAAGCGCGCGCGATGCCGATCGGGTCGATGCCGCTATGCTCGTAAAAACGGCGGTCTTCCGTGGCCAGAACCGCATAGACGACATGCTGCGGGATGTCTTCAACCGTGACGCTTTTGCCTTTGATATCGCCGTAACGGTCTAAAACGGTGCCGTCATTGGCTTTGATAATAATCGTTGGGCGGCGCTCAAAGACCATATCTTCGGTAATATCCGTGAGTTCCTGCGCATAAAAGACCATCAACCCGCCCAGAAACAGGCAGGCCCACAACCCCAGCACAATTCCCCATTTCAGGAGTTTGAGCATGAGACGTCCGAGCAGGCTCCGTTTTCCGTTGTTTTTTTTCTTTTTGGTTTTTTTGGCCATGGGCGCTAGAGGTAAAGGAAAATAAAGGCAGAAAAAAGGACTTTATCCGGTTTCAGGTGCAGTCAAGCCAGTAACGCCGCATGGCGGGAAATTGTTCCGTTTCGCTTGTTTCGTCTTCGAATTTTCCCCCACAGGATTCGATGATCTTGATCCCGGCCGCATTGTCGGGCGAAACGGTCAGGAGCGCCTTGTCAATGCCGAGATAATTGATGATGGGGATCGCTTTTTTCAAAATCTTTTTACCGAATCCTTTCCCGCGGATGGACGGGCGGATGACAAAGTGAACATGGCCGCCCCATTTTTCCAGATGCCAGTTCAGGCGGTGACGAATATCGACGGTGCCCAGATAGTCTCCATCCTTGACCATCCAGACGACGGTTTCGCGCACGGGCTCCACCCAGTCCTGATAGGGCTGGTGGGGGTAACCCTTTTCGGCGCGCAGTTCCTTGATGAATTGGTCGAAATTGGCGTTCAGGCGGGCAATATCCTGATAGAGGTAGCGCTTTTCGGCGTGGTACTCTTTCAGGGCTTCCAGATAACTGTCTTTATATTCGGCCAAAGGACGGATTAATTTCGACGCGGTCATGTCACATTACCTCACAGGTATTAGAGCGTACTAAATTAAGAACACAGACGCCAGCCCCAGAAACCCGAAAAAGCCGACAATATCCGTAACGGTCGTCAAAAAGACGGTAGAGGACAGGGCCGGATCGCTTCCTATCCTGTGTAGAAAGACAGGAATTCCTGCGCCGAAAATGCCCGCGACGACAAGATTTATCATCATGGCGCTGGCGATAATCACGCCCAAAACGGGACTGCCGAACCAAAACCCGGCGATCCCGCCCATCAGAATGGCAAAGCCCGCACCGTTAAGCGTGCCCACAAGCGTTTCTTTCCAGAGGACGCGCAGCATATTCGTCCCGGAAAGTTCTTTCGTGGCCAGAGCGCGCACAGCCACCGTCAATGCCTGCGTGCCCGCATTCCCGCCCATCGAAGCCACAATAGGCATCAAAATGGCCAGGGCGACAATCTGTTCCAGCGTGGCATCAAAAAAGGAAATGACAACGGAGGCCAGAATGGCCGTGAGCAGGTTTACAAAAAGCCATTTAAACCGGCTGCGGGTGGTCGAAAGAACCGCGCGGTAAAGGTCGTCGCCTTCCACACCCCCGAGCTTTAGGATGTCTTCGTGGTGTTCTTCGTCGATCACGTCGAGGACATCGTCAATGGTAATGACCCCGAGGAGCCGCCCGTTGAGATCGACAACCGGCGCCGAGGCCAGATTTTCCCGCCGGAAAATATGCGCCACTTCTTCCTGGTCCATATCGGCGGGAACCGTGTGCAGCGTATCCAGAGTAAGGTCCTGAATTTTTACGCTTCGCGGGGAACGGACAAGACGGTTGAGCGGGATTTCCCCGATAACATGATAGGCCGGGTCGATGACGATCAGGTCGAGGAAATCCTCCGGCAATTCCTCGGCCGCCGCGCGCAAATAATCGATCGTTTTCCCAACTGTCCAGAATTGCGGGATGGCCACATATTCCCGCTGCATCAGGCGGCCGGCGGACTCTTCGGGAAATGTCAGCCCTTCTTCAATGGCAATCCGGTCCTGCCGGGACAGCTTGCGGAGAATTTCTTTTTGAAAAGCGGGATCAAGGGTTTCGATGATATCCAGCGCATCGTCACTCTCCAGTGCCGAGATAATATAGGCAACCTTTTCTGCGGGCATCTCGGAAAGCGCCGCGCGCTGAAGTTCGGAATCCAGTTCCGAGAAGACGTTCGGATCAAAGTCCTGCGCGTATTTTTGAAGAAGCGCGTTCCTGTCTTCTTCGTTGACCTTGTGAAGCAGGTCGGACGTGTCCGCAATGCTCAGGTCATGGATGTGGGCTGTGAGTTCCTCCGTCTGTTCTTCGTGTAGCTCATCAATAATTTCCGCGATGGTTTCATCGCTCAAACCGATTTCGTCAATGGCTTCTGCAGGAGGTGTTTCAGAAGAATTTTTGGTTTCTACCATCTTTTTTCTCTCTTTTCATTTTTTAAAGGGAGACTTTTTTAAGCGGTTCTACTTTCTTTTCTTCTTCTGCCACCTGGGCCTGAACACAGGCCAGGGCGGTCACGTTGAAAATGCCGCGCGGCGTAACGGCAGGCGTCAGGATATGGGCCGGTTTGGAAACCCCCAGCAGGAGGGGTCCCAGAGGAATGCCGTCTCCGAGAATTTTGACGATATTGAAGGAAATATTTGCCGCCTCCAGATTCGGCATGACCAGAAGGTTCGCCTGTCCGACCAATGTGGAGTTCGGCATCAGGATTTTCCGGATATCCTTGGACAAAGCCGTATCGGCGTTCATTTCCCCGTCAATTTCAAGGCTGGGGTCCCGTTGCTTGATATCACGGCACGCCGCGCTCATTTTAGAGGCGCTTTCGTCGTTGTAGTTCCCGAAATTGGAGTGGGACAGGAGGGCAACTTTCGGGACGATTCCAAAGCGCCGGATTTCTTCGGCTGCCATAAGCGTCATTTCCGAAATTTGCGGAATGCTCGGGTTCGGGTTGACGTGCGTGTCGCAAATGAAGAAGGTTCCTTGCGGCATAATCAGGGCGCGCAAAGCCGCCGCCGTTTCCACGCCGGGTTTCAGGCCGATCACGTCAATAACGGGTTTCATATGGTCCATAAAGTTTCCAACGCATCCGCAGATCATGGCGTCCGCCTCTCCATTGTGCACAAGGAGGGAGCCGATAACGGTTGTGTTGGTGCGTACCACATTTTTCGCCATGGCCGGAGACACGCCCCGGCGTTCGGTGAGGGACTGGTATATATCGCAATATTTGTTGTAGCGGCGGTCATCCTGCGGATCGACGAGTTCGAAGTCTTTGTCAACCTGTATGGGAACCCGCATGCGCTTGATCCGGGTTTCAACGACCTCGCGCCGTCCGATGACGACCGGTTGCGCAATGCCGCCATCCAGTACAAGCTGCACCGCGCGCAAAACGTGCGTTTCCTCTCCCTCGCAAAAGACAACGCGCCGCGGGTCCGTTTTGGCCCGGGCATAAATCGGGCGGATAACCATGGCGCTGCGGGTAAAGAACTGGCGCAGTTTTTCACGGTAGGTCTCAAAGTCGTCAATGGGGCGCGTGGCGACGCCGCTTTCAATGGCAGCCTTGGCGACGGCAATCGGAAGATCGGTCATCAGCCTTGTGTCGAAAGGTTTAGGGATAAGGTATTCGGGGCCGAACTCCAGATTTTCATCGCTGTAAACGGAGGCGACTTTTTCCGTCGGTTCCCGTCTTGCGAGTTCCGCAATGGCCTTGACGCAGGCAATTTTCATTTCCTCATTGATGGCCGTGGCGCCAACGTCCAGCGCGCCGCGAAACAGGAAAGGAAAGCATAAAACGTTGTTGACCTGGTTGGGGAAATCCGAGCGGCCCGTGCAAATCACCGCGTCGGGTTTTCCCTTGCGGGCTTCGTCGGGCATAATTTCCGGCGTGGGGTTTGCCAGCGCCATGATAAGCGGCGCATCCGCCATTGTCTTGACCATTTTGGCATCCAGCATATTCGGGCCTGACAGTCCCAGGAAAATGTCGGTGCCTGAAATTGCGTCTTTGAGTTCGCGCGCGTTGGTGTCCACGGCATATTTTTCTTTATATTTGTCCATGCCGTCTTTGCGGCCTTTGTAAATAATGCCTTTTCGATCGCAGACCGTGATGTTGTCTTTGGGCATGCCCAGACTGACCAGCAGGTTCAGACAGGCCAAAGCTGCAGCGCCCGCGCCGTTGGCCACCAGTTTGACGTCCGTAATTTTTCGCCCCGTATATTCCAGCCAGTTCAGGATGGCGGCGGAGGCGATAATCGCCGTGCCGTGCTGGTCGTCGTGGAAGACGGGAATGTTCATCCGTTCCCGCAGCCGTTTTTCAATTTCGAAACATTCGGGAGCCTTGATGTCTTCGAGGTTGATGCCGCCGAAGCTCGGTTCCAGGCGGGCGACGGTATCGACAAAAGCTTTCGGATCTTTTTCCTCGATTTCGATGTCAATCGCATCAATGTTGGCGAATTTTTTGAACAGGACGGCCTTCCCCTCCATCACGGGTTTGGAGGCCAGCGGTCCGATGTCGCCCAGCCCCAAAACGGCCGTTCCATTCGTAATGACGGCCACAATGTTGCCGCGGGAGGTGTAGTCCAGCGCTTTTAAAGGGTCTTTTTCAATTTCTTCGCACGGCGCAGCCACGCCGGGAGAGTAGGCCATCGCCAGATCATGCTGCGTCGTGAGCGCCTTGGTCGGGGCGACGGAGATTTTTCCCGGGGTGGGATGTTTATGATAGTAAAGGGCGTTTTCCCGAAAATTGGCTTCTTTTTTTGTCATGTCCTGAATGCCCCTTTGGAATATGTTGCCGGCGAAACCAGAGCGGTCCGTTCCACGCCGCAGTCTACGTGGCGCCCTTAATTTTAAATATAAGGAAACAAAATGGTGCGGCCGAGAAGACTCGAACTTCCACGGGATTTCTCCCACAAGATCCTTAGTCTTGCGCGTCTACCAGTTCCGCCACGGCCGCACTTCATTTTGCTCCACAAGATGTCTAGCCAAACTTGGCCGGAAGGTCAATAATAGCCTTCATGTCTGCCCAGTGGAAAATGTCGCAAAAGCCGGTGGCGTATGAAGAGGCGCTCCGGGAAATGGAAGCGCGCGTGGAAGATATCCGCAGAAAAGGCGCTCCGGATATGGTCTGGCTTCTCGAACACCCTCCCCTTTATACCGCCGGCACCAGTGCCCGGCCCGAGGATTTGCTGCAGCCGCGTTTTCCCGTTTTTGAAACGGGCCGGGGCGGGCAATATACGTATCACGGGCCGGGGCAGCGCGTGGGATATGTCATGATGGACCTGAAAAAACGCCAGTCCGCCCCCGACATCAAGGAATATATCCGGCAACTGGAAGAATGGATTATTTGCACGCTGGAGGTTTTCGGCATTCAGGGCGAAAGGCGGGACGGGCGCGTCGGGATATGGGTGGTAAAGCCGGGTGGCGCAGAAGCCAAAATTGCGGCCATTGGCGTGCGGGTCCGGCACTGGGTGACCTATCACGGTTTTTCGATCAATCTCAATCCGGATTTGTCTCATTTTGACGGCATCGTCCCCTGCGGGATAAGGGCGCACGGCGTGACCAGTTTCGAGGATTTGGGCGTAAAAGCCCGTATGGACGAACTGGACGGGGCCTTGCAGGAAAATTTTGACAAGGTTTTTTCTTGACGGGGGAAAGTGTTATGGATTAGATAGCAAAATTATCCATAATATTTTTTTGTCTCACATAAGGAGAACATCTATGGCCGACAGTCCCCGGTTTATTGTAAGCCCGAATCAGGAAAATTCCGGTCTGCGCGTGATGGATATGGATGGCAGATACGCGCTGCCTCATGTGCAAAAAGATTTCGAAATTAACCCTTCTTTTCTGTTTGTTTCCGAAAGCTTCCCTTTTACACAGCCTGACAGGAAAAAGCCGGCGAGGGATTACCACTATATCGGGGTGCGGGTCCGGCATCCGGTTGCGGTGGTCGGGATGCTTGTGAGCGGGAGGAAAGAAATCGCCGACTCTACGGGAAAGAAAGGCGATACTGTTATTGCCTTTGACGAAAGCGTGTGCGGCCAGACAGCGATATACAGACAGAACAAAATACTGGCGCCCGGTGATTTGCTGCTTGGCGAGCAGGGCTGTTTGGCCGAAGGCAGGTTTGTGCGCTGGTACGGTCTGGCGCAGGACGACCTGCAGGCAAGCGGCTGGCAGCTATGGCGACGATGTTTTGAAGAGGTGCCGGCTTCTTCCGGATTCTACCAGGTGAGTGACTGCGCCGAGGGATTTTGGGAGCAGCAGGAGAGCATCAGAAAATGGCCGGACATTCTGAGCAGGGTGGCGCATCGGGACGATATTGGGGTACTTGTCGATCTTGGGAAGATGAAAAGGCCCCTGATGTATGCGCGCTGGGCGGGCCTGAACCCTTAATTAATCCGCTGCGATGCGCCTTGTCTGGCTTTCGACATAATCCGCGCAAAAACGGATGAGCTTTTCAATATCTTTTTGGAAGCTTTCAAAAGAGGGGCTTTTTTCGAAAGTCTCTTCGTTCATGTAGAGGGATTTGCAGATTTCAATCTGGAGGGAATGGCGGCCTGCCGCAGGCGAGGAATAGCGCCGGACAAGCTCCACGCCCTTATAGGGGTCGTTAATAGACACGTTGTAACCCATCCTTTTCAGGCAGTCGCGGACGGCATGCGTAAAATCCAGATCGCAGCTTGTACCGCTGCGGTCTCCCAGCACAAAATCCGAAGGGCCTTTGAGCGGGATAGAAATGCTGTGCGAGGCCATGGAATGGCAGTTGATATGCCAGACCTGTCCATACGCGTTATGCGCCTCATCCAGCAGCGTTTCCAGCATGTCATGGTAGGGGCGGTAACAGGTGTCGATCCGGCGCCGGACCTCTTCAACGCTTAAGGCGCGGTCATAGATGGGGATGCCGGGCTTCACCAGACGGTGGATGAGGCCGATTCCGGCATAAGAGCGCACAGAAGGATTTGTTTCGTCCGGCCAGGGCGCGGCCAGGAGTTTTTCATCAATGTCCAATGCGCAGCGGTTGGCATCTATGTAAGAGCGCGGGAAGTTCGCGGACAGGAGCACGGCCCCGGCGTCCGGCGCGGATTTGTAAAGCTCATCGACATATTTGTCTTCTATTCCCGATAGCAGGGCATGGTTGCAAGCGTAATGAAAATCGTCGGGATAAACCGTTCCGCTATGGGGAGAATCAAAGACAAGGGGGACAGGCGGGGTGGAATCGTCCGGTCTTAAAACGTTGAAAACATCTTTCATCCTTCCATTTTAAGCGTGAAGGCTTAAAGATGAGAAGCTTTTAATTTTCGCTTCGTTTCTGCGGTTCTTCGCGTTATGTTCGGGAGATAATAAAGGAAGTGTGAGAAAATGTTTGATATTCGTGCGATACGGGAAAATCCCGGTCATTTTGACAAGGAAATGAGCCGCAGGGGGCTGGAAGCGCAAAGCGCGGTTATTCTAAAGCTGGATGAGGAGCATCGCGCCGTGCAGACCGAACTGCAGACCATTCAGGCGCAGCGGAACGACAAGTCCAAATCCATCGGGCAGATCAAGAAAGAGGGCGGCGACGCGCAGGCCGTGATGGAGGAAGTCGCGGCCCTGAAAACCCGCATGGGGGAACTGGAGGACCGGGACCGGGAACTGGGCGAAAACCTGAAAAAAATATTGTCCGGCATGCCGAACATACTGGGCGCGGATGTGCCCGAAGGCGCGGATGAAAACGATAATGTCGAGGTGCGCAAATTGGGCGAGCCGAAAGATTTCGGCGGGCAGGCCAAAGAGCATTTCGAGATCGGCGAAGCGCTTGGCATGATGCATTTCGAAACGGCGGCCAAGCTGTCCGGCTCCCGTTTTGTGCTGATGCAGGGGCCGCTGGCCCGGATGGAGCGTGCGCTGGCGCAGCTTATGCTGGACACCCAGACGGGCGAGCACGGCTATACGGAAGTCTCCCCGCCGCTTTTGGTGAACAATGCGACAGTGTACGGCACGGGCCAGCTTCCGAAATTCGCGGAAGATTTGTTCCAGACGACGCGGGGGGACTGGCTGGTGCCCACGGCCGAAGTGCCGCTGACCAATATCGTGGCGGAGGAGATCGTCGAGGAAGAAAGCCTGCCGCGCCGCTATACCGCCTTTACGCCCTGCTTCCGTTCCGAGGCGGGCAGCGCCGGGAAAGATACGCGCGGGATGATCCGTCAGCACCAGTTCTATAAAGTCGAAATGGTGAGCATTGTGAGCCCCGAAGACAGCGAGGCGGAACACGAACGCATGACGGGCTGCGCCGAAACCATCCTGAAAAAACTGGAGCTTCCCTTCCGCACGATAGTCCTGTGCAGCGGCGATACGGGCTTTTGCGCGCGCAAGACCTATGATGTTGAGGTCTGGCTGCCGGGACAGGGCCGGTACCGGGAGATTTCAAGCTGCTCCAATTGCTGGGATTTCCAGGCACGGCGCATGAACGCACGCTGCCGCGCGAAGGGGGAAAAGAACACGCGCTTCGTGCATACGCTCAACGGTTCCGGCCTCGCGGTCGGGCGGACGCTGATTGCCGTCATGGAAAATTACTATGATCCGGCAGACGGCGGCGTTTTTGTCCCCGAAGTCCTGAAACCCTATATGGGGGGGCTGGACAAGATTCTTCCAATGACTCACAATAAGCAGGAAATGAAAGCCGCTTCGTAGAGGAAGGGAGCGAACGAACCTGTCTTGATCGCCCGTCAGAATAAAATTATCCGCCTGATTATGGACCTGCGCAAAGCGGGGATCTGCGACGTCGATGTGATGAGCGCGATGGAGCGCGTGCCGCGCGATATCTTCGTGCCCGACGCCATGAAGGATCAGGCATGGGAGGATATCGCCCTGCCTATCGGGCGGGGGCAGACCATTTCCCAGCCCTATGTGGTGGCCGTTATGACGCAGGCGCTGGAGCTGTCGGACCGGGACAAGGTGCTGGAAATCGGGACGGGATCGGGCTATCAGGCGTGCATTCTGGCAAAGCTCGCCCGCCGCGTTTACACGATTGAGCGGCATAAGGCCCTTCTGGAAGGAGCCGAGGAGGTATTCGAACGCCTTGGAATCCGGAATATTACAGCCATTTGCGGCGACGGGATGCAGGGCTGGCCGAAAATAAACGGGATTCAGCAAGCGCCCTTTGATAAAATTATTGTCACCGCCGCTGCAAGGGAAAAGCCGCCGCCGGCACTGCTGGACCAGTTAAAGGTCGGGGGAATCATGGTCATTCCGGTCGGCGGGCCGGGCGCGCAGGTCCTGAAAAAATACAAAAAGGAATCCGAAGATACCTATTCTATTCAGGACATCGCGCCCGTGCGCTTTGTCCCGCTGCTGCCTGACGTGGCACAGGAAGGGGAAGCGGCATGAGAAACGATTTGTCATTTCGAGCGCAAGCGAGAAATCCCGGATACCGGCATGAGATTCCTCCGCGCATTCGCGCGTTCGGAATGACAGTGCTGTTGATTTTACTGGCGGGCTGCTTCGGCACGCAGGCGCCGGCGCCGAGCATCAGTTACGGAACGCAAAAAGGGGCGGGAAGCGCCGGGATTCACACGGTTTTAAGCGGGGACACGGTTTATAATGTCTCCAAACAATATCAATTGCCGATGCGCGATATCATTGTCCTGAATCATCTAAGCCCGCCATACCGGTTGAATGTCGGCTACCGGATGAAACTTCCGCCGCCGAACGAATACCGGGTGCAGTCCGGCGATACGCTCTACGGCGTGGGAAGGCTTTTCGATGTAAGCGTGAACCGTCTTGTAAAACTCAACAATTTACGGCCGCCTTATGTGATTTCGCAGGGGCAGGTTTTGCGGCTTCCTTCGCCTTCCTCTCCTTCATCTTCTCCTTCCTCCCGGTCTTCGTCCCCTAAACGAGAGGGCGGCGCCGCGCAAGCGCAAAGCGTCAAAAGAAACGAAGGCGAAAACGTGGTTCCTTCGAGAAAGCCGGTTTTGCAAAAGGCCTCGGCAGCGCGGCCCAAACTTCCCGACAAAACGCCAAAGCGCTCCGGCAATGCAAAATTCATGCGGCCTGTGGAAGGAACGGTCCTGTCGTCTTACGGGCCGAAAAAAGACGGGCTGCACAATGACGGGATCAATATCAAGGCGCCGCGCGGCGCGCCCGTTCGTTCGGCGGAAAACGGCGTGGCGGTTTATACGGGCAATGAGCTTGAGGGGTACGGAAACCTTGTGCTGGTGCGGCATGAAGGCGGCTGGATGAGCGCGTATGCCCATCTGGATAAAATCCTGATCAAGCGGGGTGATACGCTGCGGCGCGGGCAGTCTTTGGGGACGGTCGGCTCCAGCGGACAGGTGGACAGCCCGCAGCTTCATTTTGAAATCCGGCGCGGCACAAAGGCCGTCGATCCGCAGAAATATCTCTAAATTTTATTGACATAATTAAAATGTTTCTTTATTCCGGTTCGGATGTTTACGGAACAGCAGAAAATATTCAGACCGCATTACGAGCCCCTGAAAACGGCAGAGGTTGCGCAAAAGGCTGTTGATGCGGCATTGCAGATGTTAAGGAAGACGCAGAGTGTCGTTCTGGCTATGGGGGAGGACCATATCAGTTCGGCTCAAAATATCTCGCAGGCCTTGGCTTTGAAGGCTCTCGTTGCGAATAAGGAAAAGGTTACGCTCTTTATGGAACTCCCGCACAATGTTCTTTCCTGGGTTTTGCGTCGTCGAGGGTTTCAAGCGGACCATGTGGCAAAATTGGTGAAGGCGGCGGCTGTCGATAATGCGAATGGACACATGTCAGCGCGCGCTCTTTTGGATAGTGGGCGTTCTTCTTTTGGAGCCACTTTATTGCTCACATCCGCACTTTACCACGACGTCAAAATTGTTTTTGCTGATGCGGCTAGAGAATATACAGACCAATTTGTTTTGGATCTTTCTGATTCCACGACAAGGGAGATTATGAAGGATATAGGGCTTGAGAAGGACAAAATTGAGTGTGCGAAGCCTGACGGGATGGAAGTTCGTAATCGGCATATGACAGGGATTATAAAAAGGGAACTGAAAAAAACGGGCGGCGTAGGAATATTGGCCACGGGTTTCGTACATCTTCATGGGGTTGAGGAGGCACCAAACGTTTGTTTGCACAAAAGGAGCTTGTCAGCCCTCTTTGAAAATGCCTGTATTCCTTCTGTAATGGTCAATATGTGTTCAAATGTAAAATTTCCGCCTGATTACACGGCGCCGGAGAAAACGCAGCGCCATATGTTTCTAAAACCCTGTTTTTCCGCGCCTTTAAAAACCGAAATCAGGGCCTGTTTTTAGGTTTTTGCCGTTTTTTCCCCTCTTGCCTTTGGCGGCGTAGCCGTTATAGTCCGTGTCAATATTCTCAAACCAACGGGGGAAGCATGTTTATTTCAACGGCTTATGCGCAGGAGACCGAAAGCGCGACAATGATCGAAGTTCCGACGCCCGAAGCCGCAGGGGCCGGGACGGTTCCGGGCGCCCAGTCCACCTTTGCGTGGAATATGGGACTGATCGCCATTCTTGTGGTGATGTTTTACCTGCTCTTGATTCGTCCGCAGCAAAAACGGTTCAAGGAGCATAAGGAGATGCTCGACGGCCTCAAAAAAGGCGACAAAGTCGTCACGGCCGGGGGATTGATCGGCAAGCTCGACAAGCTTATCAGCGATGAAGAAGTCCTGGTGGATCTGGGCAACGGCATCAAAGTAACCGCTATGCGCAACACGATCCAGACGAAAGTCGAGAAGTAGCTTCAGCCTCATGGTTTACCTTCCCAGATGGAAAATAATCTTGATTGTCCTGGTGTGCGCGCTGGGGTTCGCCTATAGCGCGCCAAATCTTCTGGGCGAGGGGGGACGCGCATGGGTGAAAAGCGCCTTGCCGTCATGGATGCCGCACCAGACTGTCAATCTGGGACTGGACCTTCAGGGGGGATCGCACATCCTGCTGGAGGTGGATCTTTCCAGTGTCATGAAGGAAAGGACGCAGGATCTTGTTTCCAGTGTCCGGCCTGATCTTCGAAAAGAGAAAATCGGCTATAAACGCATCGGCGCGATTTCCGGCGGGATGCGGCTGACCTTGCGGAACGTGTCCGATGCGGACAAGGCCAAAAAGATTATCCGCGGCGTTGACAGGTCTTTGGAGATATTGTCTTCGGAAGGCGGGATTATTGAAGCGAATTTTTCGGAAGCCGCGATCAAGGATATTCAGGACCAGACGATCGCCCAGTCTATCGAGATTGTCCGCCGCCGCGTCGATGAAACGGGCACCAACGAACCCATCATCCAGCGTCAGGGGGACAACCGGATTGTGGTCCAGCTTCCGGGCCTCGACGATCCGCAGCGGGTCAAGGACCTTTTGGGGAAAACCGCCAAGCTGTCTTTCCATCTTGTGAATATGGAAGCGGGCGCCAAACTGCGCAGCGGCGGCGGCACGCTGGTTTTGCCGATGCAGGAAGCCCCCACACAGACGATGGAGTTGCAGCGGCGCTCTATCATTACCGGCGATATGCTCGTCAATGCGCAGTTTTCGCCGGATCAGAACGGGCAGCCTGCCGTTTCTTTCCGCTTTAACGCCGTGGGCGCGAAACGCTTTTGTGACCTCAGCCGCGCAAACGTTAACCGGCTTTTTGCGATTGTGCTGGATAATGAAATCATCAGCGCGCCGGTCATCCGTGAAGCGATCTGTGGCGGCTCTGGCCAGATATCCGGCAGTTTTTCCGTGAAGGAAGCCAGCGATCTGGCGCTTCTCCTGCGGGCGGGGGCGCTTCCGGCGCCGCTGAAAATTCTGGAAGAACGCACGGTCGGACCGTCGCTTGGCGCCGACTCTGTCGAGGCGGGCAAGATGGCCGCCCTGATCGGGCTTTTGTTTGTCCTGATCTATATGAGCGTGAATTACAGCCTGTTCGGGGTCTTTGCCAGTGCGGCGATGATTGCCAATCTGGCGCTGATTTTTGCCATTCTTTCGGGTTTGCAGGCGACACTGACCTTGCCGGGGATTGCGGGGATCGTGCTGACCGTCGGGATGTCGGTGGACGCCAATGTGCTTATTTTCGAACGCATTCGTGAGGAGCTTCGCGGTGGCCGCAGCGCGCTTTCCGCCGTGGATTCGGGCTTTAGCAAAGCGCTGGCGACCATTATCGATTCCAACCTCACGACGCTCATTGCGTCGGTCATTCTGTATTCCTTTGGGACGGGACCGATTAAGGGATTTGCCGTGACATTGGGGATCGGTATCCTGACATCTTTTTTCGCGGCCATTATGGTGACGCGTTTGATGGTGGTGGTCTGGCTTAGAAACAGAAAACCTTCCGACTTGCCGGTATAGGAGAAAAAAATGAAGGGCTTGAGACTGATACCGGAAGACACGCATATCGATTTTATCGGGCACCGTTTTTTTGCCTATGCGCTTTCGCTGGTTGTGGTGTTTGGTTCCCTGTTTTTGGTTTTTACCAAGGGGCTGAATTTCGGCATTGATTTTACCGGCGGGACGCTCATTGAAATCCGGGTGGAACAGGCGCCTGACCTTGCGGATTTGCGCGGAAACCTGAACAGTTTGTCTCTTGGGGGCATTTCGCTGCAGGAATTCGGGGAGCCTACGGATCTCCTTATTCGTTTGCCGGAACAGCCCGGCGGGGAAGAGGCGCAAAAAGCCGCCATTGAAAAAGTCCGCGTGGCGCTGGATGAAAAGTTTGAAAATGTCGATTACCGCCGCACCGAATTTGTGGGGCCGCAGGTCGGGAAAGAGCTGAAGAAAAAAGGGCTGTATGCCGTTTTGTTTTCCATGCTCGGGATTCTGGCTTACATCTGGCTGCGCTTCGAATGGCAGTTCGGGCTGGCGGCGATTGCCGCTCTTTTACACGATGTGATCGGAACGGTCGGGCTGTTTGCGCTTACCGGGATGTCGTTTGACCTGTCGTCTCTCGCGGCCGTTTTGATGATTGCAGGCTATTCCATCAATGACACGGTCGTGATCTTTGACCGTATCCGCGAGACGTTGCGCAAATATAAGAAAAAGCCCCTGCCGGAAATTTTAAACCGGTCTATCAATGACACCTTGTCGCGCACGATCGTGACGGGCCTGACGACCCTGCTGGCGCTCGTGGCGCTTTGGGCGTTCGGCGGGGAAGTCGTGCGGAGCTTTGTCAACGCCCTGATTTTCGGGGTCGTTATCGGAACGCATTCTTCCATTTTTGTCGCAGCGCCGCTTCTGCTGTATCTGAATATTCGCAAGGCCGGCCCTGAAGAGACATCAGAGTCTTGATTTTAAACAAGAATTGGCAGTACTATCCTCTGTAGTCTTCACAGGTGAGGAACGTTTTCCATGCGCGCATTTAAATCTGTTATGTTGGCGGGAACGGCCGTTTTGGCCCTGTCTGCCTGTTCTTCGAATCGCGGTCCCGGCGAAATCGGCAGCCGTGACGATATTATCATCCGCAATATGGGGGATGAGAAGGCGCCGCCGCCGGCCCCTGTGTCCGCGCCGGAGATTTCCAGGATTGAGGAAGCCGCGCCGGCAGAAGAAACGGCTTCGGACATGGCTGCTGAAACGGCCCCTGACTTCGTGCCTGCGCCGCCGGACGAGTCCGCAGCGCAAATGACGGAACAGGAAGAGCCTCCCGCCGGAGAGGTTGAGGACAGCGTAGAGGATGACGTGGATGTAAGAGAGCAGGTTATTCCCCGCGAACCCGAACCGGATGTTGTGCCGGAAGAATCAAGTGAGGCTGCGGGCCCGATGGGAACAGTTGAAATGCGCGCGCCCTCTCCTGTTGCAGGGGCTTCCGACCCTGCATCTCCTGTACCCGCCGCGCCGCCGGAAAACGTTCCGGATGCGCCGGATTTGGTAGATTTGTCGGAGGTTGATATGGCGGTTTTGCCGACCAAAACGCCGCAGGAAATTATGGATGTGCAGGAAGCGCTGAAAGAGCAGGGCTTTTACGAAGGCGCGCCGGACGGCAAAGTGGATGCCAAAACATTGAATTCTTTGATGCGGTACAAGGCGTCCAAAGGCGCTCTGCCCGCAGGAAACAAGCCATTGCCGGCGCCTTTGCCCGTTTCGCAGGAAACACAGGAAGCGGTAGAAGAGCCTCCCGTTGCCGCTGCGCCGACGGCTTCCCGGCCCGTGGCCGCGTCAATGCCAACCGTCTTCAAGGCGGGGGCTGTGCGCATGAATGATCCGGCGCTTATCCGGGCAGCGCAGACGGCTTTGACCGCGAAAGGGTTTTATGACGGTTCTGTAACGGGGGAAATGGATACCGCGCTTCTTAATGCGCTCAGCCGCTATCAAAGCGCGAATCTTCTTGCGCCGGGCGGTCTGAACGAAGAAACGCTGAAATCCCTCGGCGTGATGGAATAGGGTACAGCGGCGCGCGTGCACGATCTTACTCCTCTTATCCGGTCAGACTCTCAGGTGATTCAAGGGTATAAAGGCGGCGTGTTTCGTGTAAGCGGGCAAAGATACGACACGCCTATCCTTGTTTTTTCCGATCATGTCCAGATCTGGAATTTCGAAGGACTTCCCGAATATTTTTCGATGGAAGATTTTCAGGATCTCATCGCCCTGTCTGAAACGCTCGATATCGTTCTTTTGGGGACGGGGGATAAGAGTATATTTTTTCCACAGGGCTTGCGCCGGGACTTAAAAGCCAAAGGCGTGAATATGGATGTCATGGATACAAGTGCGGCCTGCCGCACATATAACGTTTTGATGGCGGAAGGCCGCCGCGTGGCGGCAGCCTTGCTCCCCGCATCTTAAAGACAGCTTTCCACGAATTCCCAGTTAATCAGGTTGTCGACAAATGTTTCGACATATTTGGGACGCGCATTGCGGTAGTCGATGTAATAGGCATGCTCCCACACATCGCAGGTCAGGAGAGGGGTTTTACCTTCCGTGAAAGGAACACCCGCATTGCCCGTTTTGACAATTTCCAGCTTGCCGGTGCCTTGATTCAGAACAACCCATCCCCAGCCGGAGCCGAATTGCGTCACGCAGGCTTCAACAAATTTTTCACGAAAACTGTCATAGCCGCCCAGATCGGAATCGATTTTGGATTGAACGGCCGTGGGAAGAGAGGTTCCACCGCCATTCGGTTTCAGACATTTCCAGAAAAAACTGTGATTCCAGTGCTGGGCCGCATTGTTGAAAAGCCCCTGATTCTGTTCTTTCGCGGCATTTTTCACCACTTCTTCCAGCGTATCACCCTGATGAGGCAGTCCTTCGAGAATCTTGTTTCCATTGGTGACATAGGCGTTGTGGTGTTTGTCGTGATGAAACTCGAATGTTTCGGCCGACATATAGGGGGCCAGCGCATCATAGGCAAAAGGCAGGTCCGGAAGATCAAAAGCCATTTTTTTCTCCTGTTTGTTAGGGACTTTATATCTACCCCGAAATAAAAATAAGTTCAATACAGGGAACAAAATGAAGACGAACCGTCCTGAGCGCTGTTTTTTGATCCGGGAGGCGCTTTTTTCTTAATGTAAAATATTAAGAGGGGCATATTCCCAAAAAATAAATATTTTTCAACAGCTCAGCAGAATTAGATAATCTCCAGCTTCAGGGGATTTGCGCGTTTAGGGTAAAATCGAAACGGCCGGTCCCACTGTTTTAAGGGGTGCATTAAGCATCTTTGGATTTTATTGAACCGGATCAGCCGGGTCAAAAAACAAGGGTATTTTTCGGGGCGGGTGCTTTTCAAAATTTTTATCGGGAGAGGCCCGTTTCATTTCAGGGTCAGGTTTCAGGCTGCCTGCTTCTCATGGGTCATGAGCCAGCTTTCAAAATCACGTAAAGCGCGGGCAGACAAAGCCTGTTTTTTTCGACGCCCCTTTTCTTTCCCTTTAAGGCCTTTGAGGTCTTCTTTCGGGACGGTTATATCCGGGAAGAGTCCGAAATTGACATTCATGGGCTGAAAGGTTCTGGCGTTGGCGCCGCCCGTAACGTGATTTAAAATAGCGCCCATGGCGGTCGTTTCAGGAGGTGCAGCAATTTCTATTCCTAACCTTTCTGCTGCGGCAAAGCGCCCGGCAATCAGGCCGATTGCCGCGCTTTCAATATAACCTTCGCAGCCGGTAATCTGACCCGCAAAACGCCACGCGGGACGATTTTTCAAGCGCAGCATTTTATCCAGCAGGCGGGGGGAATTGATAAAGCTGTTCCGGTGGATGCCGCCCAGCCGGGCAAATTCGGCGTTTTCAAGCCCGGGGATCATGCGCAGGACTCTTGTTTGCTCCCCGTGTTTCATTTTTGTCTGGAATCCGACCATGTTATACAAAGTGCCGAGTTTGTTATCCTGGCGCAGCTGGACAACGGCGTAGGGGCGCTCGTTCTTTTTTGGGTCGGTAAGGCCCACGGGCTTCATCGGGCCATAGCGTAGCGTATCTACCCCGCGCGACGCCAGAACCTCAATCGGCATGCAGCCTTCGAAATAGGGGGTGTTTTTTTCCCAGTCTTTAAATTCTGTTTTTTCAGATTCCAAAAGTGCTTTTATAAAAGCAAGATACTGTTCTTTATTCATCCCACAATTGATGTAATCCGAGCCGTTTCCTTTGTCATAGCGGGATTGGAACCAGACAGTATCGAAATCAATACTGTCTTTATGAATGATCGGCGCAAGGGCATCGAAGAAAGCCATATTTTCCTCGCCGCCAACGTCCTGAACCGTTTTTGCCAACGCGTTTGACGTTAAAGGGCCTGTCGCAATGATGACGCTGGACCACGCGTCAGGGGGAGATGTTACCTCTTCGCGCCGTATCGTAATGAAAGGATGTTGTGTCAGGGCTTCCGTGACGGCATGCGAAAAGACCTCCCGATCGACGGCCAAAGCACCGCCCGCAGGTACGGAAGCTTTGTCTCCTTCGCGCATAATCAGGGAATTGCTGCGCCTCATTTCCTCATGTAGAAGGCCCACGGCATTGTTTTGCGCGTCATCGCTCCGAAAAGAATTGGAACAGACAAGCTCCGCCAGATTTTCTGTTTTGTGCGCATCGGTCATTTCTACGGGGCGCATTTCATGCAAAATAACCTCTACGCCTCTTTCCGCAATTTGCCACGCGGCTTCCGAGCCGGCCAGTCCGCCGCCGATAATATGAACAGGGTCTCTTATCATAGCGGCTGTTTTATGCGGTTTTGTTTTATGAGACAAGAAGATTTAGGTATTTTGCCGGAATAGGGTACCATGTAATATGGAAGAGGGAGAAACAACAGGAAGGATTGCAGGATATGGGTGAGGGATTGTCCAATAGCCGGTTTTACATGTGGCGCGCTGTTGTGGCCATGGCGCATGCCGATGGCGTTGTAACCCCGCAGGAAATACATTTTTTGCAGGACTCGGTGAAGGATATTGAGATGAGCGAGGGGCAGATACAGGTTTTAATGGCCGATCTGGGAACGCCGCAGGATATTTACATGATGTTTTCGCAGATTACCGATCCCCGGGATAAAAAGGATTTTTTCAAATTTGCCCGTGTCCTTTCGTGGTCGGACGGGGATTTCGATGCGCAGGAGAAGCATATTGTCGAGACCCTTGAAAAAATCCATATGGATGAATCAAGCCGGCTTCTTTTGCGGGAAAGCAAAATGGAAATCCAGGAAATTCCCCTTGAGGCGGATCAGTGGACAAAGACCATTCGCAACAAAGGTATTCTGTCCCTTTTGGGAGAAGAACGTTAGCGGAAAAGTCTTTCTTCTTGTCTCTCACACATCCATCCGTTTTTATCGCCGGGGCGCTTTGCCATGGTGACCATTTTATGCAGTTTTGAGTTTTAGGTGTTTTGCCGGAACCGGAATAGGGTACAATACAAAGAGGGGAAGAAACGACAAGAGGGATTGTAATCTATGGGCAAGGGACTATCTGCCAGCCGGTTTTATATGTGGCGCGCTGTTGTGGCCATGGCGCATGCCGATGGAATTGTAACCCCGCACGAGGTTTATTTCCTGCAGGATTCGGCAAAGAATCTTGATATAAGCAAGGGGCAAATCCAGATTTTGATCGCCGACCTCGGAACGCCGCAGGATATTTACGTGATGTTTTCGCAGATCACCGATCCGCGCGATAAGAGGAATTTTTTCAAATTTGCCCGTATTATTGCGTGGTCGGATGGGGATTTTAATGCGCAGGAGAGACATATTGTCAGTTCCCTTGAAAAAATTCATATGGATGAATCAAGCCGGCTTCTTTTGAATGAAAGCAAAACGGAAATCCAGGAAATTCCTCTTGAGGCGGACCAGTGGATAAAAATGATTCGCAATAAGGGCATTTTGTCCCTTCTGGCGGCGGAAAGTTAGGGGAAAAGTCTTTCCCCCTGTATGTCCCGCATTTCTGTCTGGATTTTTGTCTGTGTCATTGGATTTGTCGGGTATCCTTGTCCGTCAAAGCGCAGCGCCACGTTCCTGTCGGACATGCTGACCCCTGACATGCGCACAATAATATCCCGCCAGCCATTTGTTTTGTGCTCGCTGACAACCAAAGGTCCGCGAATGCGCGTTATTTCAGACAGGAGAGAAAAGCCTCCATGCTGCGCTTTGAAAACGGTCATGCTGCACCCCCCGGGGCCGCACCAATAGCTGTGCGGCAGGGTAAAAAGTACAAGCCCTTCGCGCAGGCCGTCCCCGTTCATATCCAGCCTTGCGTATTGAAAACGGGAATTGGGCGGCCCTTTTTGTGCTGCGATGTATTCGCGTATATCAGCCATCAGTCTTGCATCGCCGGGGTCCTTTGCGGCTTCGGGAAAGGCTGTCAGGCCGGGAGGTTCTTGTTGTCTTTCGCCGCAGGCTGACAAAAGAAACACGAAAAGGAAAGAAGAGCAGATAAAAAGGGGTATCCTCATATCGCCCCTAGTCTTTTAAGGTGTTCATCGAAAATTTTTGTTGTTTCCTGATACAGGGCCAAAAGCTCTTCCAAAGGCTTCGAAAGATCCTCAATTTTTCCCGATTTAATGTCGTTCATCAACTGTATCGAAAATTCGGAAAGTTTTACCATGCCGAGATTTCCGGATGTGGATTTGAGCGCATGCAGTTCTTTCGCAATGTCTGCGGGATTGGGCGAGGCCGCGGAAAAAATGAGTTTTTTCTTTTCAAAGTCTGATTTGAAGGAACTGTAAACGTCTGTAATTTTATCTTCTCCGATCAGGCCTATAAAGGTATAGAGCTGCATTTCGTCAATTAAAAGATCCGGTCGCAAGTTTGAAATTTTGGCCTGTTCCTGCACGTTTTTAAAAAGATGTTCCGGAGCAAAGGGGTCGAAGTCGTCTGAAAAATTCCATTCTTCCAGTTTTTGGAAAAGCTCCTCTGCGGAGACAGGTTTGGTGATGTAATCATCCATCCCGGCTTCAAAAGCCGCTTTGACTTCTTCGGGAAGCGCATGGGCCGTCAGCGCCAGAATAGGAAGCTCTTCATGCGACAGACCGAGGTCTTTGCGGATGATCTTTGTAGCCTCCAGACCGTCCATTTCCGGCATTTGGATATCCATAAGGACAAGGTCGAACTGCCCCGTTTTTACGGCTTCCACGGCCTCTTTTCCGTCCCGGGCCACTTGCGCGCTGTGGCCCATCTGGGCCAGCATGGCCACGGCCACTTCCTGATTCATGGGAATATCTTCGGCAACAAGGATAAGCATCTGGTTTGCGGCTTTTGGAATTGCCCCCTGAGGCAGGGACGGCGTTTCTTCTTCTTTGACAGAATATTCCTCAACGGGGATTTGTAACGAAAAAACAGTTCCTTCTCCGGGGGCGCTTTGGAGCTCAATCCTTCCTTCAAGGGCCTGGATAATCTGCTTGACGACAGAAAGCCCCAATCCCGTCCCCCCGAAAGTCCGTTGTTTATGATGAGTTTCCTGCGAGAAGGGCTTGAAAATTTCCTCGTGTTTTTCCTCGGGGATGCCTATTCCCGTATCTGAAACTTTAATCTTCAGAAGAAGGGCGCCGTTTTTTTGAGGGGTGCAGTCCGCCTCGAAACGGATCTCTCCTTCTTGCGTGAATTCAACAGCGTTGGTGAGCAGGTTCAAAAAGACCTGCTGCAGCCTGTATTGGTCGCTGATAAGGGTTTGGGGGACAGAATTTCTTATATCGACGGAAAAGGTTAAATGTTTTTTTCTGAGTTCGGGAATGATGATCTCCCGGCAGATGTTGACAATGGCCGTCAGGCTAAAAGGGGCTTTTTCAATATAAACGTCTTTGGATTTTTCGTTTTTGGAAAACTCCAGAATATCGTCAATGAGGCGCGTCAGGGTCTGGCCGGCGGATTTCATGTTTGCAACGCAGTGCGTCTGGTATTCATCCAGCGGTGTTTGTTTCAGCAGGTCCGCAAAACCAAGGATACCGTTTAACGGCGTGCGGATTTCATGGCTCATCTTGGCCAGAAATTCGGACTTGGCTTTGAGGGCTGCATGTGCTTCTTCCTGACTGCGCGCCAGGGCTTGTTCTATTTCCTTCCGGTTCGTGATGTCGCGGATAATAGCGTTAAAAAAATGCTGGTTTCCAATGAATGTGTCACTGACGGACAGTTCAATAGGGAAGGTTGAACCGTCTGCCTTTTGGGCGAGCGTTTCCCTTGTCTTCCCTATGATGTTCTTTGTCCCGGTTTCAAGATAGTTCAGGATATATTGATCGTGATCCTGCGCATAAGTCTGCGGCATGAGTATCTTCACATTTTGTCCCATCGCTTTTTCGGCGCTCAGGCCGAACATCTCTTCGCATTTAAGGTTGAAACCGCAGATGATGCCTTTTTTGTCGATGGTCACGACGCCGTCTGCCGCATTTTTCATCAGGTTTTGACAATCGGGTTCTGCCGTGGGGGTATTTTTATTCGGGACGGTTTTATTCATTGTGTGTTTATCAATAGTTTGATTTGTCTTTTTACCGGAATTCGAACATAATCGAAGGCAAGGGTATTACAGCTTAATCCCGAAAAGCGTGCAACAGACTTCATAACACCTGTGATTGTTATCCGAAATATTTTAACTTTTTTGTTCGTTTTCCTTTTTCCTGCTCTGGCTTTCGCGGCGGACGGGGGAGGGCATGACGGCGCACCTTCCGGTATGCTGACACATCCGGGGGCAGTGCTGTGCCTGATCGTTTTTATCTTGTCTTACCTGGCGGTCTTGGTCGAGGAAAAGACGCATTTACGCAAATCAAAACCTGTCATGCTGGGCGCCGGCATTATCTGGGTCATCATCGGGATAATCGCGCCGGAATACGGGATCGACCACCACACGCTTCGCAGCGCTGTTTTTCACGGACTGGAGGAATATGCCTCTCTCCTTTTGTTCCTGCTGGCGGCGATGACCTATATCAGCGCCTTGCAAAACAGGCGGGTATTTGCCGTTTTGCGGGCAAAGCTGGTGCAGGCGGGGATGAATATGCGCCAGCTTTTCTGGGCGACGGGGATCTTTGCTTTCATGCTCTCTCCGATCGCGGACAACCTCACCACGGCGCTGGTTTTAGGCGCGGTGGTCATGGCCGTGGGGGCCAACGATCCGAAATTCGTGGCGCTGGCCTGTATCAATATTGTGAGTGCAGCCAATGCCGGCGGAGCTTTTTCCCCGTTTGGCGATATCACAACCCTGATGGTCTGGCAGGCAGGCAAGGTGCCTTTTCTTGAGTTTTTTCCGCTGTTCTTTCCCTCTCTGGTCTGTTTTCTGGTTCCGGCCTTTATCATGAGCTTTTTTATCAGGCCGCATAAACCGCTCGCGCTGAAGGAAAATATCAGGATGAAACGCGGGGCGAAATTCGTTATCTTTCTGGGGCTTTGCACGATTTGCATGGCGGTCGGCTTTGAACAGTTTTTGGGCTTGCCGCCTTTTATCGGAATGATGACGGGCATGTCCCTTCTGATGATAACGGCCTTTTTTATCCGCAAGATCGGTCGAAAAAGGGACGAAGAGTTTGACGTGATCGAGCTGGTTGCCGCATCGGAATGGGATACGCTTTTGTTCTTCTTCGGTGTGATTTTCAGTGTAGGCGGTCTCGGGTTTCTGGGGTATCTCGAAATTGCGTCCAGCACTATGTATGAAGGATGGGGGGCGAGCTATACCAATATCGCTCTGGGCGGTGTATCGGCTCTTGTGGACAACATCCCTGTCATGTTTGCCGTGCTGAGCATGGACCCCGATATGGACCAGTTCCAGTGGCTTTTGGTAACGCTTACCTGCGGCGTGGGCGGAAGCCTCCTGTCTATTGGCTCGGCGGCGGGCGTGGCACTGATGGGCGTGGCGCGCGGGCAATACACGTTCCTGGCGCATTTGAAATGGACGCCTGTTATTGCGCTGGGATACGGCACGTCCATATGGGTCCATTTTTTGATGAACGGCTAACGGCTAGTTTGTCGGGCGAATGCTGCAGGCATACCCGGTGCCCCCGAGGAAAATAGAGGCATCGACTCCCTTGTTCCAATAAGTGGCGCCGCCCCCTTCATATTTGGCGCCGAGCGGGCTGCCGACGCGTTTCATATCGTAGGTTTTGCCGTGGAAGACAAGAACCGCTTCCGCAGGGGAATAAATGGTGACACGGGCACTGTCGCCGGAGAGGCATTCCAGCTTTTGCGCCGTTGCAACGGGGGAGCGCTTATATGTTTGCAAAGGAAGCGGCGCAGCTTTTGTGATTGAGGCCGGTTCTCCCTTATGCGGCGGCAAAGGGGGCGTTTCGTGAGGAGATGAGGCGGAGGACAGCGCAGGAATATCCGGGAGGCACGAGGCCGTAATCATGGCGGAAGCTATCATCAACCCAAGGAAAGCGGAGCGAATGCGCATGCTTTTTATCCTTTCCACCGCAGTTTCGGCTCACGCGCGGCTTTGACTTCATCCAGTCTTTCGCACGGCGCCGCCTGCGGATAACTGTGAAACTTATCAACAGAGCCGTCACGAATATCCGCGACCATCTTTTTCATGACACGGATGAACCGGTCCAGCGCGTCTTTGTTTTCCGTTTCCGTCGGTTCAATCAGCATGGCGCCGGACACGACAAGAGGAAAATAGACCGTCATCGGATGCATGCCGTATTCAATAAGTCCCTTGGCCATGTCGAGCGTCGTGACGCCGGAGTCTTTTTGTTTTTTGTCTGTCAGAAGGCATTCATGCATGCAGGGTCCTTCGAAGGGCGCGTCAAAATCGTCCTTTAGCCGGGAGAGAATATAATTCGCGTTCAGAACGGCGTCTTCAGAGACCTGCTTTAATCCGTCCGATCCGTGGGAGAGCATATAGGTGAGCGCGCGGACCATCATGCCGAATTGGCCGTGAAACCCTTTTATTTGCCCGCAGCCGCTCTCACGCTCGGTTTCCGCTTCAAAACGATACAACCCGTTTTCGCTTGTAACGAGGGGGGACGGAAGGTACGGCGCAAGGTCTTCCGTGACACAAATAGGGCCGGCGCCCGGCCCGCCGCCGCCATGAGGCGTGGAGAACGTCTTGTGCAAATTGATATGCATGACATCGACTCCGAAAGAGGCGGGGCGGACTTTCCCGACCAGCGCATTGAAATTCGCACCGTCACAATAGAAATATCCGCCGGCGTCATGGAGGAGATTCGCAATTTCCAGAATTTCCGTTTCGAACAATCCGCAGGTGTTCGGATTTGTGACCATCATGCCGGCAACATCCGTTCCGTTGCCCAGAGCTTCTTCAAAGGCCTCTCTTGTAATGCGGCCTGTCTCTTGCGTCGGGATGACCCGGATTTGATAACCGCACATCGTTGCCGTGGCGGGGTTCGTGCCATGCGCGGAATCCGGTACCAATACAACGTTTTTGTGCGCATTCCCCTTCATTTCATGGGCGCGTTTTATGGTCATCATGCCTGCCAGTTCGCCTTGCGCCCCGGCCGCAGGGGTAAGGCAGATACAGGGAAGTCCCGTGAGTTCCGCCAGTCCTTTTTGCAGCCTGTCCATGACTTTGAGCGCGCCCTGAACCGTCTCCGCAGGCTGAAGCGGATGCAGGTTCGCAAAGCCCGGCAGGCGCGCCATTTTCTCATTCAGGCGCGGATTGTGCTTCATGGTGCAGGAACCCAGCGGGAAGAATCCACTGTCAATCGCATAGTTTTTGGTCGACAGCCGCGTAAAATGCCGCACCGCTTGCGGCTCGCTGACTTGCGGCAGGCCTATTTTCCCGCGCACCGGCTGTCCCGTCCGGGCGGGCATTCCGGCGACCGGCGGCAGGTCGACACCGGGCGTGTCGCTATGCGCCTTTTCCCATAGCAGGGGTTCCTCGAAATTCAATCCGCGCGTCTTGCCGATAGAGGATTCGTCTGGTTCGTTCACGCCGCGTTCCTCGATGATAATGCCATGGGCTTGTTCTGCCCGTCTAAAAGAAGGATTTTAGGCTGGAAGTTTTCGGCCTCTTGCGCGTCCATGCGGGCATAAGCGCAGATAATGACAAGATCGCCTGCCTGTGCCAGACGGGCGGCGGCCCCGTTAATCCCGATAACGCCGCTGCCGCGCGGCCCTTCGATCGCATAGGTCGTAAAGCGTTCGCCGTTATGGATATTAAGGACATCGACCTGTTCATAGGGCTGGATGCCCGATGCCTGCAAAAGGTCCGGATCAACTGTGATGGAGCCTTCGTAATGCAGGTCGCACTGCGTCACGGTGGCGCGGTGTATTTTGGCTTTTAGCAGGGTGAGGATCACGGGCAGGCCTCCTTTAAGGCGTCACAAAATGCGCCGATATCGGCATCGGTGGTCAGTTCTGTCGCACTCACCAAAAGGCGGGATTTTTCAAGCGGCAGGCCCGCAACGATCCCTTTTTGGGCCAGTGTTGACACCAGTTTATCCATATCTGAAACGCCCGTTATCGAAATGGTAAACTCGTTGAAAAAACACTCGTTTTCTACTTTGACCCTCTTGATATCCTCAAGGGCGTCGGCGAGGGCGCAGGCCCGTTCATGGTTCAGCGCGGCGAGGCAATGAAACCCGTCTTCCCCAAGCAGGCTCATGTGGATTGTGAACGCCAGTGCGCAGAGTCCCTGATTGGTGCAGATGTTGGATGTGGCTTTGGCGCGCCGGATATGCTGCTCCCGCGTGCTTAAGGTTAAAACGTAGCCGCGTCTTCCCTGTGCATCGACCGTTTCACCGCACAGGCGTCCGGGCATTTGCCGGACAAATTTTTCGCGGCAGGCGAAAAACCCCAGATGCGGTCCACCGAAGCTCATGGGCAGGCCGATGGACTGGCCTTCTCCGCAGACGATATCCGCGTTTTCCGGCGCAGGGAGCATACCCAGAGAAACAATCTCTGTGACGACGACAATCAGCAGCGCCCCGCTTTCGTCGCAAAGCGCGCGCCACGTATCGTAAGTGTGCGGGGTGCCGAAAAAATCCGGCGATTGCACGATAAGGCAGGCGGTATCGTCCTGGACCTCGCCGGAGAAGCGATAGCTTTGCGCCGTTTCGTTATTGTGCAGATAGGTGCGCAGCACGGAGAGATATTGCGGGTTGATGTCGTTCCCCAGGCAGACCTTGTTGCGGCCTGTGACACGCATGGCCATTAACGCCGCTTCCGCCATGGAGGTGGCGCCGTCGTACAAGGAGGCGTTGGCAATATCCTGCCCTGTCAGCCGGGCTATAAAAGTCTGGAATTCAAAAATCGCCTGTAGCGTGCCTTGTGCGATTTCCGGCTGGTAGGGCGTGTACGCGGTCAGGAATTCGCCGCGCTGGACAAGATGGTCGACGCTTGCGGGAATATGGTGGTTGTAACAGCCGCCGCCGAGAAAAAACGGGCCGTCGGAGGCTGCATGATTTTCCTTTGCATAGGCGCCCATAATCCGCTCGACTTCGATTTCTCCCTTGTGAGGAGGCAGGTCCGCCTGTCCCTGCACAAAGGCTCCGGCGGGGATGTCGCGGAAGAGATCGTCAACGCTTTTTACCCCGATAGCTTCAAGCATTTCAGCGCGGGCTTTGTTCGTTTGCGGCAGGTAACGCATTTGAGATGCTCCGGTAATTTACGCCAGCGAGTCCGTAAAACTGCTGTAAGCGCTGCTATCCATAAGGTTTTCCGCGTCCGCCGGATTGTCCATCCTGATTTTGATGATCCAGCCTTTTTCGATGTCCTCTTTCAGGTCATCCAGATTGTTTTGCAGGTTATCGTTGACCGACACGATCTCGCCGGCGACGGGGGCGTAAATTTCGCTCGCGGCCTTGACGGATTCGACAACGGCGAAATCCTCTCCCTTGCTAAGCTTGCGCCCTTTTTCCGGCAACTCCAGATACACCAGATCCCCCAGCGCATGGCGGGCATAGGTGGTGATCCCGATGAGCGCCGTGTCCCCTTCCGTCTTGATCCATTCATGGTCGTTTGTATATTTCATATCGTTCATTTTTATGCTCCTCATGCGGCCTGTTTCTTTGCCGCTTTTGTCTTGGGGGGGATAAAAGGGAGGGGGGCGACAACGCCCTCAATGTCCCGTCCCCGAACCCGGACCGCAATTTTCGTTCCTGTTTTTGCTGATGCGGCTTCAATATAACCCTGACCGATGGCCTCTTTCAAGGTGGGAGAAAACCCGCCGCTGGTTAATTCACCGATTTTTTGCCCGGAAGAAGGCGCGTAGATTTCCGCGCCTTCGCGGGCAATGCCCTGTCCGGTCAGCTTTATTCCGACGCGGCGGCGGGCGGGGCCGCTGCGCAGTTCCTCAAAAATACGCGCCGCGCCGATAAAGCCGGTATGGTTCTTTTTTCCCATGATCCATGTGATGTCGGCCTCCACCGGAGATGTCGTGGCGTCGATATCGTGCCCGTAAAGGGGATAGCCCATTTCCAGACGAAGGGAGTCCCGCGCCGCAAGGCCGACGGGTTTCGCCAGATCATGCCTGAGAAGTCCCGTCCAGGCGCGCTGCCCTACATCGCCGGGCAGGCTGAGTTCAAACCCGTCCTCGCCCGTATAGCCCAGCCGGGAGACAAGGATATCCTTCCCGCAGGGGCTTTGTGTCAGCATCATATGCATATAAGGCAGGTCCGATACGTCGCATTGCAGGGTGTCTTCCAGCACACGCGCCGCCTGCGGCCCCTGCAGGGCGATCAGGGCGCTGTCTTCCAGATGCGTCAGCGTCAGATCGTCGGGGAGGTGGTTTTGTATCCATTCAATATCCTTGTCCTTGCACCCGGCATTGATAACGGCAAAGAACCTGTTTTCCTCCATGCGGGTGATGATGAGGTCGTCGATGATTCCCCCCTGTTCGTTGGTAAGGACGGTATATTTTGCTGCGCCCTCTTTCAGGGTTGAGAGCGGCGAAGGGGTGAGCGTTTCGAGAAAAGCTGCGGCGCCGGTTCCCTCGATGATGAGTTGCCCCATATGGGAGACGTCAAAAAGCCCGGCATGTTCGCGTGTCCAGTTATGTTCTGCCAGAACGCCGTCTGTGTACTGGATCGGCATTTCGTACCCTGCGAAGGGCGCCATTCTGGCGCCAAGCTCGATATGCTGCGCATGGAGGGGGGTTGTTTTCATAGGGTTTCTTCCTGTTTCCGGTCGAGGGGAACGCCGTATAAGTCATATTCATCGGCGTCCTCGATTGCAACCTTGATGATATCGCCTGTCTGGACATTCCCGACATCGCGCAGATAAACATTTCCGTCAATTTCGGGCGCATCTCCACGGGAGCGCGCATCCGCGCCGCCCTCTGCCACATCGTCGATGATAACGTCGAGCGTTTTGCCGATTTTTTGCTGCAGCTTTGCTGCGGAAATTTTTTGCTGCGCCTCCATGAATCGGGCGTAACGCTCTTCTTTGACCTCTTCCGGGACCGCGCCGTCCAGTTCGTTTGCTGCGGCGCCTTTCACGGCCTCGTATTTAAAGCAGCCCACACGGTCCAGCTGTGCTTCGGCCAGCCAGTCCAGCAGGATTTGGAAATCCTGTTCCGTTTCCCCCGGAAACCCGACAATAAAGGTCGAACGGATCGTTAAATCCGGGCAAATGCCGCGCCATTCCCTGATCTGCGCGAGCGTTTTGTCCTGCGTGCCGGGGCGGCGCATGTTTTTGAGCACGTCCGGCGCGGCATGCTGGAAGGGGATGTCTATGTAAGGAAGAATCTTTCCGTCCGCCATGAGGGGAATGACGTTGCTGACATGGGGGTAGGGGTAGACATAGTGCAGCCGCACCCAGATGCCCAGCTCTCCGAGGGCTTCGCAAAGATCCTGGAATTTTGTGCGCCATTTGCGGCCTTTCCACGAAAATTCCTGATATTTGAGGTCCAGCCCGTAGGCGCTTGTATCCTGCGAGATGACCAGAAGTTCTTTCACTCCGGCGCGGGCGAGGTTCTCTGCTTCCGCAATGACGTGATGGATGGGGCGGCTGACCAGGTCCCCGCGTAAAGACGGAATAATGCAAAAAGAGCAGCGATTGTGGCAGCCTTCGGAGATTTTCAGGTAAGCGTAGTGGCGGGGCGTGAGCTTCAGCCCTTCTTCCGGCACAAGGTCCATATACGGGTCATGAACCGGCGGGATGGCGTCATGAACGGCGGCGACAACGTCTTCATAGGCATGGGGGCCGGTGACGGCCAGAACGTCGGGAAATCTGGAGGTGATCTGTTCCGGCTCCCCGCCCATGCAGCCCGTTACGATGACCCGTCCGTTTTGCTTCATCGCCGTGCCGATGGCCTCGAGGGATTCCGCTTTGGCGCTGTCCAGAAACCCGCAGGTATTCACGATGACCGCGTCCGCGCCGTCGTAATCGGGGGAGAGTTCATAGCCCTCGGCCCGGAGTTTGGTTAAAATCCGCTCCGAATCCACCAGCGCCTTGGGGCAGCCGAGAGAGACCATGCCGATTTTCGGGGCCGTTTTTGTCATGTTTTTTGGATCCTCGTCAAATCCGGTCTTTGCCAAATTGGCGGAGAAGGGGGGATTCGAACCCCCGAAGGGCGTGAACCCTTACTGCTTTTCGAGAGCAGCGCATTCAACCTCTCTGCCACTTCTCCTTAAATATCTTCTTCTCTAAAGCAAAAGGGTTATAGACCAATGCGCTTGCCTTTGGCAATATGCGTCGGGAAAGGAAAGACATATGGATTTAGCAGCTCTGGGCACATACGCCATGACGATTGCCGTGCTGGCGCTCAAACCCGGGCCGGGGGTTTTGGCCGTTGTGACAAAAACGGCAGGGCGCGGGGCCGCCGGATTCCTTTCCTACATGTCCGGCGCGACGCTGGGAGAGGTCGTTTATCTGGCCCTGGTCGTATTCGGCGCCGTTGTTTTTGCGGAAGAACTCCTGTTTGTGTCCATTTTTCTCAAGGCGCTGGCCGGTGCCTATCTGATTTATCTGGGGGTGGGCACGTTGACCAAACCTCTGGCGCTGGACGTGGATTTTCAAAAAACGGCGTCTTTAAAGGATAACTGGGAAGATTTTACAACGGGGCTGATGCTCACATTGTCCAATCCCTTTGTCATTATTGTTTTTGGCGGAATTGTACCGAGCGTCATCGGCACACAGGACGTGAGTTTTGCCAATTTCGGTATTCTGGCCCTCGTGACGGTGGTGGTCCAGATTTCCATTGATTTCATGTATTGCGTGCCGGTTTTTGTATCACGCCGTTTTTTCAGGGGTAAAACGCTGGAAGGGCTTCGTCTGGCTTCCGGCATGGCGATGATCCTGATCGGTTTGTATCTGGGCTATTCCGCGCTGCCGGCGGAAGACCTGCTTTCTGTGTTTTAAGGGAGGCTTTTGGAAGAAATAATGGATATAGCAGCAATGATCGCTTTATTTACGGGGGTGGCCCTTTTGGCGGCAAAGCCGGGGCCGGGGATGTTAACTGTGGCATCGAAAGCCATAAGCGAAGGGCTGGAGAGCGTCCTGTTTTTTATGGCCGGGACCAATCTGGTTAAAATTCTTTTCTTTTGCCTTGTCGTTTTCGGGTACCAGTTCATTCCGGACGACATTGTTTTTATCTCTATCATGTTGAAATCCGCCGCTTCCGTTTATCTGATATGGCTTGGGATCAAGGGGCTGCAGAAATTCGATCTTGATTTGCCGGGGAACGTCAGGGAGCAGGCCAAAACCGGATTTTGGGATAATTTCAGCGCAGGGTTCATGCTGACCGCCAGCAATCCTTTCGATATCCTGTTTTTTGCGGGGATATTGCCGACGCTGTTTGATCTGCAGACCGTGGGAGCGCCGGATATCGCGCTGGCGGCCTTTATTATTGTCTTTGCCGATGCGATTGTGGCGCTGTCCTACGCGGTGCCGCTTTCCATGACACGCAATCTCTTTTCGGAAGCGGTGCTTCGAAAAGTGAATACGGGGGCCAGTATCGGGATTATTCTGGTCGGGTTGGTGATCGGCTATTCGGCCCTGCCGGCGAAAGACCTGCTTTCTGTGTTTTAAGGGAAGCGGCCGGGCGTCATTCCGCATACATCATGGAGAGGTATTTTTCGCCCTCGTCGCAGAAAAAGGTCAGGATGTTTTTGACGTCCGGATGGGCTTTCTTCACTTTCCGGGCGGCCAGCAGGTTGGCGCCGGAGCTTGGTCCCACAAAAAATCCGCGGGAAGAGGCCAGCTTTTTTGTTTCTTCAATGGCCCGGTCCGAATCCACGCAGATGACTTCGTCAACCAGATCCCTGTGCCGTTCGTAGATGGTTGGGATGAATCCGTCTGAAATTCCCTCGATTTTATGGTCCGCCACCATGCAGCAGGTCAGGGTCTGCGATTCCGAAGGCTCCATCGCAAAAACCTTCAGGTCCGGGTTGTGCCATTCCTTGAGCGCAAGCGCCGCGCCGATAAGCGTGCCGCCAGTGCCCACGCCCTGCACCACAGCGTCTATTTTAAGGCCTTCGGGCAGTTGGGTAATCACTTCCTTTCCAAGCCAGTCGCGGTTTTCCTCCACGTTCCATTCATTGTCGAATTGCTGCGGACAGTAATAGCCTTCCTGTTTTCCCAGCCGAATGGCTTCTTCGCGCGCTTTGTTCACCTGGAAATGGCCGACGAACCTGATTTCCGCCCCGAAGCCGCGGGAGATCATGACGCGCTCGCTCGTATAGCCGTCGGGCATCAGCACCAGCATTTTATAGCCCTTGGCGGCGGCCACCATGCTGAAAGCGTTTCCCGTGTTGCCGCTTGTGGCTTCCACGATGGTGTCGCCGGGTTTCAGCAGACCTTCTCTTTCGGCTTTTTCGACAATGTGTTTGGCCATGCGGGATTTGATCGAGCCGGAAGGGTTCAGGAATTCCGCCTTGGCGTAGATACCCTCTTCAACGTTCAGAAGAGGGGTGTTTCCGATCAGGTCAAGAATATTGCGTGTTATCATAGAAGGTCCTTTAAGATGTAAAGCTGTTCCAGCGCTTCTTTGGGGGTGAGGTCGTCCGGGTTGATCTCTTCCAGTTTTTGCGCGATTTCGGAAAAATTTTGCTGCGGTTCCTGTTCTTGCCATTGTGCGGTGAAAAGGGGCAGGTCGTCCGCCAGTTTTGCCAGGGCGCCGGACTGTTCCCCTTTGTTCAGGAGGTCCAATACGTTTTGCGCCCGTGCGACAACGTTTTCCGGCAGTCCTGCCAGCCGCGCCACATGGATGCCGTAAGAGCGGTCCGCCGCGCCCTCGGCGACGCTGTGGAGGAAAATCACGTCGCCTTTCCACTCCTTGACCTGCATCGCGTGGCAGGACAGGGCGCTCAGTTTCGCGGAAAGGCTGGTCAGTTCATGGTAATGGGTTGCAAACAGCGCCCGGCAGCGATTGGTTTCATGAATTTGTTCGACGCAGGCCCAGGCAATGGAGAGCCCGTCGAAGGTCGCCGTGCCGCGCCCGATTTCGTCCAGAATCACAAGGGAGCGCTGTGTGGCCTGATTGAGGATTGTGGCGGTTTCAACCATTTCGACCATAAAGGTGGAGCGTCCGCGCGCCAGATCGTCCGCCGCGCCCACACGGCTGAAACAACGATCGACAAGCCCGATATGCGCGGATCTGGCCGGAACGAAGGCGCCCATCTGCGCCAGAATGACGATCAGGGCGTTTTGGCGCAGGAAGGTGGATTTACCCGCCATGTTCGGCCCTGTGAGCAGCCAGAGTCTTTGTTTTTCCCCCAGATCGCAATTATTGGGGACGAAGCTTTGGGCCTCTTTGCGCAAGGCTTCTTCCACGACGGGATGCCGCCCGTCCCTGATATCAAAGGCCAGCGAGTTGTCTATGGTTGGCCGGATATATTGACGGTTCACGGCGAGATGCGCGAGGGATGCGGCAACGTCCAGCGCAGCAATCGCGCGGGCGATCCGGCCGATATCCTGCGCAAGCGCACAAATTTTCTGTGTGAATTCGACGAAAAGATTTTGCTCTATGGCAAGGGCTTTGTCGGCGGCGCTCGCAATATCCCGCTCCAGTTCGACAAGGTCCGCCGTGGTAAAGCGGACATTGTTGGCCAGGGTCTGCCGATGGACAAAGGGGTTGTCGGGCGCGGTTTCCCCTTTGCGTATCAGGAGCTTATCCGCGTGACGCGCTGTGACGTCGATGTAATAACCCAGCATGTTGTTATACGCGATTTTGAGGGTTTCAATCTTTGTTTCTTCACGGTATCTGGTTTGAAGCGCTGCAATCAGGCGTTTGCTGTCGTCGCGCATGGTGCGGAGCTGGTCGAGTTTTGCATCGTATGCTGCGGCAATAAAACGTCCTTCATGGGTTTGGGCGGGAAGCTCGGTTTCCAGCGCTGCCGACAGAATGTCTGAGAGTTTTTTGCAGTCCTCGTTTTGCTGCAGGCCGGTTGTCAAGGGTTCCAGAGAGGGCATGTCCGCCTTCTGCAGCAAAGCGCGCAAGGTTTCGGCGTTTCGCAGGCCGTCCCGTATCATGCCCAGATCCCGCGGCGTGGCGCGCCCGATGGTCAGCCGGGCCAGGGCGCGTTCCATATCCGGCACGTCTTTAAGCTGCTCGCGTAAAGCCTCCCGCAGGGGAGCCGCACCGGAAAAGGATTCAATCTCATCCTGCCGCGCGTGAATCGTCTTGATATCCGTTAAGGGGGAGGACAGGCGGGTCTGCAGCAATCGTGCTCCCGCGCCCGTTATGGTGCAGTCAATAACATCCAAAAGGGAGCCTTTGCGTTCGCCGGAGAGAGTGCGGGTCATCTCCAGATTGCGGCGGGTTGCGGCATCGATTTCCATGCACGCGCTTCCGCTGAGTTGCTGCAGGCGGGAGAGGTGCGGTATTTTGCCTTTTTGAGTGCGCTCCACATAGTCGATCAGGGCGCCTGCGGCTGCAATTTCAGCGCGGCTGAACGCACCAAAAGAGTCCAGCGTGCCTACGCCGAATAGCTGTTCCAGCCGTTTCTGGGCGCTTTGCGAGTCGAACAGGCTGGAGGGTTGCGGCGATACTTTCTCGCGAAAGGCGGCCAAAACATCTTTGGTTTTTTCGTCTTGCGCCAGACGTTCCGGGAGCAGGATTTCGCTGGCCTCCACACGCTCCAGCGCGGCGGCAAGATTTTGCAGGGCAACGGGTTGCACCAGAAATTCACCGGTGGAAAGTTCCAGCCAGGCCAGCGCGAACTGGCCGCCGATGTCGGACAGGGCCGCCAGGTAATTATTGCTGCGCGCATCCAGAAGCGTTTCCTCGGTCAGGGTGCCTTTGGTCACCACGCGCACAACGTCACGCTTCACAAGGGATTTGGAGGCGGGTTTGCCTTCCTTTTTGGTGCGGACCCTTGATTCTTCCGGGGTTTCCGTCTGTTCGCAAATCGCCACGTTAAAGCCTGCGCGAATGAGTTTTGCGAGGTAGGGCTCATAGGAATGATAGGGCACCCCGCACATGGGGATATCGTTGCCGCCGCTTTTCCCGCGCCGTGTCAGGGTGATGTCCAGCGTTTCGCTGGCTTTGAGCGCGTCCTCATGAAAAAGTTCGTAAAAATCCCCCATGCGGTAAAAAAGCAGGCAGTCGGGATACTGCTCCTTCAGCGCCATATATTGCGCCATCATCGGCGTATGGCCTGCGGCGATAAACGCGCTTTCGTTTTTTTTGGCGGTCTGGGACATGGGGACTGTTTTACGACAAGAAGCCCCGGATGAAAAGAGCGATCAGCCGGATGTCCCCGTGGAACCGAAACCGCCTGTGCCGCGATCCGTTTCTTCAAGGGATTCTACAATGTTCCATTCGACATTGGCGTGACGGGCTACGACCATTTGGGCGATGCGCATACCGCGTTCGATCGTGAAGTCCTCGCTGCCCAGATTGGCCAGAATGACCTTGATTTCGCCGCGGTAATCCGCGTCGATCGTGCCGGGAGCGTTAAGGACGGTAATGCCGTGCTTGAGCGCCAGGCCGGAGCGGGGGCGGATTTGTGCTTCGTAACCGGGGGGCAGGGAAATGGACAGTCCTGTGGGCACAAGGGCCCGCTGTCCCGGCGCAATCTCGATTGCTTCATCCAGCGCCGCCGAAAGATCCATCCCCGCAGAATCTTCCGTTGCATAAGTCGGAAGGTTCAGGCCGACGGCATGCTCGTGCGGGAGAAGGGCGACTTCTACCCTGTTGATCTCGTTATCATTATGTCTGTTGTCGGTCATTATTCAGCCGCTTCCTGTTGTGGGTTTTCGGTGTTTGTTTTATCAAAAAATCGCGCAATATGCTGCACCAGTTTTTTCGCGATATTGTCTTTTGAGCTTTTCGGCCACTCAACAATATCTTTTTCCGTGATTAGATAGGCATGATTCTCTTCCGATCCAAAGACATTTTCGTTTTGACCGCTGATTTCGTTGGCGACGATCCAGTCACACCCTTTTGCGTCTCGTTTGGCGCGTGCGTTTTGGAGAAGGTTTTCTGTCTCGGCCGCGAAGCCAATGACCAGTTTTGGACGCTGCGGATTCGGTTCAGACAGGCGGGCCAGTATGTCGGTGTTCTCAGTAAGATTGAGGACGGGCGGCGATGTCTTTTTCCCTTTTTTTATTTTCGAAACGGCCGGGTTTGACAGGGTCCAGTCGGCCACGGCCGCGGCAGACACAAATATGTCTGCAGGAAGCAATTTTTCGCAGGTTTCCAGCATTTCAGAAGCTGTTTCGATACGTACCGTTTTTATGTATTCGGGGTCAGAAAGGGCTGTTGGACCGCTTACCAGTGTGACGGCGGCGCCAGCCTCGGCCAGCGCTTTGGCAATCGCGTGTCCCTGCTTTCCGGAAGAGCGGTTGCCGATGAACCGGACCGGGTCGATCGGCTCGTAAGTCGGGCCGCTCGTGACAAGGGCTGTTCGGCCTGCCAAAGGTTTGTCTTTTTGAAAATAGGTGAGGACGGCATCCAGGATATCCCGGGGCTCGCTCATGCGTCCGTACCCGGTTTCGCCGCAGGCCGTTTCCCCCTCTTCGGGTCCGCAAAAGAGGATGTCGCGCCGGGTCAGGGTTCGGATATTTTCCTGCGTGGCTTTGTTCATCCACATCATGGGGTTCATGGCAGGACAGACCATCACAGGCTTGTCCGCTGCGAGCAATGTGGCTGCAGCAAGATCGTTTGCGCGCCCCTGGGACAGTCTTGCCAGAAAGTCAGCGCTGGCAGGGGCGACAACGATCAGGTCGCACGCGCGGGAGAGGCGGATATGACCCATTTCCGTTTCATCTTTCAGGGAAAAAAGGTCGGTATAAACGGTGTTTTCGCTGAGCGCAGCAATGCTGAGCGGGGTTATGAATTTTTCGCCGCCCCGGGTCAGGATGCACCGGACCTGCGCCCCTGATTTTCGTATCAGGCGGATAAGGTCCGGCGCTTTACAGGCGGCAATGCCGCCCGTAATCACCAGTAAGATGCTCTTGCCTCTCAGCACGTTATCCTCTCCGAAGAAAAGCCCCGTTTCGTCTAAACAAAACGGGGCCTTGTCTTTTAAAAATCTTCAATTTGGTTTCACACGTTCCTAGAACATGCCTTCGACAGCGTCCTGTGCTTTTTCTTCAGCGGCGTCTCCGGCAGCATCTTCAGCGGCGTCTTTGGCGTCTTCGACAGCTTCTGTCGCTTCTTCCATGGTTTCGCTTTCAGGAGCGGGCGCTTGCTCGGCAGCATCTTCTGTTGCGGCTTCCGTGGCATCCTCCATCGCGTCGGTTGCAGAATCCATGGCGTCTTCAGCCGTTTCCTCTACAGCATCGGCAGCGTCCTGAGCCGTTTCTGCGGCACTTTCATAAGCATCGGCCGCAGCTTCCGTCATGCTGTCGGCAGCATCCGTTGCCGCTTCGGTTGCGCTTTCGACCGCATCGCCAACGGTTCCCAGAAATTCCCCGCCGGCAGCAGGCTCAACGCCCGCAACGCCTGTGGAATCATCGCCCGTCACATTGTTATAGATAACCTGCATGGCCGCAACGCCGGCAAACAAGACAACAGCGGCGAATACGACTGATTTAACGATATTGTTCATTGTACTGTTCCTTCCTTATTCTTGACAGTTTTCCCCCACTTGAGGGCCAGCCCAGTAACGCCCCCAAGCGCCCCGACAAAGCAATCTCAATGAAAGTAATGGGGCCATATATAAGGAAGAATCGCCCGCAGATGCAAGTATTATTTTTTGCGCGAAAGGCTTACCTATGAAAATTATTGTTTCGTTCCTTTGTGAATAGCCACAACCCCGAAATTCAAATTTTCAAAGGAAACGTTCGAAAATCCGGCCTTTTCCATGCGCGCGGCAAGATCCTTCTGCGCCGGGAATTTACGGATGCTCTCAACCAGATATTGGTAGCTCCCCCGGTCCTGCGCGACAACCGCGCCGATTTTCGGAATGATTCCGTAGGAAAAGCCGTCGTAAAGCTTCGAGATCAGGGGGTTTTCAACATGCGAGAATTCAAGGCAAAAAAACCGCCCGCCGGGCTTCAAGACGCGAAAGGCCTCTTTCAGCGCCGTGTCAATGCGCGTCACATTGCGCAAACCGAAAGAAATCGTATAGACATCGAAACGGTTATCCGGGAAAGGAAGATCTTCGGCATTGCCCGTCACCCACTCAAAATCATCCAGCCAGCCCCGGTCTATGGCCCTGTTCCGTCCAACGCGAAGCATATCGGTGTTGAGGTCGCACAGGGTGATTCGCGCATCCGGTCCCGCTTTTTTCCGGAGCCTGAAGGCGATATCGCCGGTCCCGCCCGCCACATCAAGATAGTCCATATCTCCCTGCGGCCGGATTTTGCGCACCAGATGGTCCTTCCAGAGGCGGTGTATCCCGCCGGACATCAGGTCGTTCATCAGGTCGTAATTGTCCGCAACGGAGTCAAAAACACCGATCACACGGCTCGTTTTTTCTTCCGGCGTAACGGTCTCGTCGCCAAATTGCGTGCTTTCCGGGTTTTGCGCAGGGTTGTTTTGAGTCATGAGGAGGGTTCTAACACAGCTTGCCCGCCGAAGCCAAGGCGAAGGCGCACGGCCCCGGCGTTTTTCACAGCCAATCCAATAGTTCGTTGGCCAAATTGAAAAAATTCCTGCTTATCCCGCTGGTTTTGTTTGGTTTTCCCAATAGTTCGTTCGGAAGGGGCGGCGCGGCAATCCAGACTTTCGCCTTTTGGCTCTGGATTGCTTCGCTCCCGATGGTCGCTCGCAATGACGGGAGGAATACCCCGCCGCCTGCAGCGGAGTCGTTCATTTTTTGTGTTCTTTGGAGGTTTTACGTGGAAGGTCATAAGAAAGAATAGGATAAAAATCCTAGAAAGTCAATACGCCCCCCTTGCCGCCCCTCATTTTCTAAAAATACCTTGTCTTTCGTCATTGCGAGCGACCATCGGGAGCGGAGCAATGACGAAATTGAGGGGGTTAGTCGAAATATCTTTTAAGTTTAACGTTATGAAGATCCTTCGACTGTGCTCGCCAAAGCTCGCTCCGCTCAGGATGACAAAACGGGTCGTGACTCGACCTGATCGCAGAATGTTCTAAAATCACAGCCAGGAAATAAAACTCTTGGCGTTCCTGACGGGCTTGGTGGTAAAACCAACAGCATGAAATTACTAAAAGCGATGGCAACGGTGGCGGGACTAACGGGCGTAAGCCGGATTTTCGGCTTCGCGCGCGACATCCTCACCGCCGCCATTCTGGGCGCAGGACCGGTGGCGGACGCCTTTTTCGTGGCGCTGAAACTGCCAAATTTTTTCCGGCGCGTTACGGCGGAAGGGGCTTTTAGCGTTTCTTTCGTGCCGCTTTACAGCGAAAAACTCACCAAAGAAGGAGGCGAGGGCGCAGACCGGTTTGCCTCCAACGCGTTCGCGGTGATGTTGAGCGTTCTTATCCCTTTTACAATTCTGGCGTTGATCGCCATGCCGTGGATTATTTACGCCATTGCGCCGGGATTTGAAAAAGGGCAGATGCGCTATGACCTGGCGGTCGATCTCAGCCGTGTGACCTTTCCTTATCTGCTTTTGATGTCCCTGACGGCCCTGATGGGCGGGGTTTTGAATGCGCGCGAGAGATTTGCGCCTTTCGCCGCCGCGCCGATTTTCTTTAACCTGAGCCTGATCGGCGCGCTTTTGCTTTTTACGCCCGTCATGCAAACGCCCGGCCATGCGATGGCGTGGGGCGTGTTTCTGGCGGGTATTCTCCAGTTTGCGTGGCTGCTTCTTTCCATTCGCCGTGCACGGGTGAAGCTTGAAATAAAGCGCCCGTCTTTCGACGGGGACATGAAACGGCTTTTTAAACTGATGGGGCCCGGCGTGATCGGCGCGGGGGTTGTGCATATCAATTTGTTTGCCGACGTAATTATCGCTTCGCTTCTGGAAGAGGGGTCCATTTCCTATCTTTATTATGCGGACCGGTTGAACCAGCTGCCGCTGGGGCTTGTCGGGATCGCGGTCGGCACGGCGCTTTTGCCCATGCTCTCCAAAGCGTTTGCCGCCGGGGATTCCGCTCTGGCGCAAAATCTTTTCAACCGGGCCATGGAGGTCTGTTTGCTTCTGGCCCTTCCGGCCGCCGCCGCGCTGTTTGTCGCGGGAGAAGAAATGGTGCGCGTTTTGTTCGAGCGCGGAGAATTCACGCCCGACAACACCCTTAAAACGGCAAATGTTCTAAAAGGCTATGCGATCGGGCTGCCGGCCTACATCTGCGTGAAGGTTTTTTCCTCCGCCTACTGGTCCCGGCAGGATACCGTGACGCCGGTCAAAATCTCAGTGGCATGTACCATCTTAAATATTGTTCTGGCACTGGCCTTCAGCCGCGTGATCGGCGTGGCGGGGATCGCGCTGGCGACGGGGCTGGCAGGGTGGCTGCAGTTCGCGCTGCTGCGGCGGGGGCTGGGAAAACTGCCGGAGGCGAAGTTCGATGCGCGCCTGCGGACCGCCGTGCTGAAAATCATTTTCTCCAGCGTGCTAATGGGCGCGGCGCTGTACGGGTTTGCTTACATCGCTGCCGACTGGTTTGCCGGTGCTCAAATGGAGAAGGTTCTGGCGTTGATCGCCCTTGTCGCGGGCGGGGCGATGGTTTACGCTTTCGCGATTATTCTGACCGGCGCCGTCAAACCGGCGGAGTTGAAGAGGTATTTGAAGAGATAGATTAAGGTTTTTTCTAACACGAAGGAACACAAAGTATATTTTCCTGCAGAAAAACTTCGTGTGGCTTTGTGTCCTTCGTGTTTAAAAATTTACAGCGCGCCGGCGCGCGCGTGGTTTGAAATGGTTTGAAAAGGAAGTAAAGAATGAAACGTATCCTCTCTTGCATGCAGCCGACAAACAGGCTTCATCTGGGCAATTATCTGGGGGCGCTGCGGAACTGGGTGCGGCTTCAGGATGACGGGGAAAGCGAATGTCTTTACGGCGTCGTGGATATGCACGCCATTACGGCCGGGCACGATCCGGCGGCGCTGGCGCACTCCACGCGGGAAATTGCGGCGGCCTATATCGCGGCGGGCGTAGACCCGAAGCGCTCTTCCCTCTTCGTGCAATCGGCCGTGCCGGGACATTCGCAGCTTCAGTGGCTTTTTGCCTGCCTGACGCCGCTGGGCTGGCTCAACCGCATGACGCAGTTCAAGGAAAAGGCCGGCAAGAAAAAGGACCAGGCATCGCTGGGGCTGTACGGCTATCCGGTCCTGATGGCGGCGGATATCCTGATCTACAAGGCGACCCACGTGCCCGTCGGGGACGACCAGAAACAGCATCTGGAACTCGCCCGCGATATCGCGGCAAGCTTTAACCAGCATTATGCCGGCGGAGAAGAATTTTTTGTGATGCCTGAGCCTGTGATTACGGGAGAAGCAACGCGGGTCATGTCCCTGCGCAACGGAACGGAAAAAATGAGCAAATCCGCCGATAGCGATATGACGCGGATCAATTTGACGGACGACGCGGACACGATCGCGCAGAAAATCCGCAAAGCCAAAACGGACCCGCATCCCGTGCCGGGGAGCGCGGCGGAAATGGAGGGGCGTCCGGAAGCGGCAAACCTGATCGGCATTTACGCGGCCCTGTCCGATACGACCAAAGCGGAGGTCATGGCGCAGTTCGGCGGAAAGCAATTCTCGGATTTCAAGGGGGCGCTGTCCGACCTGGCGGTGGAAAAGCTCGCCCCCATTACGGCGCGGATGAGCGATCTCATGCGCGATCCGGGTGAAATCGACCGGATTCTGGCCGCCGGAAACGAAAAAGCCAACGCGCTCGCCGCGCCGACGGTCGAAGACACCATGAAAAAACTTGGGTTTTGGGGGTGACGCTGTACCACAAATGTCATTCCGGCTGGAGCGAAGCGGAATGGAGGAATCTGTGAAAGAAGGAAAAATAAAAGATCCCTCGGCTACGCTCGGGATGACATGAGGGGGGATTGCGGCTACAATGCGATTCATGTTTCGGATTCTTTTGCTCATTACCGTTTTGTTTTACGCCTCTCCCGCCCGGGCGGACTACTTCCTGTGGGAAGACCAGAAGAGCGGGCTGACGATCTCCTTCCCCGACACATGGAAAGTGCAAAGCAACCGGAACCCGGACGACATCTTCACCGTGATGGCGCCTTCGGAAAACGACCAGCCCGTCTGCAAGGTGAAGGTCCGCGAAGAGCGGCGCTATGTGATTTATCCGCCGAAATTCGGCTCCGACGTGCAGAAGGTGGCGGTCAGCGCGCCGTTCTGGGAGCAGTATCTGGGCGAATATAGCGGGCACAACCTTTCGAACGTCTATGACGGGGCGGGGCTGGGGCGCTGGTTTGCGTCTTACGCGCTGGCAAGTTATGCCACATATAGCGGAAACGTGCTGCAGCACCGCCGCGCTCTTATGTTCGCCTCTTTATATAACGATAAACTCTATATTCTGGAGTGCTCAACCCTGAATCATGCCTATGAAGACTGGCGCGTGATCTTCCAGAGCATTGTGAAATCCATCGACTTCAAAAAAGCCTATAACGAGAACGTCACCGGCTATTACGCCAATTTCCTGAAAGGCGCCGACCATTATTTCTGGTCGCAAACCGACCCTGTCGGCACGGCCGGATACTAGACGTTCTGCTTCTGCAATCATCTGGTCGGGCACGGCCCGCTTTGTCATCCTGAGCCGAAGGAGAAGGATCTCAGGGTTTCCCGGAGATTCTTCGCTGCGCTCGGAAATGACAGAATGGAAACAACCACACGCTCAGAATGACAGGGCTGCGCTCGGAAATGACAGGAGGGAGGTTGACTTTTCTTATCTTATGTAATATAAAACCGTCTCCACGTGAAGAGGAAAAGCCGGAATGTCCAGACGCAATCCATCCAAGGAAGGCCCCGGGATCAGGGTAAGCGATCCGTTGCCTCCGGAATCCGGGACGTCCGCAAAACCTGCCGGATGTTTGAGGGTTTTTGCCGTTGCCGCGATACTGGGTCTGGGCGGCAGCGCTTTGGTCTATTCCTTTCACAGGCTTTCCGAGGAAAACGCGGCCCGCGAGGCGCGCCAGCGCGCGGAGATACTGGCCCGTCAGGAAAAGGAGGCGTCCCGCCGCCGGGAATGGGAGGCCGCCGGGAGGGAAGCCCGCCGCAATGCCTGGAAGGAAAACGGCTCTATCGCGATTGCCGTGGGCAGCCGCAGGGACGGGAGCGGAAACAATATCTACGGCGTTGCCGGGGAGTTTTCCTTTGTCACGCGTCCGGACGCTCTTGCGCAGTGTTCCGGTGCAGCAGGCTATAACCAGTGTTACGCCCTTCCGGATATCGAGACAAAGAACCGGCCCACCTGCGCCGGGGTCGGGGTGGATTACCTGAAACTGCCGTCCGGCGCGCAGAAAACGCCGAAAGAAAAACTGATCGGCTATGCGCTGGAAATCCGGGAGACGCCCGAAGAGGCCGGAAAAGCGATCAGGGACGCCTGCAGGCAGCGCAGAGGGCAATGCCGTCTGGGCGCAAAAGTTTTTTGCAATTACACGCCTTGATCCGGCGCCTGATTTGTCTTGGGTTCCTGCTCTCCCGGTGATAAGAATTCTTCCATGTTTATCCGGACCGAAGATACGCCGAACCCGTTAACGTTGAAGTTCCTGCCGGGGCAGAACGTTATGGCCTCCGGCACGGCGACCTTTGAATCCGCCGAAGAGGCGGGATCTTCCCCGCTGGCTACCCGCCTGTTTGCGCTGGAAGGCGTGGACGGCGTTTTTTTCGGCCATGATTTTATCTCTGTCACGAAAGACGAAAAGGCCGCGTGGGAGAGCCTCAGGATGGAAATCCTGCAAGTCATCATGGCGTATTTCCAGACCGGCGCGCCGTTGTTCCATGAGACGGAGGCCGCCGCCCCGGACGCAGCCGAATTGCCCCAATCCCCCGGGGAGGCTGCGGAAGACGACGAAATATCGCGTCATATCCGGGCGCTGATCGACGAGCGCGTGCGCCCGATGGTCGCGATGGACGGCGGGGATATCGTTTTTGAACGTTTCGAAGAGGGAATCGTTTATCTGCATTTGCGCGGCGCCTGCTCGGGCTGCCCCAGCGCGGCGGCGACGCTTAAAATGGGCGTCGAAAACATGCTCAGACATCATGTGCCGGAAGTTATCGAGGTGCGGCAGGTATAGCATCGCCCGGCGGGAGCAGGAGCATGCCCAGCCAGCGCCAGCGCGGCAGGGCGTCCTGCGTATCCGCAGGGCCGGGCAGGGTGCAGTTCATCCGGGTGCGTTCCTGTGTCAAAGGCTCTTTCAAACGCACTTCCACGCGGCCTTCGTCCAGAAGCTCGATATCCGGTTTTTCCTGCCCCGACACAAAACACGACAGCGATTTCAAAGACGGCGCCAGCGCCTCGTCCACCGTGAAGCCGATGGCGGGGGCCGCACTTTGCACAAGGGGGGCGGCGGGCTGCAGGTCGCTTACGGGAAGCGGCAGCGCGCGGGCCGTCATCTGGAACCTTTCCAGGCTGCCGTAATTTTCGCTCATCGTAAAACGGGGCAGGGCGAAGAGATCATCGGAGGCATGGACCACGCCCGAATGCTGCCCGAAGGCCGCAGCGAAGCCCTGCGCCCGGACAATTTCCTTGAAAACGGGGCTGAATTCCCCGAAAGGATAGGCGAAAAACAGGGGCTCGGTTCCCAGATTCTCGCGGTAAAGCGCGCGCGCCGTATTGATCTGGCGTTTGAGTTCCTCTTCGGACGCCTGCGCCAGATGCGCGTAGGACGCCGTATGCAGCCCGATCGTCGCCAGCCCCGTTTTTTGCAGTCTGCGCAAATCTTTCCAGCCGACGGTCCGTCCCGTTTCTTCGCCGATCTGACCGGCCGGGATAAACAGGGTGTAGGGCAGTCTGCGTTCTTCCAGCAGCCCGGCGGCATAGCGCAGGAAGGAGGCGTCCGCCCCGTCAAAAGTCAGCGCCACCGTTTTGCCGGGGAGCGGTTTGCCCGACGTCACGGCCTGAAGGATCTCCGGCAGGGGTTTGACGGTATAGGCGTCTTCAACCAGTTCGTGAATATGCGCGGTGAATTGCTCCAGCCGCAAAGAAGAGGCCGGGGCGTCATCTTCCCCGATCTGCCCGTAGGCAAAAACGACGGCGGAAGAGGAATCGTAGCCGGTCGGGGGAGCGGCTGCAGCTTCGGCCTCGGCTTTTGCCGGAACCGGGGGGAAGGCAACGGCCAGTAAAAAACCCGCCGTCAGGACGCATTTTTGGAAAAAAGCTACCATGTTGAGGAGGATTACCTTATTTAAGCCGTCAGGAACATGAAAAGTTTTGAAAACATACTGGCCTTCGATACCGCGCTGGGGGGAATGAGCGTCGGGGTTGTCACAAGGGAGGCAAAGGTGACGCGCCGCATCGAAACGGCGCGCGAACAGGCGGCCCTGCTCGTCCCGCTCATCCGGGAAACGCTGGAGGAAGCGAACCTGTCTTTCGCCGACCTGGACCTGATTGTCTCAAGCACCGGACCGGGATCCTTTACGGGCCTGCGGATCGGCCTGTCCACGGCGCGAAGCCTTGCTCTGGCGCTGGACAAGCCCGCGCGGGGCGTAAGCACGCTCGCAGTCGTTGCCAGACAAACGCAGACACGGGATAAACGCGCCGTTTTGCTGGAAACCAAGCGCCGGGATTTTTACGTGCAGGTGTTTGACGAAAAGGCTCGCCCCCTTGGAAAGCCGCAGGCACTGGAAGGGGAGGCGCTTTTGTCCAGTCTTCAGGAAAACGGCCCCTGTCACCTGGCAGGGGACGCGCTGGCGCGTTTTACACGGGAGGCGGGCGCCGAATGGGTGCGGGCGCATGCCTGCGGCCAGAGCCCCATGGTCCTTCTCGACCCGCTTGTCATGGCCCGGATGGGAAAAGAGGCGGCGGCGCTTCCGCCGGAACCGCTGGAGCCGCTTTACCTGCGCGGGGCGGATGTGTCCCGGCCGAAAGTCCCGCCAAGAACGCTGGAAGGCTCTTTTAAGTAATTCTATTGTTGAATTTAAATAAAAACAGTGTATTTCTATCTCCTGTTCAAGTTATGGAGGTAAAAATGCCGGATAAACCATCACAAACGGAAATTCTGGCGCTGACGGCAGACATTGTCGCGGCGCATGTTTCAAACAACGCGGTGGAGACAGAGGATATATCCGGCCTGATCGAACAGGTCTTTCGGACGCTCTCCCGCATGGGCAGCGAAGGAAACGCAAACAGAGACCATCTCCAGCCCGCCCTTCCGATCGAAAAATCCGTGACGCCGGATTATCTGGTTTGCCTGGAAGACGGCAAGAAACTCAAAATGCTCAAACGGCATTTGAAAACGGCCTATAACATGACGCCGGAAGAATATCGCGAACGCTGGGGCCTGCCGATGGATTACCCCATGGTGGCGCCCAACTACGCCCGCCAGCGCAGCAAGCTGGCCAAGGATATCGGCCTGGGGACGCAGACGAAGAAATAGGCGTTTTTTTTGCAGGGAGGCCCTAGCCGGACAGCTCTTTGCTGCGCTTTGTTGCGGCCTGAACGGCTTTGTCGAGACTGTCCTGAAAAGTTCCATCCATCAAAATTTCCAAGGCGGCTTGCGTGGTCCCGCCGGGGCTTGTGACATTTTCACGCAATGTTGCGGCCGGAACCGCGCTTTCAAAATCCGCCAGCGCGGCGCTCCCGATAACGGTCCGGCGGGCCAGTTTCATCGCAAAATCCGCCTCAAGTCCCGCAGCCTCTCCCGCTTTGGCCAGCGCCTCCATGAAATAAAAAACATAGGCCGGGCCGCTGCCGGAGACAGCCGTGACGGCGTCCATATCCCCTTCATTCGCCGTCCAGAGAACTTCCCCGACAGCGGACAAAAGCCTCTCCGCAATATCTTTCTGGCCGGCCGTCACGCCGGCGGAAGGGCAGGCCACCGTGATGCCCTTTCCAATGGCGGCCGGGGTGTTGGGCATGGCCCGAATAACGGGCTGCCCGGCGGAAAAATATCCCTGAAAAGACGAAATGCCTTGCCCGGCGGCGATGGAAAGGACGGGCAGGTCTTCGGGCAGGCCCGGCGCAAGCTGTTTGCAAACCTCTTTCATGACCTGCGGCTTTACGGCCAGAACCAGCATATCCATATGGGAGGCGAGGGACGAAAAGTCCGACAGGCTTTCATGGCGGCCTAGATCTTTGAATTCTTCGGACAGGGGGTGAGGATCGAAAATCTCGACGTCACGCAGGCCCGCCTCCCGCCAGCCCCGCAGCATCGCCCCGCCCATTTTGCCGCAGCCCACAAGGGCGATGCTCAGTTGAGAAAGATTTGTCATGAGAGTTCATTACCATCCATGTACGAGGCCGCCAAGGTTTGTTTGGCGAAAGGGCACATTTAATTGACATAATTAATACAATTTTGTTATGTTGCTTTCATGAACAGCGAAGCGCAAAAGGAGCCGGTTTTCGGGCATAAACTTGATGGAGAAAGTTACGGCTTTGATCCGTCCAGACCGCTGCATGTGGATTGCAGCGCCGATCCTCTCGATGTTCGACCGCTTCTTACAACCACGCTGGCCGAGATAGACCGGATCAGGGAGGAAGAGCTTGTCGAGGGGCAAAGAATAGTTCTTCTTGCGGGAGAACACCATCTAAGACCTTTCGGTTTGATGTTTTGTTCCGCTTTGGCCTTTGCCTTGTATAAATGCGGGCGGGAAAATGCAGCGCAAAGAATGCTGACGGCACTGGAAATCCCCCATAGCTATATGCCCGGAATAGATATGCATTCGGCGCTTTGTCATGCGGCAGAAGAATCTACTTTTTATATGCCCTATACAAACGCATATTTTATGAATCTTCTGCAGAAAAAGCGTATCCCGACTCTTTTTAACGATTTGTCTATGGTACGGCGTGGAAAAAAAGTTTTTCTCGATCCCAACGATCCTTTTACGGCAAAATTCACGGAAGGTTCAGGGCAGGAAGGTATGGAAATTAACATCACTTCACCCGAAGGTGTGGCGATACGCAATCAGTGGATGGCTTGTCTTGCCATGGCGAATGACGCGTCTGTCGTTTTGCAAAACACCGGTGGAGGGCATATCTTCGGGTATGTTCCTAAAGGGGCTGAGTTTAAGGACAGTCTGTATCTTGCATACAAGGAGGGGGTAAAGGACGAGAAACCTGCACCTTATATTTTGCCGATTATTCTCAAGAATAATATTTTTAAACTTCGTGATCTACCGCAAGAGGCCCGCAATGTGTTAGTGCACAGTGTTATCGGTCAAGGAGGGGACGAAACTCTATTTGAGGTCTCCCCTCAGGAGGACAACGAAGATCGGCAGGCGTATTTTCGACGTATTGCATGCGATCTTGCGAAGGAAAAGAGACATGTAAGAAAGATTTTCGAGCATTCCGGCGGGCGGGAGACTTTTCCTTTTGCCCCCAAGGGGTTTTCTCAAATGGAGAAAAAGATACAGCGGTCATATCAATGGGCGCGCTTTGCTGCGCGTATAAAAAACGCTTTGTCTTTTACGCATCCTTAAAGGGACTTAAGACTCGCCGGCGGGGTCCATCATCGCCAGAGCCAGCGCCGCGCCGCTTTGTTTTTTCGCTTTCGAAAGCAGGTCAAAGGCGGGGTAGTAACGCTCGCATTCCGACAGGGCAATATCGACCAGATCTTCCAGATGATCCGCGCCGGAGCTGTAGGTCATGCCCCGGAACAGGCTGGTATGGCGGAAGGACGGAACGTTCGTCTTCGGACGGATATCGAAATGCCCCAGCCAGAGGCCGTTATTGATGGCGGAGGCCGTTTTGGCCGCCCTGTCCAGCACATCCGCAGGGATGGTCAGGTCATATTCACAGCAAAACTGCATGGCGCTGTAATCTTCCTGCCAGACGAAAAACATTTTATATTCGCCCATCTTGCCGGAAATCTGGACGCAAAGCTCTTCCTCGCTCATGCGGTCAAACGCCCAGTCATTGGCGCAAAGAATTTCCTCCACGCTGTCAAGCGGGTTGCTTACATCCTCGAAGACGTCGATTTGTTCGTTCATAGTGAGAGAAGTCACTATCACCGCACTTTCATGAGGGCAAGACCGAATCGGAATGCTATTCCCCTTTGCTGTGGAAAAGAATTCGTGTGAGTATAGGTTTTGGATTTTGCAGGCCAAGTGGTATGACTTAAGGGGACGGATTCAAGAAGGGGAATAAAGATATGATTATTGTAACGGGCGGCGCAGGGTTTATCGGGTCCAACCTTGTCGCGGGACTGGAAGAGCACGGGTGCAGGGATATCGTCATTTGCGATGTTCTGGGCTCCGAGGGCAAATGGATGAATATCGCCAAGCGCGAGATTCGCGATGTGGTCCATCCCGACCGGCTTTTCGATTATCTGCATACGCATGCACAAGATATCGAGATGATCTTTCATGTCGGCGCGATCTCTTCGACAACCGAACGCAACGCGGACCTGATTATAGATACGAATTTTGTCCTCTCCCGCCGGATCTGGAAATGGTGCGGGAACAATAATGTCCGGCTTGTTTATGCGTCCTCCGCTGCAACATACGGCAGCGGAACCAACGGGTTCGAAGATGACGGGACCATAGAGGGGCTTGCAAAGCTGCGGCCTTTGAATGCCTATGGCTGGTCCAAGCATGTGTTCGACCGCCGGATCGCCCGCGTGGTGGAGGAAAAACTGGAATCCATCCCGCCGCAATGGGCTGGGCTCAAATTTTTCAATGTTTACGGCCCGAACGAATATCACAAGGGCGAACAGATGAGCGTGATGTGCAAACTCTATCCGCAGGTTGTGGCCGGCGCGGCGGCGAAGCTCTTCAAGTCGTCCAACCCGGATTACGAGGACGGGGGACAGCTGCGCGATTTCGTCTGGGTCGGGGATTGCGTGGATGTGATGCTGTGGCTCTATGACAACAAGCAGGTCAGCGGCCTGTTTAACGTCGGAAGCGGGGAGGCCAGAAGCTTCAAGGATCTGGCCGAAGCCACTTTCCGGGCGGCAGGGAAAGAGCCGAAAATCCAGTATATCGACATGCCGGAGGTCCTTCAGGCCAAGTACCAGTATTACACGCAGGCCGATATGAACAAGCTGCGCCAGGCCGGATACGACAAGCCTTTCACAAGTCTGGAAGAAGGCAGCAAAACATATGTGAACGATTATATGCGCGCGAAAGACATTTACAGGTAACGACAGGTAGCCGGTTTACATGAGTTTGCAATTCCCGAATATCGACCCTGTGGCCCTGTCCCTGGGGCCGCTGGATATCCGCTGGTATGCGCTGGCCTATCTGGCGGGATTTTTGCTGGGCTGGCGGTACGCGCTTTTCATCATCAGCCGGAGCCAGGGGCAAAGACCCGGCAGGACCGATATCGACGATTTCATGTCATGGGCCGTTCTGGGGGTTATCCTCGGCGGGCGGCTGGGCTATGTCCTGTTCTACCAGCCCGCTTTGTACCTTGCGCATCCCTTGAGCATCTTCAAAGTCTGGGAGGGCGGCATGTCCTTTCACGGCGGCGTGATCGGCGTGATTGTGGCGCTTGTGAGCTTTTCCCTTGTCCGGAAAATCAATGTTCTGCGCCTGTCGGACATTTTTTGCGCCGCCGCGCCTTTGGGGCTGTTTTTCGGGCGGATCGCGAATTTTATCAACGGGGAGCTTTACGGACGTGTCACCGAAGTTCCCTGGGGCATGGTCTTCCCCGGCGGGGGGGCGGAGCCGCGCCATCCCAGCCAGCTTTATGAGGCGGCGCTGGAGGGCGCGGTGCTCTTCACGGCTTTGTTCTTCCTCGTGACAAGGCCGGATATCCGGAAACGCCCCGGGCTTGTGACAGGCGCTTTTCTGGCCGGATATGGAAGCGTGCGGATCGGTGTCGAGTTTTTCCGCGAGCCTGATTTTTATCTGGGACTGTTCTGGGGAAGCGTTTCAATGGGGCAGCTTTTGAGCCTGCCGATGATTTTGCTGGGGGGCGCTGTTATTTTTTACGCGCACCGCAGGGGCTATGACTCCGCTCGCTAAAATCATCCGGGAGGAAATGCGAGAGCGCGGCCCGATGGATCTGGGGCGGTATATGGCGCTATGCCTCGGGCATCCCGAATACGGTTATTACATGACCCGCGACCCTTTCGGCGTAAAAGGCGATTTTACGACCGCGCCTGAAATATCGCAGATTTTCGGGGAAATGATCGGCGTCTGGCTCGCCGATACATGGGAAAAAATGGGCGCGCCTGCAAATTTTATCCTGCTGGAATGCGGGCCGGGCCGGGGAACGCTCATGGCCGATGCGCTGCGGGCGACCAAAAATGTGGCGGGGTTTCATGCGGCGCTCGCGCTTCATTTGCTGGAAATGAGTCCGGTCCTCAGGCAGGCGCAGGAGGAGGCATTAAAGGCGCATAACCCTGTCTGGCATGCCGGGCTGGAGAGCGTGCCGGAGGATATGCCTCTTCTTGTCATTGGAAACGAGTTCCTGGACGCGTTGCCCGTGCACCAGCTTGTGCGGCAAAAAGACGGATGGGCCGAGCGGACCGTTGAACCGGCGCAAGGCGGCGGCTTCGCTTTGGGGGCGCGCGAAGCGTCACAGGAGATGATTGCGCTGGTGCCGCCGTCCCTGCTGCCCTGGCAGGACCGGGACGTGGTCGAAGTGTCTCCCATCTTAATCCGGTTTCTTAAGAGCCTGTGTTTTAGATTGAAAAAACAAAAAGGTAGCGCCCTTTTTATAGATTACGGCTATATGTCTTCCGCCGCCGGGGAAACCCTTCAGGCCGTCCATAAGCACCGCCCCGTATCGATATTGGATGCACCGGGGCAGGCCGACATCACGGCGCACGTCAATTTCGAAACGATCGGTACTATCTCTATGGCGGAAGGAGTCACGGTTCACGGTCCTGTCCCGCAGGGCGCCTTTCTGGAACGGCTCGGGGCAGGGATTCGGGCGGCTGCTTTATGCAATAACGCAACGGAGAGTCAGGAAAAGGACATTGCCGAGTCAATGAACCGGCTTTGCGCGAAAAACCGGATGGGAACGCTGTTTAAGGCGCTGGCCATTTGCGATGATCCCGCGCTTGATCTGAGTGGTTTTCAGGCGGTGGAGGGGCCATGATTGTTTTTGAAAACGATACGTTCCTGAAGGGGAAAAAATCTGTCCGGTTCGGATTTTTCGGACGCCGCGGCGGGGTCAGCAAAGGGATTTACAGCAGCCTGAATTGCGGATCCGGGTCAAAGGATGACCCGGATATGGTTGCGGAGAATCGCCGGCGGGCTGCAAACCATCTGGGAGGGGACACCGGAAGCCTCGTCTCCCTCCAACAGGTTCACAGCGCGGATTGCGTGGAAATCACCGCGCCGCCGGACCGTCCCCCCAAGGCGGATGCGCTTGTAACGGATCGCCCGGGACTGGCCCTGAGCGTTTTAACGGCGGATTGCGCCCCCGTGCTGTTTTACGGGGAAAAAGCCGATGGCGCGCCCGTCATCGGCGCGGCGCATGCGGGCTGGAAAGGGGCTTTAAACGGGATATTGCCCTCAACGCTCCGGTCCATGCGCGCGCTGGGCGCGGAACCGGAAACCGTTCGCGCCTGCGTCGGGCCGTGCATCGCACAGGCTTCCTATGAAGTCAGCAGGGGGTTCGAAGCCCCTTTTCTGGCGCAATCGGGCGAAAACGAGCGGTTTTTTAAAGCCGGCCAGACGGACGCGCATTTGCTGTTCGACCTGCCGGGCTATATCGCCAGCGTTCTGGCCCTTTCCGGAGCGCGCGATGTCTGCCTTATGGGGATAGACACATACCGGGAAACGGAAAGCTGTTTCAGCTACCGCCGCATGATCCATCGGAAAGAAGCCGATTTCGGCCGGCAGATCTCGGCGATTATGATAGCTTAAAATACTTGTTTACATAATTATTTTATGTTACCTTTTACGTTGTTTTTTGCGGTAATAAGGTATTTCTTATGAGTTTTCTTGCGATCAGCGCGTCCAAATCACCCTATCTTGCGCATGCCCAAGAGTGGCTGAAAGCCCATTTCCATGATGCGGGAACTATTCTGATTATCCCTGACGCGGTGCCAAAAAGCTATCGCCTGAAAGCTTTGGCAAAAGAGCTTGAAGATTGCGGCGTTGGCGATGCCGTGGCCATGGCCGGAGCGTCCCTGGCAAGGGTTCTGGCCGATAAGGAGGTCAGCGCGGATATTATGGCTTCAGCAACAGAAGCATATGCGGCGGATAATGAAGCCTTTTTTAAAGGGATCGGTATTGATTGCGTTTCCGCCCATCGTTTGAACGATCCTGTCAGGGCTTTGTATAACGGAGCCTTTGGCGGAATTTATATTGGCGGCGGCAGTATCGTTGATCTAACGGAAAATCTGCAAGCCAGCGGCCTGTTTAACGAGATTAAAGAGCGGGCTCTGGAGGGCATGCCGGTTGCCGGCGCGAGCGCCGCAGTTCATCTGATCTCTCCGGAGGCGACAGCGACAACGGTGGAGCAGCCTTATGATGGGCGGGAGCTTCCAGAACTGGAAGGGATGGGCCTGATTCAAAGTCAGTTTGTTGTGCATGCGGACCCTGAAAACATGGGCGGGAAAAGGGCTTTTGCAACCGCCTATTTCGAGAAAGGCGGCGTGAATCCGGTTATTGTTCTGCCGGAGAACGGGGCGCTGGTTATTCCCGTCACGGAGGCTGAAAAATACGGAGAGTTGGCCGCTCATATCAGTATTTTGGGCGAAGACGGCGTTGAAGTTGTCTCGCCGGGAAATCATATTCAGGCGCAAAAGGGACAGATGTCACCGCTTTTCTCTCCCCCCGCACCATAAAAATACGGGGAAACATAGCTTTTCCCTGTTGCTTTCTGCGCATATTTTCCTATAGTCGCCGCAAGCTCACATAACCGTTCCATAACCGGATGAGAGACAAATGAAAATTATCTCTGGAAATTCGAACCGCCCGCTGTCCGAGGCTATTTCGGCGCATTTGAAAGTTCCCCTGACCGAAGCCAGTATCCGCCGTTTTTCAGACATGGAAGCGTTTGTCGAGATCAAGGAAAACGTGCGCGGCGAAGACGTTTTTGTCGTCCAGCCGACCTCCTACCCGGCCAACGATACGCTGATGGAGCTTTTGATTACCATCGATGCGCTCAAACGCGGTTCGGCGCGCCGGATTACGGCTGTGATCCCTTATTACGGCTATGCCAGACAGGACCGGAAAACCGGAGGCCGCACGCCGATCACGGCCAAGCTGGTCGCCAATCTGATTACGGCCGCCGGCGCGGACCGCGTGTTGACGATGGAGCTGCATGCCGGCCAGATTCAGGGCTTTTTCGATATACCGACCGACAACCTGCATTCTTCCCCCGTTATGATCCCGCATATGATGAAGCATTTTAACGGAGACGAGACGGTGATCGTATCGCCGGATGTGGGGGGCGTGGTGCGCGCGCGGGCCGTGGCCAAACGGCTGCACGCCGATCTGGCCATCATTGACAAGCGCCGCGAAAAAGCGGGCGTGTCGGAGGTGATGAACATTATCGGCGCGATTCAGGGAAAGCATTGCGTCCTTGTGGACGATATCGCGGATTCGGCCGGAACGCTGTGCAACGCGGCCAAAGTGCTTACAGAGCGGGGCGCCGCTTCCGTTTGCGCCTATATCGTGCATGGGGTCCTTTCCGGCGGGGCTGTGGCGCGCGTCGCCGAATCGCCCATGGAGAAACTGGTGATTACAGACACAATTCTGGCCACGGACGCGGTGCGGGCGTCTCCCAAGATCGAGCAACTGACCGTCGCGCCGCTGATGGGGGAGGCCATGCTCCGCATCGCCGAGGAACGCTCGATCTCCGCTTTGTTTAAATACTAACAACTGTTGACATAACTTTTTGCTTTGGTATTTTCGGGCCTCATATTTGGCGGCGAGAGGTTTATGTTATGCGTTTAATAAAAAAGAGAGAGCGGGAATATTATAGTCTAATTGTGGATTTTCGGTGTTCGGTGGGAAAGGGACAAGAGATCGATGAGAAAGACCTGTTGAATCTTACCCGGTTATCCATTGATTCAGGTGAATTATCAATTAGCGAACTGGAGAGAAAAACAGGTGGTTTGCCTGTCACTGAAACTTTTAACAAGGTATGGCACGAAGTGCAGGGGTGGCATGCGAAGGAACTTGATGTGCAAGGGGTGGAGCAACCAAGATTGCCTGAAAACATCAGAGCTGTTGTCGTCCAGGAACTGAAAAATTTGCACCTCTAGGCTTTCAAATCAGTATTTTCTTGAAATTTTGCCGTATTTCTGCTCTTTAGGTGCGCGAAAAGGGCCGTTCATCCCCCTGGAGGTGCGGCCGTTATTTTAAAACCGAAACAAAAAAGAAGGAAAAAACCGATGACAAAGCACTACGCACTGTCTGCGGCAAAACGTGAGGGGACAGGTAAGGGGATCGCCCGCGCACTACGCCGTGAAAACAGAATTCCCGCCGTGATTTACGGCGATAAAAAAGAACCCGTCTCCATTTCTCTCCCCGCCAAGGAATCCAATCTGGAGTATAACAAGGGGCACATGTTCACGACCCTGTGCGAACTGGATCTGGAAGGTGAAAAAAATCTTGTTCTGGCGCGGGACGTTCAGGTGCACCCTGTTACGGACCAGGTCCTGCATGCCGATTTTTTGCGGGTAACGCCTAAAACAAAGATTACAGTGGCGGTGCCTGTGAGCTTCATCCATCAGGAAGACTGCAAGGGCCTGAAAGAAAAAGGCATTTTGAACGTCGTGCGCCATACGGTCGATCTGGTTTCTCAGGCCACGAACATTCCGTCTGAAATTGAGGTGGATATGACTCCCTTTGCAATCGGCGATTCTATCAATATTAGTGCCGCTACGATGCCGGAAGGGGCAGTGCCGGCCATTCAGGACCGCGACTTCACACTGGCCACTATTGCCGCGCCGCGCCTTCTGATTGAAGAAGAGCCGACGGAAGAAGCCGCCGAAGGGGAAGCTGCCGAAGGTGAAGCCAAGGCCGAAGGCGAAGAAAAAGCCGAAGACAAAGAAGACAAAAAGGACTAGCTGTTTTTTATTAACCACCAAGGACACCAAGGTCACCAAGCGTATATTATTTCTTGGCGTTCTTGGTGGGCTTGGTGGTTAAATGTTTTCATTTCTACAAAAGAAAAATTCCGATATGTGGCTTTTCGTAGGGCTTGGAAATCCCGAAGACAAATATGCCAAAAACCGGCACAATATCGGTTTTATGACGGTGGATGAAATCGCCCGGGAGCCTTCTTTTACGCCTTTTAAATCCAAATTTGACGGCCTGCTCAGCGAGGGGCGTCTGGGCGGCAAAAAAGTAGCGCTTCTCAAACCCCAGACCTATATGAACGAGTCCGGCGTCTGCGTCGGGAAAGTGGCCCGGTTTTATAAAATTTCACCGGGGCAGATTGTCGTGTTTCACGACGACCTTGATCTGGTTCCCGGGAAGATAAAGGTCAAGCAGGGCGGCGGCAGCGGCGGCCATAACGGATTGAAGTCTATCGACGCGCATCTTGGCACGCAAAATTACTGGCGCGTGCGCATGGGGATCGGGCATCCGGGCGATAGAAACCGCGTCACGGGATATGTCTTAAGCGATTTTTCAAAGGAAGAACAAAAATGGCTGCCCGCGTGGATAGAGGCCGTGGCAAAGCACGCGCCTTTGTTGGTGGAAGACAATAAATCAGACTTCATGACGAATGTGGCGGAGGAGATGAATGGGATTTAACTGCGGAATTGTGGGGTTGCCGAATGTCGGAAAATCCACCTTGTTTAACGCGCTCACGGCGACGGCCGCCGCGCAGGCGGAGAATTTTCCCTTTTGTACGATCGAGCCCAACGTGGGCAAGGTCGCCGTGCCGGACGCGCGGCTGGACCGGATCGCCAAAATAGGGAAGTCGGCGAAAATCGTTCCCACCCAGCTTGAGTTTGTCGATATCGCCGGACTGGTCAAAGGCGCCAGCAAAGGGGAAGGGCTGGGCAACCAGTTTTTGTCCAATATCCGAGAAACGGATGCGATCATTCATGTCCTGCGCTGTTTTGAAAATCAGGACATTACCCATGTGGAAGGCTCCATCGACCCTTTGCGCGATGCGGAGGTGATCGAAACGGAACTGATGCTGGCGGACCTGGAGTCCCTGCAAAAACAGTGCGACGCCATCGTGCGCAAGACAAAATCCAACGACGCGGAGATCAAGGCGCAATATGCCTTTATGCAGACGGTCCTTAAAGCTTTGGAGGAAGGGAAATCCGCCCGCACGGTGACGCCTTCGAACGAGGACGAAAAACGCTGGATGCATTCGCTGCATCTTATGACGGCAAAGCCGGTCCTTTATGTTTGCAACGTAAATGAAAACGATGCGGCGGCGGGGAACGACTGGACGAAAAAAGTGGAAGAGATGGCGGCGGCGCAAGGGTCCGAGGCCGTGACGATTTGCGCGGCGATTGAATCGGAGATTGCGCAGCTCGATAACGCCGAAGACAAGGCCGAATTTCTGGAAAGCCTCGGCCTGACAGAGCCGGGGTTGAACAAGATTATCCGCGCCGGTTACGCGCTGCTGGGGCTGCACACCTATTTCACGGTGGGGCCGAAAGAAGCGCGGGCCTGGACGGTGCGCATCGGAGCCAAGGCGCCCGAAGCCGCCGGTGAAATCCACACGGATTTTGAAAAGGGCTTCATCAAGGCCGAAGTGATCTCTTTCGAGGATTACACCGCCCTGGGCGGCGAACAGGCCGCCAAGGATGCCGGAAAAATGCGGCAGGAAGGCAAGGACTACGTCGTGCATGACGGCGACCTTATCCTGTTCCGGTTTAACGTTTAGACCAAATCGTTAATTTCGTGTAATTTCAAGTCATCTCATATATTGCTTAATTGCATGATATTTAAAGATTTTATTCTCTCTTAGCACATCATTACATTTCTTGCCATCTCATATAAAACCGTGTACAGTATCGGGTATGGTTCAAAAACACGGCCATTTTAAACCGTGTATAAATGTGTGAGGCAAGATGCTTACTGATAGTGCGTGTCGTGGTGCGAAGCCGAAAAAGAAGCTGTATAGAATAAAGGATGCCAAAGGGCTTTATCTTGAAGTTAAGCCTAATGGTGTGAAGGCGTGGCGTTATCGCTTTGAACTTGTCCACGAGGGTAAGCGTAAAGAAAGCATGTTCGCTATCGGTGAGTATGCTTACGTTTCTGGTAAAGAGAATGAAGAAGAAGCTGAAACACGTAGAAATGATAGGCGCTTTACGTTGGCCGAAGCCCGTAAGGAGCGCGATAAAGCCAGATCGCTTGTTAAGCAAGGTATAAATCCGGCGCATAATCGCCAATTAGATAGGATTAAGCGGGAACAAGAATTTTCCAATACTTTTGAAGTGGTGGCTGACAAGTGGGTTGATTTGCGGGATTGGGAAGAAATCACCAAAAAACGTCGGCGCGATATGCTGAAACGGGTTGTCTATCCGCATATAGGAAAACTTCCCATCCGTCAGGTCACTTCGCGCCACATTCTCGATATTCTACAAAAAGCGGCAGATAATAACGGCCCATCTGTGAAAGATGAGGCTAAGCGTACTATGTCGTCGATTTTTGAGTTTGCTATTTCAAATTTGATGGTTGAGGTAGACCCTGTTTATCCAGTCCGTAAGGCCTTGCCCCCTAATAAGACACAGCACAAACGTCCTTTGGAGAAAGAGGAAATTGGTGAATTTTTACGTGATCTTGCAGGATATGAGCGGAATTTTCAGGTGGTTTCTGCTTTCAAACTCATGTGGCTGACTCTGGCTCGTCCGAAAGAGATCGTGGGTATGCGTTGGGATCAAATAGATTTTGAAAAAGCTGTTTGGCACCGTCCTGCTGATCTAATGAAAAAGCGTAAGCAACATACAGTGCCTTTGCCTAAACAGGCTGTAGAGATACTTGAAAGCATGAAAAAATTTACAGGCCATCGACCTCACGTTTTTCCTCACAGGGATAAGCGTGATGAACCCATGACGGACAATACCTTCCGCCAGGCGCTAAAAAACATGGGTTGGTCTGGTCGTTATAGCCCTCATGCTACGCGCACCACAGGAAGCACTCACCTTAATGAAATGGGGTTCCATGCTGATTGGATTGAGCGTCAACTTGCTCATTCAGAGCCTAATGCGGTGCGCCGAACTTATAACCATGCCGATCACTTGGAGGATCGTAAAATTATGATGCAACAATGGGCAAATCTTCTCGACACTCTTGCCAATGGCGAAAGCGATAAAGTTGTTGTTGCCAATTTCAGAAAGTAGGAAGCTGAAATGAGTGCGGAAGCGGCATTTATTAACGAAATTATTGAAAAATCAGACTCTTTTATACGCTCTCATGGAGGAGAAGTCGGTTATGAATTGTTTCGTGAGGAGTATTCCAAATCAATATCAATCAATACCGATATAAATGAGTTTGCCCTTGAATATATTCAGTCAATAGAAAGAAAGGAGGCTGAATCGCCGCTTTATGCAAGGGTCTTACTTTCTCTTTATGTGGTTTCTGAACAGAATGGGCAAGCACCGGATTTTTTAAAAGACTGGGTTTTTGAAAGGTTGATAAAAGTAAGTGATGGCGCAAGTGCTGACGATGCCTTTCATCTAAAACCCCAACGTGGAGTAAGGCAGACAAAACGCCAGCATAATAGATTAAGGTGTGTCTGCTATGTGGAATTAAAAATGAGAGAGGGCGTGAGTAAGACGGAAGCTGTTCAGGCTTGTAAAAAAGAGTTTGGGGCAGACGAAAGAACGATATTCGGCTTTCTTAAAGGCATAAAAATTGGCAGTGATGTATCTGACCAAACCCTTATCTTTTATCGCGATTGCGACATTTCTAATGATTATTTTCCCTACTGAAATCAAATAGGGGTATTTGCCGTCAGTTATCAGTGACACGGAATGTGATTTCCTAATGCGTATTGAGGCAACGCAAAGGAGATTTTCAATGTCACAGCACCAGCAAACTCTATCAAACTTTGACCAACTTCCTGATTCCGCGCATGTAAGGCAACCTGTTGTAGAGGCCTTGTATATTTGTTTTTTAAAGGGTTGATCGACTGATATGGAACGTAAAAGTGCAATAGACAGAAAACGTGATGCGGCTATTCGTTTTGGTTCCGTCCATTATCAAACCTGCAACATTTTTTGCCAACGTTGGATGCTGATAATCATGGGTGTTTGCGCGTATGGGGAGTTCTGCGAGATGACCCTTGGCATTTAGCAGGCATTTTTGCATTTCGAGAGCAAGCCGAAGCGTATATAAATGAATTTGATGATGATTACAGAGTTGTGTTTGGAAGTAATCGTATCGGGACTGATGATTTTATTTATTCGTGATTTTGGATAGGTGAAAATATAAAACCGAGTACAGAAACGGGTATAAAAACAAATGTGTAATTATTTATACTATTTAAATCAGCTATTTAAGTCCGATTTAACGGTTTAACGTTTAAGAGCGCGGCAAATCCGCGCACATCCCTGGATCCCCGCCGTTTAAGCGATGCTGCGCATCGTCGCGGGGATGACGGTGAAAGGGATTCAACTTAAACGTACAATGCTCTAGCTTTTAAGCGCCGCCTATTCCAAGGTCCATGGTAGGGCCCCGGTTGATTTGGGGGGCTGGCCTGTCTGCTTCGGGGGCTTTGGCTTCCGCAGCTTCCACAGGGTTGAAGAATTTTGAAAAGAATCCGCGTTCCTCTGTTACTTTAATTCCTTCGTCTGCCGCGACCGGGGCCTGGAAATTTGCGCCGGACTGCGTCACGGTGGCATCTTTGCCCGAGGCGGCAGCGGCTGCCCTGCGGTCGATTTCATTTTCTATCGAGCTGGCAATATATTTCTTCATGTTCGCCAGCTGTTCCTCGAAACTCTTGGGTTTGTATTCAGAAGGGGCCGCTTTAATCGCGCTGTTGTCAACGGCAGCCTTTACAGGGCTTTGGCTTTTGGCGATCATTTCTTTCGGGTCGCCGATGGCGGGCTCCGGTTCCCCTGCGGCTTTTATGGATCTTTCAATGGCCGCGATTTTGTCCGGCTCGCCTGTCGTCATGACCACGGCGTTTTTGTATTCTGTGTGTCCCCGGCGTATCGCATCCATATAATGGTCCGTTTCGGCATGAACGTTCAGCAGGGCAATCCTGTTTTGTTTCAGGTAGCCAACAAGTTCCTCCCCGTCGAGATTGCGGATAGCCTCTGCGTGTTTCTGGCCGTCTTCCCCGCGATGCTCCAGAAAATTCACGAGTCTCTCCCTGTGATCGAGCATCCGGGACTTTCCGGCGACCATGTCTCTTAGCTCCGGCGGGTTCTCTTTCATCTCGGCCAACACATCCACATTGAGTCTGGGATAGAGGCTCTCGGCGGAATTTTCGAATTCCGTTTTCAGCGTAGATGCCTGCGCATCCAGCGTTCTTGCCGCCGCATGTTCGTTGCGCGCTTCGATGACTTTTGTATAGACGGCATGGTCGCCCATATATTCCCTGGCCATAAATTCTTCGCGTGTCGTAACGCCCGGCGCCTCCGGGTCCACCCCTTCATCCTGCGCGGAGGGGAGGGATTTCATCGCCGTGATCTGGTCATCGCTCAGCCCCGCGGCTTTCAGCTCCGCGACGCCTTGTTCTGTCCCGACATCCGGAACATAAAGACGCCCGCCATTGGCGGCGTTGAAAACCATGGTGGGGTTGGTAGAGCCCGTGGCGTTTTCAACAAAGTTCAGGTCTTCAAAATCTGTCTGGTATCCGGCCCGGATATAATCATTCCCTGCATCAAGGGTGGCGCGGTCGATCCGGCCTGTTGAAGGTATCCCCAAAACAGCCTGCGCCATTTTAATCTGGTTGGCGTCGCCGCTTTCCATCCATGTCTGGACTTCTTCCGCCATGTGCATTCCGTTCACGCCGGCACGGGCGACGTCAAGCGCGCCGCTTTGAACCTGCCAGCCCTTTTCTCCAAAGGCCATGTCCTGTACATGGTCCAGACGCATGCGGCCTTCCTCAAAAACGCCTTCCTGCTGCATATATTCGGAGTCCGTGGCCATGAGCTCGTTGAGGCTCTGCGCCCGCTGCATTTCCGTCAATGTCCCGATCTGGTCCGGCCTGATGAGGCCTCTGGCCGCCAGCGCGGCATCCACATTGACTTCCAGTTCCGATTGCGTGACGGCCGCCAGTTTGGCTTCTGCAGCTTTGGCGGCGGCGTCCCGCGCGGAGCTTGCAAAGTCCCCGCGCAAAGAATTGATGGACTGTCCCTTGGCCAGCCCGTCCGCGATGCGCTGCGCATCCGCTTTTTCCGCCGCGCTTATCGTGTCGTCAAAGACCGGGTTGCCGCCATAAACAGCCAAAAGCGCGTGAAACTCCAGCATATCCGGACCGGCGCCTTTGATGCCTTTGTCCAGAACGGATCTGGCGGCCTCGCGCGTGCCGGTTCTGGGGTCGGCGTCTTCTTCGCCTGTGAAGCGGCGCATAAAGTTGCCAAACCTGGAAGCCAGATCCTGCTGCCCGACTTTCGCACCGGGCGTTTGCAACTGTTTGGCCTGATTTTCGATCAGCGCTTTCAGCGGACCTGCGGGCAGGTTGGGAACCTTGACATCTTTGGCATCCATCCCTTCAAGAAGGCCCTGAAGCCCCTGATAGGTTTTGCCCAAATCCTGCTCTGTCAGTTTATCCAGTCCCATCGATTTTCCCGCGTTATGTAATTGTGCCTAAATTATACGGGAAAAGATTAAAAAATTGCAAAAACGGGAAAAAAACCCGTTTTTCCTGTTTTGTTTCAAAAGGTTAAGCGGCAGCGGCCTTTTGGGATCTTACGAGGGATTCGTAGGTATCGCGGAGCTGCCGGGTTACGGGTCCGACCTTGTATTGCGTCTCGTCGATTTTCCCCACCGCCGTGAGTTCGGCGGCGGTTCCCGTCAGGAACACTTCGTCCGCCGCGTGAAGCTCTTCGGGTTTGATGTGGGTCTCTTCGAGAGGGATTTTCAGCTCTTTGGCCAGCGAGATAACCGTCTGGCGCGTCAGGCCGTTCAGGAAACAATCCGGCGCGGGCGTTTTGATCGCCCCGTCTTTAACCATGAAAAGGTTGGCGCCCGTGGCTTCGGCGACAAAGCCGCGGTAATCCAGCATCAGGGCGTCATCAAAGCCCTTGGCTTCGGCGGCGTGTTTCGACATGGTGTGCGTGGCGTAGATCCCCGCGGTCTTGCTGGCGGTGGCGGCTGTGCCGGGCATCGGCGCCATCCATTTTGCCGTCTGAAGATTGATTCCCCTTTCGCGCTGTTCTTTCGAGAAATAGCTGGGCCACTCCCAGCAGGCGATGGCCATGTGCGTTTTCGTGGCCTGCGCCGAAATGCCGAGCTGTTCGCTCCCGCGCCAGGCGATCGGGCGGATATAGGCATCCGTGAGATTGTTCGCGCTTAAAATTTCCATCTTGGCTTCGTTGATTTGTTCCGCGCTCATGGGCATGGGCATGTCGATCAGCTCCGCCGAGCGGATGAGGCGCTCCGAATGGTCCTGCATGCGGAAAATCCGGTTGTTGTAGGCGCGCTCCCCCTCAAAGACGGAAGAGGCGTAATGCAGGCCGTGGGTCAGAATGTGAATTCTGGCGTCCCGCCAGGGAATAATCTTCCCGTCCATCCAGATAAGTCCGTCCCGGTCACCGAAATCTGATCCTGCTGCCATGGTTTTTCCTTCCTTACCGCTTACATCTCCCCTAAAATGCCGCTATGACAACAAATTATCAAGCGCTTCCTCATATTCTTGTCGTGGATGACGACGAGCGCATCCGTAAACTGGTCTCCCGTTACCTGGGCGGGCACGGATTTCTGGCTTTTTCGGCGGCGGACGCGCAGGCCGCGAAAGAGCTGCTCAGGGTGGCCGTGTTTGACGCGCTGGTGCTGGACGTCATGATGCCGGGACAGGACGGGCGGGCGCTGACGGAAGAACTGCGGCAGACAAGCGACATTCCGGTTATTCTCCTTACCGCGCTGGGTGAAACAGAGGATAAAGTCGCCGGGTTTGGGGTGGGGGCGGATGACTACCTTACCAAGCCTTTCGATCCGCAGGAACTGGTTTTGCGCCTTCAGGCCATTTTGCGCCGCCGCCCGAAAGTCGAAACGGAAGAAAGTTCCGTTAAGGTGGGGGAGTGGATTTTCGATCCCCGGCAAAACGAACTGGCCAGAGGGGAGGAAAATATCCGCCTGACGGATGTGGAAGCGACGCTTCTAAAGGCGCTGGCGAGCCGGCCCGGCGAGATTTTAAGCCGGGAGAGACTGGCGGCCCTGTGCGGCATGGACGCCGGAGAGCGCACAATCGACGTACAGGTGACGCGGCTGCGCAAGAAACTGGGCGAAGACAGCAAGGCCCCGCGCTATCTTCAGACCGTGCGCGGAAAAGGGTATCTTTTGCGCGCGGAGGTGGTCTAGATGAGTTGGAACGTTATCAAAAAAATGCTGCCGCGGACGCTTTTCGGGCGTTCGCTCCTTATTCTGGCGACCCCGATTTTGCTGACGCAGGTGATTACGACCTACATTTTTTTCGACCGGCACTGGGAGCGCATGACGGACCGTCTGGCCTATGCCGTGGCGGGAGAAATCGAAATTATTGCCGACCAGATCGAGCAGACATCCGATCCCGAAACGATTTCCCAAATCGGCCGTTATTTCGGACAGGGACTCGATTTCCGCGTGTCTTTTCAGGAAGGGGCGCAGCTCCAGTCCCAGAACCAGACGCGTGAATCCTGGGCCTCCGTCGTCGCGAAAACCCTCTCGCGCGCCATCGAAGCCCAGGTGCGCCGCCCGTACGACATTCGCATTGATATCACGGAAAAGTGGGTTGAAATCGCGCTCCAGCTTAAAAACGGGGTGCTGGTGGTGGTCACGCCGCAGCGGCGGCTGTTTTCCTCTTCGGCTTATATCTTTTTGCTCTGGATGATCGGAACGTCGGTGGTTTTGCTGGCGATTTCCGTCCTGTTCATGCGCAACCAGATCCGCCCGATCCGCAGGCTGGCCATTGCCGCAGAGCGCTTCGGGAAGGGGCGCGACGTGCCGTTTTTTAAAATTGAAGGGGCCAAGGAAGTCCGGCAGGCCGCGCGGGCTTTTCTGGAAATGCGCGAGCGGATCGACCGGCAGATCCAGCAACGCACAGCCATGCTGGCCGGCGTTTCCCACGATCTGCGCACGCCGCTAACCCGTATGAAGCTGCAACTGGAAATGCTGGGGGACGGGCAGGATGTCCGGGACCTCAAGGGCGATATCGCCGATATGGAGCGCATGATTTCCGCCTATCTTGATTTTGCGCGCGGGGAAGGCGTCGAAGCGCCGGAACGTACAAATATCCGCGATGTTCTGGAGCGGGTCGTCGCCGCAAGCAAACGCGAAGGCGCGAAGGTAAATCTGGCAGAGGGGGAGGATCTGTTTCTGGTTCTGCGTCCTGTCGCTTTCGAGCGCTGTTTTTCAAACCTGATCGGAAACGCCGGGAAATACGCAAAGGAATGCTGGGTGTCCGCGCAGCGTAAAGACGACCATATTGAAGTTTTGATCGAGGATGACGGTCCCGGCATCGCGCCCGGTTTGCGTGGAGACGTTTTTAAGCCTTTTTTCCGCGGGGAAGGGTCCCGAAACCAGAAAACCGGCGGGGTCGGGCTGGGCCTGCCGATCGCGCAGGACATTATCCTGTCGCATGGCGGGCAAATCCGGCTGGAAGACTCCTCCAGAGGGGGGCTGAAGGTCGGGGTATATCTTCCCGTCTAGAAAAAGTTAAAGCCGGAATACCCGCTTTTTAAGAGTTCGTTAACCTTAATCGCCCAGAGTAAAGAGGGGTAAAAAATAACGAATCTCGAATCGATATGAGCATCATCGGAAACGATAATTTCAGGCCGGGGCTGAAACCGCCGCCGCCCATAAAGAATACCGGATGGCTGTCCAGTAACATGGCGCAGCTCATGGTGTTTTTGAACGGCCTGATTTTGACGGTTACGGCCTATGCGACTTTAAGCGTTTTTATCAGCGAGATTATCAATGAAAGCCTCGTGAATTCGACGGAAGATGTTCGAACGCGCATCGCCTATTATCTCGACGATATAGGGGAAAGCTTTTCAACGGCGGAGGCTTTTGTGTCCCTTGCACAGGAGAGCGACAAAGAAGATGTGCTGGAGACGGTCTATCAATCCATTCCCAATGTCGATATTTTCGAACAGTTTTACGATGTCCGGTTTTCCGAAGACGGGGAAGCCGACGAAGTGAAAACGCTTCTCGGGTATAAGGTGGACGGCAGGAAATCCATTCTCAAAGAAATTCTCGAAAGAAGACAGGAATCAATGCAGGGCAGGGACGTCTTGATGAGCGGTCTTGGTAGGCAGAATACGGCGCTTGTTTCTGAAACCTTCGGCGTGGAGAGCCGGATGGCCGCGCTTTTGAAGCCTTATGGTCAAAAAAGAGGTGTTATTGCCCTGTTCGATCTGCAGCAGGCCATAGACGAACTCTGGCTGAAAAAGAATGAATCTTTGTCCCGCCTGGTTGTCGTCGACCGTACAACCGGAAATTTTTTGCTGAAAGTTTCCAATGTCGGCGCAAATAAAAATGAAAAAGCGGCATTCGAAAAAACGTTTCAGTCTTCGCTGGGCGGATCGATAGTCGATGTTTCGGTTTCCCTGGATATGAGCAAGCGGGAATCGTTTTTGCAAAAAATTCCCTTCCTGATGCTCCTGTTCGGAAGCACGCTAACCCTGATCGGGACTCTTTACGTGCGGAACAACCAGAAACAGTCCCTGCGGCTGGCCAATATGAACAAGGAACTGGCCCAGAAAAACTTCGAGCTGAACACGCAGGTGAACGAGCGGGAAAAACTGAACCAGGCGATCCAGAAATCCGAACGGGAAAACCGCGCCGTGATCGATTCCGTAAGCGATATTATTTTTGAAACGTCCGTGGATGGAGAGATACTCTTTTTGAACGAAACGTGGAAAAAGGTTACAGGGTTTTCCATTGAAAACTCCCTGTCCCGGACCCTTTTCGATATGCTCTATCCGCAGGATCAGGCGGAGCAGCAGAAAAACTTCGAACAGCTTGTCAAAGGGCACAAGCAATCCTACCGCGCCTTTACGCGCCTTCGGACGTCCGACGGAACCTTTCGCGCCGTTGAAATGGCCGTGTCCATGATGCGTCAGGATGGAAATAAAAACCTGCGCATCGTCGGAACCTTTACGGATGTCGAAGAGCGCCGCCGGGCCGAACGCGCCTTAAGCGAGGCGGAGAAAAAATACCGGACAATCGTTGAAAACGCCGCCGGCGGTATTTACCAGACAACGCCGGACGGGCAGTTCCTGAGCGCGAACCGCTCTATGGCGCGTATCCTTGGATACGACGCGCCGGAAGAGATCCTGCGGGACGTCCGCAACGCCAATACGCATATTTACGTCGATGCGGAAGGGCGTTCGAAGTTTCTAAACGAACTGGCCAAAACGCAGGAAACGAGAAACATGGAAGCCAGAGTCTACTGCAAAAACGAAGACATTATCTGGGTCAACGAGAATGTGCGCAGCGTTTTCGACGAAGAAGGAAACCTCCTCTACTTCGAAGGAAGCATGGAGGATATCACCAAAAGAAAAGAGGCCGAGATCGCCCTGCGGGAAGCCAAGGTCGAATCCGATTTGTCCAGCCGTGCCAAATCCGAATTTCTGGCCAATATGAGTCACGAACTCCGCACCCCGCTCAACGCGATTATCGGTTTTTCCGAGATCATCAAAAACGAAGCGTTCGGCCCCGTCGGACGCAAGGAATACTGGGAATACGCCCGCGACATTTACAGCAGCGGGAAAAAGCTTCTGAATGTCATCAATGAAATTCTCGATGTGTCGCGCATAGAGGCCGGCGAACGGCAACTGAATGAAGGGATCGTCGACCTGAACAAAACGGTGAAGATTGCCCTGGAGCTTATGGATCCGAAAATCCAGGAAGGCGGCATGGTCGTCAATAACCTGATCGGGCCCGATGCGCCGAAAGTGATAGGCGAGACGCACGCCATCAAACAAATGCTGCTTAACCTGCTGTCCAATGCCGTGAAATTTACACCGGATGGTGGGCGGATCAGTGTCGATACCGATATAGATTCGTCGGGCAATCTGCGCGTTTCCGTCACGGACACAGGGGTCGGATTGAACGAAAGTGAAATCAAAAAAGCCCTGTCTCCTTTCGGGCAGGTCAATACGGAGATGAGCCGGAACGATTCCGGGACGGGGCTGGGTCTGACCCTCGTCAATGCGCTGATCCGTCTTCATGGGGGCACGTTGGAACTCTTCTCGCAAAAGGGAATCGGAACCACGGCGACCCTTGTCTTTCCGGCCAAGCGCGTCTCCACGTATTTTGTGGAAACGGAAGGTAATGAGGCCGGTGAATTTTCGCGGCACGGAGAGGTTTCGGAACCGACGGAAGATATAGAGCCGACCGAAGATATAACGAGTTAAACGTCGTCGTCTGTCCCGACAATTTTTTGAACAATATCGTAAGAATATCCGGCGCGGGCGAGAGCGGCCATTTCCTTCTGGATGTCCGGCTCTTTTTCCTTGCGGCGGAAGGGGCCGATTCCTTTTTTTCTGGCGAGGATAAGCGCAGCCTCCATCTCTCCGTTCCGGCCGTCATATTCTTCTATGTCGTAGGTTCTCACGGCGTTTGCAATGTCTGTGGCGGCAAGGCCTTTTTGTTGCAGTCTGGCGGCAATCGCACGGGAAGAAAGTCCGCGCCTGCGCAGGGATGTCACCATGCCGCGCAGATAGGCGGTATCGTCCAGAAGTCCGAGTTCCTGAAATTTCAGGACCGTTTTTTCCAGCATTTCGGCGCAGGGTTCGGGCGCCTGATCCTTGTGAAAACGGCAGGAGCGGTCTATTTTTCGGGCCATGACGGCTTTGAAGTGGTGCGTGGAGGCCGGAAAACGCTGCAAATAGGCCAGACCCGCATTGTACAAATATCTCTCCGAAATCTTTTTCGGGGGTTTCTTTTGGGGAGCGGAAGGCTTATTTTTATCCATAGTCGGATCATAGAGGCTCCCGCTTTGGCGGGAAAGACAGGAATTATCATGCAGGACTTTAGCCCCCGGAAAATCGGCGCGGTCAATATCATCGGTCTTCGAACCCTGGTTGAGAAAGAGGTTTTGAGATTTTTGAACGTGTTTTCACAAACCGTTATCGCCCCTGTCATGACCACATTGCTGTTTTATGCCGTTTTTGCGCTGGCGTTCGGCGCGATCGCCAAAAGGGTTGGGGACGTTCCCTATCTTGAATTTCTGGCGCCGGGACTGCTGATGATGACGATGGTGCAAAACGCGTTCGCGAACACGTCGTCTTCGATAGTCATCGCGAAGGTTCAGGGGAATATTGTGGACATTCTGATGCCGCCCATTTCACCGGCGGAATTTTATACAGGCTATGTCTTGGGCGGGATTTTGCGCGGCCTGTGCGTTGGCGGGGCGACGGCCCTCGTCCTTTACATGATTGTGGGCGTTGAAATTCATTCTGCGGGCCATATTTTCCTTTTCGCGCTTCTGGGGACGATGTTCCTGTCCAGCCTCGGTCTGGCGGGCGGCATATGGTCGGAACGATTCGACCATATTTCAGCCGTGACAAATTTCCTGATAACGCCCATGACGTTCCTGTCCGGCACGTTTTATTCGATCGGGCAATTGCCGGAATTCTGGCAGAAACTTGCCCTGTATAACCCGTTTTTCTACATGATTGACGGATTCCGCTACGGCTTTATCGGTCAGGCGGACGGGAACGTTCAGGCCGGGATCGTTTTTCTTCTGGTGTTGAATTTCCTGATGGGGGCCTTGTGCCTCCGGATGATCCGCAGCGGCTACAAAATCAAGAGCTAGGGATTATACGCACATGCCGGAAAAAGAAGATTTTATCCTGCCCTTCCAGCTCGAAAGCTGCCAGCTTCGCGGGCGGATTATCCGGCTTCACGGGGCGGTGGACGATATCCTTGGCGCCCATGCCTATCCTGAAAAGGTCAGCCGGCTTCTGGGGGAAACCGTGACGCTTTGCGGGCTGCTGTCTTCCATGCTGAAATACAGGGGAATATTTACGCTTCAGGTGCAAGGCAGCGGGCCTCTTTCCATGCTGGTGTCGGATATCAATTCCGATGGCGGCATACGCGCCTGCGCGGCGTTTAAAGAAGAGGCGCTTGCGGCGGCCGGCGACGCTTTGCCGGATTTGACGGGGAAAGGGCACATCGCCTTTACGGTCGATCAGGGGCCGGAAACGGACCGGTATCAGGGAATCGTCGAACTGAAGGGGCGGACGCTCCTTGAGTGCGTGCAGCATTACTTCGCCCAGTCCGAACAGATCGAAACAGGCATTGTGATGGGGGTCGGGCTGCGGGACGGGAAATGGCGGGCGCAGGGACTTATGCTTCAGCGCATGCCCGAAGAGGGCGGCACCGCCTCCGGCAATATCGAGGAAGACGACTGGCGCCGGGCCATGATCCTGATGCAAAGCTGCAAGGAAGATGAGCTTCTGGATCCCGGTCTTTCGGCGGAGGATATTTTAACGCGTTTGTTCCACGAGGAAGGGGTGCGCGTTTACGACCCGCGCTTTCTTGAAAAGACGTGCCGCTGCTCCTTTGAAAAAGTGGAGGCCGTTTTGAAAACAATGCCGGAAGAAGACAAACAGGATATGGCGGAAGACGGCGTCATTACGATGACGTGCGAGTTTTGCAACCAGGACTACGTCTTCGATCTTTAGTCTTTCCAGAAGGCGGGCATAAACAGGACAAGGACGGTGAATATCTCAAGGCGTCCAAGCACCATGCCGATGCATAAAATCCATTTGGCGCTGTCCGGCAGCGGCTGGAAGGTGCCGGCAGGGCCGATAATATCCCCCAGCCCCGGCCCGACATTCGAAATGGCCGTGGCCGCGCCGGACATAGCGGTCAGGAAATCCAGCCCCGTATAGGACAGCGCAACGGCCAGAAGGGAAAAGCACAAGGCAAAGACAAAAAAGAAGCTCATGACCGAGGTGGCAACCCCTTTGGGCATGGCCCTTTTGTTGTAGTGGGGAATAAACACGCCGTGCGGGTGCAGAAGCTGTTTGACCTGCGAATTCGTCACGGCGTAGAGAACCTGAAAACGGAAGATTTTAATGCCGCAGGTGGTGGAGCCCGCGCAGCCGCCTACCACCATTAAAAAAAACAGCAATGCGCTGGGAAATTTTCCCCATAAGTTGTAATCATTGCTTGCATATCCTGTCCCTGTCATGACTGAAACCGCATTAAAGGCGGATTTTCTAAGGGCTTCTCCAAAAGGCAAAACATGATGGATTGATAAATAAAGTGCCAAGATGAGGGTGCTGATCAAGGCTATGGACAAAAACCACCTGACCTGAGAGTCTGTCAGGAGGCGCTGGACATTGCCGCGCACAGCCTTCACATAGAGGATAAAGGGCAGGCATCCCAGAATCATGAATAGGATACAAACGGCCTCTATCGGGGCGGAGCTGAAATAGGCCATAGAGGAGTCTGATGTAGAAAACCCCCCCGTGGAAATCGTCGTCATAGCATGAATCAGCGCTTCGAATTTGGTCATGCCGAACAGGGAAAAAAGAAGGGCACAGGTCGCGGTCAGGACAACATAAATGATCCCAATCGTACGGGCCATATTTTCAAGCCGGGGCAGGGCTTTTTCATTTTCCGAGAGTTCGATTTGGAAAAGCTGCATACCACCCACCTTCAAGAAGGGCATCACAGACATCGCCATCAAAATAATCCCGATGCCGCCGAGCCACTGGAGAATCGCGCGCCAGAGCAAAATGCCCGGCGGTGCATGGTCCAGTCCTGTAATGACCGTGGAGCCTGTGGTGGTGATGCCGGACACAGCCTCAAAGACCGAATCTGTCAGGCTCATTTTCAGGTCGGACATCAGGAAGGGCAGGGCGGCAAAGGCCGCCAGAACGATCCAGCTTGCGCCGGTCAGGAGAAACGCCTGGCGAACGGTCATTTCAAAATTAAAACCGGTATTGGTCACGATGAGCGCCCCGCCGAAGAACAGCGTGAACATCGCGCAGAAGAAGAAAACCTTCCAGTCCGGGTTTCCGCTTCCCAGATCCACCAGCAGCGGAAGCACCATACTGATGGCCAGTGTGGAGAGTAAAATACCAATCACATAAAAAACGGGTCTTAAGTCCATCTGTGCAGTTTATGTCCGGGGAAGGGGCGGAGCAATAAAAAAGCCCGCCTCTTCGTAGAGAACCGGGCTTTTTTCAATTTTATTTTGCGCGGCTTATTCGAATGTGATCTGCGCGCGGCGGTTGCCGGGTTCGCGGACATTGTCCGCCGTCTGAACCATCAATTCGTCTTCCCCGCGGGAGTCGACACGAATGATATTGGCATCAATGCCCCGCTGGATCAGAGCGTCCCGCACGGAATTGGCGCGTTTCATGGCCAGTTTGCGGTTGTACGCTTTCGAGCCGGAAGTGTCAGCGTGCCCGACAACATTTACAACATTGACGGAACGGCCGGAGACTTCCTGCGCCACGGAATCCAGAACGGTTTGAGCGCCAGGTCCGAGCGCGGACTCGTCAAAGTCGAAGAAGACCAGATACATGGCGTTCTCAGGGGCCATAGGCTCGGACGCATCGACGTCGAAAGGCTCGTCCGGTTCAGGGGCCGGGGGCGGAGCCTGTGCCGGTATGGCGGCTTCCAGTTCGTTCAGGGCTTCAATGAACCCGTTGCGGCAGATATTGATGTCGTTGGTCTGCCATCCCTCTTCCTGCTGTTCAATCCAGCAGTCAAAACGGGCCTGCGCAACGGCGGAGACATCCGGTTGCAATTCGCGGGCGCCAAGGTCAAAGACGTTGACGAGCCGTGCACGGGCAACGCTGAGCTCTTCAAAAGGACCCGGTTCGATATTCCAGTCCGTGATAGGCTCGGGCATCACAACATCGCCTCTCGCGGATGCCAGGCCCTTGCGCGCGAAATGGAGGCTGTCCGCATGATCGTGCATCATATCCATTTCATTGTTCACAAAGTCCCGGTATTCAGCGGTCAAACGCTGTGTAAAGGGGGATCCTACGGCCTCCGTATTGTTGAGGGCCTGTACTTCGTCCATATCGTGGAAACTGCCACATGCGCCAAGCAGGGCAACAAAGCCTACGAGCACAAAACCGCGCAAAATTTTCATTAGAAACTCCTTAGAATTAAAAAACATGGATAAAAGAAAGCGTTATCCCTTGCTTTTTATACCCCAGACATTTGAAAAGTAAAGGCTTCTTCTCTTAAAAAGGGGGGGTTATTACAAGAATAATGTCGGTTTTTATGCACAGCTCCGAGAGGAACGATATCAAAGCTTTTCGTTCCGGAGGTTGAAATTTTATATCGAGGCGCTTGACATTTTCCGGTTCTTGCGCGAATTTCACCCGCAATGAGGGTTTTTTCTTTACATAAATAAAAGCAAAAAAGAAGAAGGGTGTGCGTTTTATGGTGAAATCAATGACAGGGTTCAAAATTGCGGTTCTGGCGGCCAACGGCTTTGACGAAAAGGATCTGACGCTGGCGCAGCGCGCGCTGGTGGATGCCGGGGCATCGGTTAAAATCGTGAGTACGGATCAGGGTCTTGTGAACGGCTGGGACGGCCGCGGATGGGGCCATAATTATGCGGTGGATGCCCAGATCAATACGGCGCTGGGGGTCGATTACGACGCGCTTGTCCTGCCCGGCGGCCAGCGGTCTCTGGATAAGCTGAAACTGACAGCCCATACGAAACGCTTTATCGGAAGCTTTATGGCGGCCATGAAGCCTGTCGCCGTTATGGGAGAGGCCCTTCAGTTGATGGCGGATGCCGCGCATCTTGCAGACAGAAAGGTTGCCGGACCGGATTTTTGCCGCGCGCGGGTTGAAGAGGCCGGCGGAACATGGTCCGGAGAAGACGTTTGCATCGATCATGCCCTGATTTCAGGAGCGTGTGACGCAGAAACAAAGGAAGCGTTCGTTCAGGCCATGGCAGCGCATTTTGAAAGACACATGGCCCTTTCCGAAGCCGCATAGATTTAAGGTCAAGTCCCCCGATGAAAGCAGAGATTGAAAATATAGCCCGCGAGATTGAAGGCGCCCTGTCTTTGCTGAGGAGGCATCTTTGACTGGGACAAGGCGCTCGCACGGCTTGAAGAGCTGAACAGGCTTTCCGAAGATCCCGATTTATGGGCCGATTCGCAGCGCGCCCAGGCTTTGATGAAAGAGCGCACGACTCTGGATAACCGGATTTCGGCCGTGCGCGAGATCGAAACAACTCTCAAGGATAATATAGAACTCATCCAGCTCGGGGAGGAAGAGGGCGATGACGGGATTGTCAGGGAAGCGGAAGCCGGCCTTGAAAAATTGCGGGTCAGCGCCGAAAAAAAACAGCTTGAAAGCCTTCTTTCCGGAGAAGCCGACGGAAACGACGCTTTTTTGAACGTCAATGCGGGCGCCGGCGGAACCGAAGCGCAGGACTGGGGCGAAATGCTTTTGCGCATGTATATGCGCTGGGCGGAGCGCAGAGGATACAAGGTTTCCCTGCTGGAACGGAGCGACGGGGAGGAGGCCGGAATTAAATCCGCAACGATCCGTATTTCCGGAGACCAGGTCTATGGCTGGCTTAAGACGGAAACAGGCGTTCATCGTCTGGTGCGGATTTCCCCTTTCGATTCAGGCGCAAGGCGCCACACAAGCTTTGCCTCCGTGTCGGTCTCGCCGGTTCTGGACGACAGCATAGAGATCGAAGTTCTGGATAAGGACCTAAGGGTGGATACGTACCGCTCCAGCGGCGCGGGGGGCCAGCATGTGAACACCACGGACAGCGCCGTGCGGATAACGCATATTCCGACGGGAATAGTCGCGGCCTGCCAGAACGAACGGTCCCAGCATCAAAACCGGGCCAACGCGCTCGCGATGCTCAAGGCCCGCCTTTACGAAGCGGAAATCCGGAAACGCGAAGAAGACGCGGCGGCCCAGCACAGCGAAAAAAGCGAAATCGGATGGGGGCACCAGATCCGCTCTTATGTGCTCCAGCCTTACCAGATGATAAAGGACCTGCGGACCGGCAAGGAAACCAGCAATACGCAAGCCGTTCTGGACGGGGATATCGACGCTTTCCTGGAAGCGGCGCTGGCAGCGCGTCTGGGGGGCGCTAGTTAAAAGGGCGGCACGCCGGTGGATTCTGACCTTGTGTCCGAAGTGTACGGCAATGCTCCGCATCGACAGGAGGCTGCTCGTTCAGGTTTCTCCACTCATTTGCAAGTGTGTACAGAGATCGTCCAAGAGGATTTCCGCTTTCCGGGTTTTTCCAGCCTCTACCCTCTTTCCACGTTACCGTATCTCCTGCATTATACATGGCATTGATACAAGACTTGATTTTGTCCATATCCGGCGCTTTTTCAGGCACTAACGGGTCTGTTCTTTCTGCAATCGCAAGTTCCGTACTACCGGTCATATCACCACAGTCAGCTTTTATGCCCAGGATTACGATATTCGTTCCTCCTCTTTGCCATAAATTCCAACGGGAGAGTTTTTCCTTTTTTGTTTCAAGGGCCCGTGTAAATGCTTCTGCGATATTCACCGTATTTGCCATCAGCCCTTTTTGTTTTTGAAGGAGGTCAGGGTTTTCCGTAGTATCGGCAGCGGACGTAACACTTGTGAGAGACGTAGCGGCCAGAAGAATCGTTCCAGCAATGTTTTTCATAATGTATAACCCTTCGTTTCGTTCAAAATTTTACAATATGAAAAATATTAAAATATCAAATATTTGTAAAGAAAAAAAATCCCCTGGAATTGTTTCTCTTGCACAAGGTTACCAGCTTCACATTGAACCGAAAAGAGTTGGGTATGACACCAACTCAGCGTACCGGGGAGGTTAATAATAAAAGAGGAAAAAGCGCTTAAGATACTTGCGATTTCATGCATCTGTCCTTATTGTCGGAAGCGATTTCAAAATACTTTATAAAGAGGTGCGGTCCGGGGCCATGAGGATTTCTCATTCATCGACATTGTTTTTGGTTTTGTTTCTTTTTTCGGCCTTGTTTCCGGGCGAAGCCGCGAAGGCGCAAGGCGCCGCCACGCCGCAGTTTTTGCCCGTCAGCCCCTGGGTGGTCGGGGATACGGGGCTCTCGAAAACAAGGGGGCTGAAAAATATCAAGCTTCCCTGCGTGATGGTGAACAAGTTCAATAACGGCTTTATCGTGCGTTTTTCGGGCGGCGAGCGTAAAATCCTGGCGATGGCGATTGATTTTCGCCAGGACGTTTTTCGTCAGGGCGCACGCTATGACGCCAGGCTTTCCGTCGACGGCGCCCTGCGGGCCGGCGCGAAAGGCTCCGCCTTTTCGCCCAGCACGCTCGTTTTCAACATGCGGGATGTCAGGGGATTTTACGATGCGATTGCCGGCGGCGCGTTGCTGGGCATTGATGTCGAAGGCAATAAAATGGCCTTTTCTCTCAGCAATATAGGCAAAGGGCTGGAAGAGCTGGAATCCTGCTATAATTCCGGCATGGACCGGGAAGCGGTCATGGAAGGATCGCCCGTGGTGAATATCAAAACCGGTCCGGGCGCCCAGAATATGGCGCCGGTCCCGGTTCAAGACCCGGCGGGCGCGTACGAAGCGCCTCCTGCCGCGGAAATGCTTTCTGCAGAATTGCCTTCTTTTGAAGCGCCTCCGGAAAGCCTGAAGGAAATTCGCGCCGCTTCCGCAATGCCGCGTCCGGGCGCAACGCGTATGGGCGCAGGGGGAGGCAGACCGGACGCCGGAGGCAAAGTCTGGCGCGCGCAGGCCGGGGAAGATTTGAAAGCCGTGCTTTCGCGCTGGGCCGCACAGGCCGGAACGCAGGTCGAGTGGCAGGCGTCCCGTAGCGGAAATGTTGTGGCGGACTTTAACCAGAGCGGTTCTTTTGAAGAGGCTGTGGCGGCAATCCTGGCCCAGAATGCTGCAGCTTCGGGGCTTCAGGGGCATATGCAGGCAGGCGCGGAATCCAGAGCGCTGCCGGAAACGGCAACGCCCGTTTCCGTGACACCGGCGCCACGCTTTCCGCCGGAGGGCATGAGAGAAGCTCCTGTTATGGACCGCGGCGCGGCCCGTTGGAATGCTGCGCAGGGAAGCAGCCTGAGAGACGTGCTGGCGCAGTGGAGCAAGCGCAGCGATGTGCAGCTTATATGGAACGCGCAGCACGGTTATGCCGTAAAAACGGACGTGTCGCAGGACGGTTCGCTTGAAGCGGCCCTTGCCGCTTTGCTGGAACCTTACAGCGGAGATCTGGATCATCCCGCCGTCCAGTTCAATACGGACCCTTCCACGGGGCGCCGCGTTTTGATCGTTGAAACCAACCGGACTTTTTAGAGGCGAGGGGCGAATGAAAATGCGCAGATCTCTTGCTCTTTCATTTCTCCTTACCGGCACGGCCTTTGTTGCGTTTTCTCCTGCTTTTGCGCAAGGGGGAGCAGCGGGCACGCTGGCTCCGCAGGGCGGATGGTCGCTGACACGTGTGGACAATCCCTCCAACGGCGCCGCCACTTATTGTGCGCTGGCGCGGCCCTACGAGAAGAATATCATCTTTACGCTCGGGCGGAACATCACAGAGGAATATTCGATTGCGGTCGATTTTCAAACGCCGCAGATGGACCCCGAAAAGCCGTATAAAATAACCCTTCAGCCCGGGCCGGGACAAATTCGCGCCTTTGAAATGTTGCCGGTTTCAGACCGGGCCATGGTTGTCCGCCTGGGATGGGACGAGAGTTTTTTCGAGGCGCTTGAGGCTTCTCAAAATCTCAAAGTCAGTATCTCCGGCGTTGATTACGCTTTTTCCATGCCGGATATCAAGCGCGGGCAGGAAGATTTAAGCGGGTGTATCAGGGAGGTTCAGGCGGCCCGGAAAGCCGCTTCTCCTTCCCCTGAGAAGGTCGCCAGAGGGGACGTTTTGAATGCGGAGGCCGGGAGCGGCCTTAAAGGTTTTTCCGCCCGGAAAGACGAAGGAAAATCCCAAGGAAATGTTCCGCCGCCGGCCCCTGCCAAGCCTTCCGCTAAAACCGCGGCGAAAAAAGACGTGTCGCCGACCATGCCTGCGATGTCTTCGGCCGCCCAGGCGGAGGCCGCGGACATTCGCAATGAATTAAGCGCCGTGAGAGCGGAGAATATAACCTTGCGGCAGGCGCTGGAACAGCAGCGCAGGCATTTTGAAGAAGACTATAAAAAGGCGGAAGACAGCAATGCCGTGGCCGAAATGAAAGAGAAGATACGCCTTCTCGAAAAAGAAAAGGCGCAGCTTCAGGCCCGGGCGCTTCCCGAAACAAACGGGGAAAAGGATAAGATCGCCTCTTTGGAGCGCAGCATAAAAACGCTGGAGGAAAACAACAGGAACCTGAAAGGGGAGCTTCAGGCCGTTTATGCGAGCGAAAAGAAAGAGGCCCTGTTGCGGAAGGACCTGCCTAAAAATGAAGGCGGCGAGATATCCGTGGCGCAGGCCAAAGAGCTGAAAACCCTTCAGGAGGACCTTGCCGCCGCGATCGCGGAGAAAAACAGGGTGGCCAAAGAGCTCGAAATTGTGCGGACGCAGGCCGAAGACAAACAGCTTGCCGCCGTTGCGGGAGACAAAGGGCTGGAGCGGGCGGTACGGCGTTTCAACGAGGCCGAGCGCGAAATCAAACGTCTGGGCGGCGTTTTGGAGCAGGAACGTAAAGAGTCAGCGGCGGAGAAAAAAGCACTGGAAGACAGGCTTGCCGCAAGAGCCGCCGGGGAAAATCAACAGGCCGCCCGGATTTCGGCTTTGGAAGAGGAACTCGAGAGCGCCAAAAAACAACTGGGCGCCGCGCAAAACATATCCGCAGACGCGGCCCGGCTTGAAACGGACAAACAAAAGCTGGCGCAGGATTCCGCCGCTTTGAAGACGCAGCTTGAGTCTGAAGCTGCGGAGAAGGCCCGGGCAGAGCAGGAAAATCAGCGTCTGGCCGGTCTTCTGGAACAGGAGCGCAATGTGTCCGCGGCGGAGAAAGCGGAGAAAAAAGCGCTGGAAGACAGGCTTGCCGCAAAGGCCGCCGGGGAAAATCAACAGGCCGCCCGGATCGCCGCCCTGGAACAGGAGCTTGAAAGCGCCAAAAACCAACTGGGCGCCGCGCAAAAACTGTCTGTAAAAACGTCCCGGCTCGAAGCGGACAAACAAAAACTGGCGCAGGATTCCGCCATATGGAAGAAGCAGGTGTCCGAGCTTAAAACCCGGATGCAGGAAATGACAGAGCAGAATAAAGTTCTGGCTTCGGAGAAAGAGCAGATTGCCCGCCGGGTTGAAACCCTGGAGGCCGAACATATGGCCCAAAAAGAGCAGGCGCAAAAACAGGCCCCGCAAAACATCGCGGAAACCGAGAGACTTCAGGCAGATATCGTGAAAAAAGACGCCGAAATTAAAACATATCGGGACCGGCTCCGCACGGCTGAAAAAGACATAAGCTCTTTGCAAGAGCGTTTGGCGTCTTCAACTCCCGTTCCTTCCGCCGCCGCCCGCCTGAACGAAGCCCATCCCGCCGCAGGAACGGAGGAACGGGTGATAAGCATCCCGGCAGGAATGTCGCAGGGGGATGTGCAGGGCCTGTTAACGCGCGCCGGTCTTCCCTTGCGCGGAAATATCAAGAAATCTTCGTCCTCTGCCGCCCTGTCCGTTTACAGTTGGGAAACGGGCGCGCTCCGCGGGCAGGCGGAAGTGTCTCCGCTTGACGCTTCGCCGGACGGGTTTAACGGGCTGGTGGAGTCTTACGTTGAAAAAGCCCGCCGTCAATGTACGGGGGATTTTGCGGCGGCCGCGTCCGGGCAAACGCCGCAGCGCACGAATTATGAACTGGCTTGTGTCAGCGGCGGCGGGACCGTTGCGTCTTCCGTCGTTTTCTTTCAGGAAAAAGGCAGCTTTGTTGCGATTTCCCACGAAACATCCGCAGAAAACATGGATATGGCCATGGATGCGCGGGACCAGCTGGCCTCCGGTATCCGGTAAAGAGGCAAAGAAAAGCGCCGCCTGAAAATCCAGGCAGCGCTTGTTTTGTTCCGGATATCACGGCCGGGAACAGAAAAAATTTACTTCTCTTCGTTCAGGCTTCCGCCCATCGGCCCCATGGGGGTAAAATTGGAAAACATCTTTATCGTATTTTCCAGCATCGCCATGTTCTGTTTGTTGATTTCGTCCATATTGGGAACCTGAAACATGCCTTCAATGGATTTGTTGATCTGGTCCCGCAGTTCTTCCTGGTTTTTGGAAAACGCCTGAAGGCTTTGCTCCAGATAGTTCGGGACAAGCGTGCCGACATTGTCGCCGTAAAAACCGATCAGGTCGCGCAAGAACCCGACGGGCAGTAAATTCTGGCCTTCCTTGGATTCCTGATCGACGATGATCTGGGTGAGGACCTGACGGGTCAGGTCTTCGCCGGATTTTGCATCGCAGACAACGAAGTCATAGCCGTCTTTGACCATTTCGCACAAATCATCAAGCGTTACATAGCTGCTGCGCCCCGTGTCGTACAGACGGCGGTTCGCATATTTTTTTATCACAGTAGGTTCATTACTCTTCTTTTTAGACGTAGCCATAAGGTCGCCCTTTCTTCTTCTTTGCTGCAATGGAATATCTTTCCAGTATGCACGATTTTGTTGCAAAGCAAAAGAATAAAAATTTGCTGCGCTTGTAAATCATTTGGCGCATAGTGGCTTTTATGACTGATATAACCCGTCTCGGCCCGACACCCCTGCCCATTCATCTTGCGCTGGCGACATCTGTCTGTATGCAAAAAGGTCCGGCAGGGCAGGAAATGCTGCAAAGCCTTATGACCGGGATTAAAAAGTACCAGGCCCATCCTTACAAGGATGACCGGCCCGAGCTCCCTGTTTTCTGGAAAAGCGGAGAGGTCAGGATTTTCAAGATGGCAGGCGGGGGCGGCCGTCCGCTTTTCCTCCTTCCCTCCATGATTAACAAGGCGCATATTTTCGACCTTTTGCCGGAGCGGAGTTTTTTGCGCTGGATGGCAAAAGACAGGGATGTCTTTTTGCTGGACTGGGGGGAGAGCACGCAGGACAGGGGGCAAAGAAATTTTGACTCCCTTTTCAGGGAGAGACTTTTGCCCGGTCTGAAGGCCGTGTCGCAGGACTGCGGGCGGCCGCTTCATACGCTGGGTTATTGCATGGGCGGGACGCTTTTGGCCGCAGCCGCGCAACTGGAAGGCGCATTGGTTCATAGCGCCGTTTTTCTGGCCGCGCCGTGGGATTTCAAGGCGGGAGACCAGGTGCTTTCAAAGAGCATTTCCTTTTATGAACCCAGCGCAAACACCCTGATGGGACAGCGGGGGCTGTTACCCTCGCAATGGATCCAGACGGTTTTCGCAAATCTGGACCCGCAGCAACTGGTCCGGAAATTTTCGGATTTTGCGGGGCTGGAGGACGACGATCCAAAAGCTGTCCGCTTTGTGGCGGTGGAGGAGTGGCTCAATAACGGGGTCGATTTACCGGAAAGGCTCGGGCAGGGCTGCCTGCGGGACTGGTACAAAAACAATCTTCCCGCGCACGGCAACTGGCAGGTGTGCGGGACGTATATCAGGCCCAAAACCCTCCAACTTCCGGCCCTGATCGTTACGGCGGAGCGGGACCGTCTTGTGCCGCCGGAATCGGCCAAAGCCCTTGCCGGCGAAATAGAAGGCGCCGATTATCTGGAAGCCCGGACAGGGCATATCGGCCTGATCGCCGGGGAAAGGTCCGTCGAAGATATCTGGCAGCCGATTGCGAACTGGCTCGGCGAAAAAGAGTAAGCGGCAAGCTTTCATTTTGATTTAACGGGCGATCGGTCTTGAAACGGAGGGAGCATGAGGGTATTGTCCGCGGTGGTTTGTCGTTTAATTCTTCTTTTGAAAGTTGTTTCCCATGCGTGCACAAGATCCTGTTGTTATCGTCTCCGCCAAACGGACTGCCATCGGCAGTTTCAACGGCCAGTTTGCCAAAACCCCTGCGCATGATCTGGGCCGGGCCGTGATTGTTGCGGCGCTTCAGGAGGCGTCCGTTTCGCCGGAAGAGGTTGACGAGGTCATTATGGGGCAGGTCTTGACGGCCGGAGCTGGCCAGAACCCGGCGCGGCAGGCGGCGATGGGAGCCGGAATCCCCGAGAGCAAAACGGCCTTTACGATCAATCAGGTTTGCGGCTCGGGTCTGCGGAGCGTGGCGCTGGGCGCGCAGGCGATTTTGAACGGGGATTCAAACATCATGCTGTGCGGCGGCCAGGAAAACATGAGCGCGTCACCCCATTGTATGCATTTGCGCGAGGGCCTGAAAATGGGAAGCGGCGAGATGCGCGACACGATGATCCAGGACGGGCTGTGGGATATTTTCAACGACTACCATATGGGGCTGACGGCAGAGAATATCGCGCAGCAATACGGCATCAGCCGCGAGGATCAGGATGCGTTCGCGGCGCACTCGCAGCAAAAGGCGCAGGCCGCGATCGAGGGCGGGCGTTTTGCTGCGGAAATAGTGCCTGTTCCTGTTCAGGTCAGGAAGGAAGAAGTTCTTGTAGACAAGGATGAATTTCCACGCGCCGGGGTCACGGCAGAAAGCCTGTCCAAATTAAAACCCGTTTTCAAAAAAGACGGCACCGTCACGGCGGCGAATGCCTCCGGCATCAATGACGGCGCAGCCGTGGTTCTTTTGATGCGGGCCAGCGAAGCGAAGAAAAGGGGACTGAAACCTCTTGCCGGCATTGCGTCCTGGGCAACGGCCGGCGTCGACCCGGCCGTGATGGGCACAGGGCCGGTTCCGGCCTCCCGAAAAGCGCTCGAAAAGGCGGGGTGGGGCGTGGAGGATCTGGATTTAATCGAATCCAACGAAGCGTTCGCGGCGCAGGCCTGCTGCGTGATGAAGGAAATGGCGTTCGACGCGGGCAAGACAAATGTCAATGGCGGCGCGATTGCTCTGGGCCATCCGATCGGGGCGTCCGGCACGCGGGTTCTGGTGACCTTGCTGCATGAAATGGCGCGCCGGGACGCGAAAAAAGGGCTTGCCACGTTGTGCATCGGCGGCGGCATGGGAATTGCAATGTGCGTCCTGCGGGATGGAACCATGGACGAATGGAAGGCACTATCATGAGCAAAGGCGTGGCAATTGTAACGGGCGGAACGCGCGGGATCGGGCTGGGGATCGTTCACGGTCTGCGGGAGGCCGGATACGACGTCGCGGCGACCTATCACGGCGATGAAGAGGCGGCCAAAAAATGCGAGGAAGAGACCGGCGCGAAATGTTTCAAATTCGATGTGGCGAATTTCAGCTCTTGTCAGGAATCCTGCGCGCAGATCGCAGAAGAAATGGGAGATATCTCCGTTCTTGTCAACAATGCCGGGAAAATGAAAGACGGGTTTTTGCACAAAATGCCGGAGGAAAACTGGCACGATATTATTGAGACGAATCTGACCTCCTGTTTCAGCATGTGCCGCGCGGTGGTCGGCGGGATGCGGGAGCGGGGCTTTGGCCGGATCATTAATATCAGCTCCATAAACGGCCAGAAAGGGCAAATAGGCCAGACGAATTATGCGGCGGCGAAAGCGGGCATTCTAGGGTTTACCAAGGCACTGGCGCAGGAAAGCGCCCGGAAAAACATTACGGTGAACGCCATTTGCCCGGGCTATATCGAAACGCAGATGACGGCGGACATGAATCAGGATATTCTTGCCTCTATTGTGCAGCAAATTCCTGTAGGGCACATGGGCGACCGCCGGGATATCGCGGATATCGTTGTTTTTCTGGCGTCGGAAAAAGCGGGATTTATAACCGGATCGACAATTACGGCCAATGGCGGCCAGTATATGGTATAAGGAAAAAGAATGGCACGGCGGAGAGAAACGGTTATTCTGGAGAGGCGCTTTGTCCCGGAAGGCGCGGTTGTGATAGAGGAGGGGACGTTCGGGGCCCAGGCCTTTTTAATCCAGTCCGGAAGCGTGCGCGTTTATACCAGCCATGAAGGGCGGGAGGTCGAACTCTCCCGTCTCGGGATTGGCGAGATTATCGGTGAAATGGCCCTCATTTTCGACGGCCCCCGTACGGCCAGCGTTCAGGCGCTGGAAGACTGCAATCTCATCGTTATTGGCCGCCAGCAGTTTATGGACAAATTGAAAGATACGGATTCGACCATCCGGGCGGTGGTCCATATGATGACCAAGCGCATGGTGGATGTGAACAATTCACTGGTCAGCAAAAAGAGCAATATGGACGATTTGAAGGACACGGCGCGCGTGATCTACCAGAACATTTCAGGCGCCCTGCCGCAAAAGCAGCAGGCGCTCTTTCAGAATACCGTCCTTCCCCCGCTCGAGGAGTTTCTGGCCGCGATCGAGGACTTTCAGGAACGGTACGGACCGGAAGACGGGAAATCGTAAAACCTTTCGCCCGGTTTTACCGTGGTCCAGGCGGATTTAAAAAGCGCAAAACCCTTTCCAGAAGCGAATTGTCAGCATAATCCGGGCCGAGCAGTCCTTTGATATGCTGGCCCATATCATAAAACATATTGCTCCTCTTCTGTTCTTCGAAGGTGACAGGATGTGAGGCGCTGGAAAACGTCAGATCAGAATCCCATGAGGAGACGGGCTGCATGGCCAGGTGGAGAAGATTCAACAGGGACAGTCCGTCCTTATCCGAAGGGTTTACAGGCTGTCCGGCTTCCTTCAGGGCTGTGAGAACCTCTTTATGGCCGTTCAGGGCCGCGATATGGGCCAGGGAAAATCCCCTGTTATCCATGAGGGACATATCGGGCGTTACCTTTTGAAGCGCGCCTTTCAGTGCAGCGACATCGCCCGTTGCGGCGTAACCAAAGAGCCTTTTGACGAGATCGTCTGCGCTGTCTGAAAATTCACCCCTTATCACACGAATGCCGTTTTGGTCTGATGCCATGATGTTTGCCCTTTTTTCTTGTTGCCCGTCCAGTGGTGTAAAGAGAGGTTTATTTTATGTCAATCATAAAATACCTTGATTTGCTCTGATCTTCTCGCAATGGCGGCTGTGTTGGTGTAAGGTGCCGGTCTCTATTTATGATTTTTAATAAAGGAGTGTCCGCAATGAAGCGTCTGGTGCTGTTTTCGTTTTCCCTGTTGTCTCTTTTGATCCTTGCCTTGCTTGTGGGGCCGTCTTTTGTGGACTGGAACCGCTACAAGCCGCAAATTGTGGAAAAAGTGAAAGCGGCGAGCGGTTACGATGTGCGCATCGACGGGGACCTGAAACTTTCCCTGTTGCCGTCACCAAGCGTGCGCGTTTCGGATGTCTCCGTTGCAGCCCCCAAAAAGGTCAAGGCTGAAAACCTGCTGAGCATGAAATATGCGGACGTGCATGTTGCGCTGCTGCCCCTGCTGCGCGGGGAAATGGAGGTTGCTTCCATCAAACTGATGCAGCCCGATATCCGGCTGGAAGTGATGCAGGACGGCCGTCAGGGCTGGATGAGCGACCGGCTTCTTGGCGCAAAAGAAACGGTGCCTGCGGCCGCGCAGGAAGGGGCCGCCAAAGCCGCCGGAGGAGCGATGGAAAAAGTGGCGCTGGATCGTCTTTCGATCCGGCAGGGGCGCATTTCTTACCACGATTATACATCCGGGGCGCAGCATCTGGCCGAAAATATCGATCTCGATTTGTCGGCAGACAGCCTGAAAGGCCCTTTCGAAGCGGAAGGAAAACTTGTCTATCAACAGCAGGAAATCGCGTTCAGCGCGGATATAGGAAAAATAGAAGAGCATGAGAATTCGTTTACCCTGCGGGCGGATATAACCCTGCCGGAAGCGGATGCGAAGGCCAGTTTCTCCGGTGTCGTCGAGAAGGGGCTGGAGTTTGAAATACAGGGGGAAACCGCCCTGCAGGCGCGGGATCTTTCGGCGTTGGTAGCCTTTGCCGGCGGAAAGGCCTCTCCGGCGCTGGCGCAGAAGGTTTCCGCAAAAGGCATGCTGACCGTCAACGACAATGCGCTGTCCTACAAAGACGCTTCGCTTGCGTTCGGGGATATATCGGGACAGGGCGGAATCGAAATCACGGGCCTGAAGGACCGCAAACCCATCAAAGCCAAGTCCGCGTGGAACCTGAAGGGCATTCTTGATCTGGACCGGTTTGAAGGAGCAAGGGCGAAAGCGCCGGACGACAAGGAGAGCCTGAAACAGGCCGGAAAAACGGCCGCCGGGAAAAAAACGCCGGGCCTGCTGCCGGAAAGCCTGACGGTCCCGGCTCTGGTTGACGCAAGGCACCTGATCGAAATGGAGGGGGTCGCGTTTAAAGGAAAAACCTATAAAGGCATCCTGCTGGATATTGCAAAGACGGGAAATATCATTCAGGTCACCTCCAAAATCCTGTCCGTTCCCGGCGGCGGAAAACTGGACGCCAAAGCGGGCGTGAGTTTTGCCTCTTCAAGCGTTTCCGAAAAAACGGGCGCTGTCACACTGGCGGATCCCTTGCTGACATTTGAAACACAAGGGAACCTCGACCAGCTTCCCGTCTTCCTGTCGGCGTTTGTAGACGACGGCCCTGCCTTGTCTGTCTGGAAAACGGCGCAGTTTTCCATGGAAGGAACCGTGACGCCCGCGACGATCAAAGTAAAAACGGGGCGGCTGAATCTCGATAAAACATCCTTTACGGTGGGCGGGAGCTATACGCCCGCCGCGCGCAGCGGCGGCAAACCGGAGGCGCAGGTCATCCTGTCCGCCGGAACGATTGATATCGACGATATCCGGGCACGTCTGGGCGGAAAAAGCAAAGCGCCTGCGTCTGCAGCAAAATCCGAAAGCGGAGGCAGCGGCGCGCCGGACCTGAAAACGGCGTTAAAGCCCCTGCAGGACTTTTCCCTGCCGGTCAATCTTGCCTTTGACTTAAGCGCCAGTCAGGCCCGTTTGAACGGCACGGATATAAAAGGGTTGCGGCTGAAAGGAAAAAGCCGGGGCACAAGCCTTGTGCTGGAGTCCCTGTCAATCGACAGCATGCTGGGCGCCAGCGGAAGCGCCAAGGGGCAGATCGGCAATCTCGGCGATCTTTCAGCTATAGACCTGGACCTGTACGGGAAAACATCCGATGCCGATGCCCTGATGAAAACGCTGAAGGTGGACACTTCCAAGCTGCCGCAAAAAATCGGCGCGGCGGAGATTGCGCTGGGCCTGAAAGGATCCGCACAAAAACTGGACTTTACCTCTAACGTCAAAGCGTTGAGCGGACAGCTCGATGCAGCGGGGGTTGTGACCGGCGCACTGGACAAACCGGCTGTGGACAACCTGACGCTGGGGCTTCATCATCCGGATTTTGTGCGGGCCGTGCAGATTGTGACGCCGTCTTTTGCCGGCGGGCCGGGGCTTCAGCAGAAAGTCGATTTTTATACGAAAATGGTCCGCAAAGGGGACGCGTATGTCCTGTCCGGCATGAAGGCGAGCCTCGGGGACACAACGCTTGAGGGCGCTCTCACGGCGAATATGGCTGGCGAGCGGCCCGCAGTAAGCGGCGATATCCAGACCGGTCCTTTGGCGCTGGACCGTCTTTTGGCCACATCAAAAGGAAAGGCTTCCTCGTCCTCCGCCAGCGGCGGCGGGCAGTCTTCCGCCAAAGGCGGGCGCTGGTCCGACAACAGGATTGAAACAGCCTGGCTGCGCAGCCTTGATATGGACCTGTCCATCTCCGCCCGGTCCATCACCTATGGCGGGTGGAAATTCGACAATCCCCGCACAAAGCTGACCCTGAAAAACGGGGATCTGCGGGTGGACAACCTGAATGCCGGGCTGTTCGGCGGAAAGGCCGTTTTGAATTCCCATGTAACCGCGCCCGCCGGACAGGATCTCAGCCTGTCCGTCGACAGCGCCATGACAAATGTCGCGCTGGAGCCGCTTGCGTTTGCGATGAGCGGATCGCGGAAATTGAAAGCCAGCGGAGACGTGTCTTTGAATATGGACGTGAAATCCGCCGGCGCCAGCCCCAATGCGCTCGTCAACGGGCTCGGCGGCAGCGCCGCGCTGGACGGGAAGAACGTCATCATCAAAGGCTTCGATCTGGCGCGTCTGGCGCGCGGGTTGTCGGAGGATGAAAAAATGGGGCATTCCGTTGAAAACCTGATTGTCGGCACCACAAGCGGCGGGGAAACGCGGTTCGATACGATCAAGGGGACCTACGCCATTCAAAACGGCATCGTGAACATTACGTCGATGGTGATGGACGGTCCGTCTTCCGTTATCCGGTCGGCGGGGAACGTCAATTTGCCGCGCTGGACCATGGATACGGTCCATGAGATATCCCTGAAAGGCGTGGACGATCTGGATCCCTTCAAGGTGACGATTAAAGGCCCGCTCGACAATCCGGCCAACACGTTTGGCAAGAGCATTATCCAGGATTACTTTAACCGCAAAATCCAGCGTAAAATCCAGAAAGAACTGCCGAAACTGCTGGGCGGCGACGTCGGGAAAAAACTCGAAAAATTCGGGATTTTACCGCAGCAGCAATCCCCGCAGGCCGGTGAAGCCTCCCCGGCGCAAGAGCAGGCGCCTGCGCAGCAACAACAACCTGCCGCCGATCCTGCCGATAGCTGGGCGCCCGCACAAGAAGAGGCGCCGCAGCCCGCACAGCAGCAACAGCAGCAGGAAATCACGCCGGAAGAGGCCATTAAAGGCGTTCTGGAGGGGTTGCTGCGTTAGGTTATTGCTGCGTTAGATTGTGCAGCACGTAAAGGCGCAGCGCGCTGGAAAGATTCGTCCCGCGCGCCTCGTCGATTTCGGTGATGAGCGCATTGAGGGACAGGCCGCGCTTTTGCGCGTCCCGGTTTAACAAATCCCAAAAAGGCTTTTCGATTGAAACACTGGTAGCGTGCCCCGCAATCTTCACGGAATGCTTGACGACGGGCGCGCAGAGATAGTCTTCCGGCGTCATGGTGTCAGTCTTTTGGCCTGATCATCTCTTCCGGGCGGACCCAGGCGTCAAAATCTTCCGCCGTGAGCAGGCCGAGCTTGACGCCGGCCTCTTTCAGGGTGCTGCCGTCCGCATAGGCCGTTTTGGCGATCTTCGAGGCGTTGTCATAGCCGATATGCGTGTTGAGCGCCGTGACCAGCATCAGGGAGTTTTCCATCAGGCTTCGAATCCGCGCCTCATTGGCCTCAATCCCCACCACGCAGTTTTTGGTAAAGCTCGCGGCGCTGTCGGCCAGCAGGCGGATGGACTGAAGGACATTGTAGATAATCACAGGCTTGAACACGTTCAGCTCAAAATGCCCGTTGGAGCCCGCGACGGTCACGGTGACATGATTGCCCATTACCTGCGCGCAGACCATCGTCAGGGCTTCGCACTGGGTCGGGTTGACCTTGCCGGGCATGATAGAGGAGCCGGGCTCGTTCGCAGGCAGCGTGATTTCCCCGATGCCGGAGCGGGGGCCGGAGCCGAGCAGGCGGATGTCATTGGCGATCTTCATCAGGGAGGCGGCAAGGACATTCAGCGCGCCGGAAAGCTCCACCATGGCATCCTGCGCGGCCAGCGCCTCGAATTTGTTCTCCGCCGTCACGAAGGGAAGCCCCGTAATATCGGAAACGGTTTTGGCAAAGGCTTCCGCAAAGCCGGTGCGGGCGTTGATCCCCGTGCCCACAGCCGTGCCGCCTTGCGCCAGTTGGAGGACGCGGGGCAGGGCGGCTTCGATACGCGCAATGCCGTATTTTACCTGACAGGCATAGCCGGAAAATTCCTGCCCCAGGGTCAGCGGCGTTGCATCCTGCAGATGAGTGCGGCCGTTCTTCACAAGGGGGGCGAAGGCCTGCGCCTTATCGGCCAGCGCCTTGTGCAGCCCTTCCAGCGCGGGGACAAGCTCGTGATGGACCTGCTCCGCGGCGCTGATATGCATCACGGTCGGGAAAGTATCGTTGGAGGACTGGCCCATATTGACATGGTCGTTCGGGTGGACGGGAGATTTTCCGCCGCGCGGGCCCCCGAGGATTTCATTGGAGCGCCCGGCAATCACTTCATTGGCATTCATGTTGGACTGCGTCCCGGAACCCGTCTGCCAGACTGCGAGGGGAAACTGATCCGCCAATGTGCCGTCGATAATCTCTTCGGCCGCCTGTACAATTGTGTTGCCCAGCTTTTCGTCCAGCGCGCCCAAAGCCATATTGGTCAGGGCGGCGGCCTTTTTTTGAATCCCCAGCGCGCGCACCAGCGGCGCGGGCATTTTTTCCGTTCCGATCTCAAAATTCTGCAGGCTTCGCTGCGTCTGCGCGCCGTAATAAGCGGTTTCAGGGACTTCGATGTCGCCGAGGGAATCGGTTTCGGTGCGGGTGGCCTGGTTATTCGTCGTTTTGGCAGCTTTCATTTCTTTTGTCCTTCAATATCGTAACATGACCCATTTTGCGGCCCCTGCGGGCCTCTTCCTTCCCGTAAAGATGGATGCAGGCGCTTTCCATGTCCAGATATTGTTGAAGATTGTCTACGTCATTTCCAATCAGGTTTATCATCTCCGCATCCGAATGCCGGCCTATCGGGGCCACAGGCAGGCCGCAAACGGCGCGCACATGCTGTTCGAACTGGGACACCGCGCAGGCGTCAATGCTCCAGTGCCCGGAATTATGCGTGCGCGGCGCGATTTCATTGGCCAGAAGGCCCCCGTCTTTGGTGACAAACAGCTCTAAAGCCAGAACCCCGATCAACTTCACCTCTGTAGCGATCTTTTTCGCCATATTGGACGCTTCTTTTTGGAGGGCGCCGGAGATGGGGGCAGGGGCCGTCGTTTTCCACAGAATATGATTCCGGTGTTCGTTGAGGACGGCGGGATAGCTTTCCATGTGCCCGAACCGGTCCCGGGCGACGATCACAGAGATTTCAAAATCGAAATTTACGACCCCTTCAATTACAGCTTCTTGCGTATTTAAATTAGACCAGCTTTCCTGAATAGTATCATTATCCCTATGAAAAACCTGTCCTTTTCCATCATATCCGAAACGGGCCGTTTTAAGGATGCACTCTGACACGTTCCATCGGGTCAGCGCCCGGGAGATATCTTCCGCATTTCGGGCGGGAAGCCATGGCGCCGTCGGGATGCCGATATCGTTTAAAAATCTCTTTTCTTTCAAGCGGTTCTGGGAAACTTCCAGAAGATTTTTGTCCGGATAAACCGGTTTAAAATCCTGTAGATAAGAGACTGTTTCCACAGGAATATTTTCAAATTCATAAGAAATAACATCAACTTGATCTGCAAATGCTTTGAGTTTTTGTCGATCTTCGTAATCCCCACAAATATGGCTTGCGGAGACCTGAAAAGCGGGCGATGACCCTTCGGGGCAGTAAATGCAGGTTTTGATACCCAAACGCGCAGCGGCCAGCGCCGACATCCGGCCTAACTGCCCGCCGCCAAGAAGCCCCAATGTCATGGATTTTATAGACATCACAAGGCGTTATGGCCTTCTTTTTATCTCTCTTCAAGTCTTTATTTGGGAAACTAGTCTTCCGGGGTCAGTTCAACGCTGTTTGTTTGTTTCTCGCGATATTCGGCGAGTCGCATCATAATAGCCTCGTCCGCGGTTCCAAGGATCGAAACTGCGAGGAGCGCGGCGTTTTTGGCGCCGGCTTTTCCGATGGCAAGCGTCCCGACGGGAACGCCACCGGGCATTTGCGCGATAGACAGCAGGCTGTCCATCCCCTTTAAGGCTTTGCTTTTTACCGGAACGCCTAAAACGGGCAATGTCGTCAGGCTGGCGACCATTCCGGGCAAATGGGCGGCGCCTCCGGCCCCGGCGATAATCACTTTTATCCCCCGGTCCCGCGCCGTTCTGGCATAGTCGAACATACGCTCCGGCGTGCGGTGTGCAGACACGACTCTGCATTCATGCGGAATATCAAGTTCGTGGAGTATCTCATGGGATTCTTTCATTGTTTCCCAGTCAGACCGGGATCCCATGATGACCCCTATTTGAGGGTTTTGATCTGCGTGCGTCATGGACAGGAGGATGACTTATCCACAGCCTCAAATCAAGTATAATCCACAATGTCAGGCAATAATGTCGGGCAGGATGTCGCTTTTGATTTTTGAAATCTGGTCTTTCAAAAACAGCTTTTTCTTTTGCAAACGTTTCACCTGCAAAAAATCCACCGGCGGCGTGCTCCGCAGGCGCTCAATAATCTCGTCGAGGTCCCTGTGCTCCCGCTCAAGCTCGACGCGCTTCTCTTCCAACTCTGTAATATCTTCCATTAAATAATCAGAATTTTCGTCTAAGTGTCTTGAATTGCTTATTCTATCAGAAAAAAGAGATTTTTGTAAGAAAAATAATACGAAAAAAGCCAGAAAGAACGCAAGGGGGCCGGAATCTTCTTCATTGGTTTTGCCGGGCTCTTGCGTTAAAACATCTGTCTTGACCATTTTAGAGGCAGGACACAAAAGCATCATGAAGAAAATCGGCATACTGACAAGCGGCGGAGACTGCGCCGGGCTGAATGCGGCGATCGGCGCCGTCACCCGTGCGGCGGCGCAAAAAGGATATGAGACAATCGGTATCCGCGAGGGCACCAAGGGGCTGATGGGCCCCGATCTTTCCTATGAAGTTCTCAATCCGGCCCGGTTTACGGCCGATATCATGCAAAAACCCAGCACCTTCCTGGGCACGACCAACAAGGGCGACCCCTTCGCATACCCGATGCCGGACGGGTCTAAAAAAGACCGTTCCGACGAGATTATCGAGAATATTCACAAGCTGGGCATTGAAACCCTGATCGGGATCGGCGGGGACGGCAGCATGGAAATCCTGCATGCTTTGGCCAAAAAAGGCGGGTTTAACCTGGTCTGGATCCCCAAGACCATCGACAACGACGTCTATCATACGGAGCTGTCGATCGGCTTTTATTCGGCGGTGCGCACGGCCGTGCATTTCATGCACGACCTGCACGCCACGGCGCAGACCCATGACCTGATCATGGTGACGGAAGTGATGGGGCGGGACGCCGGGCATCTGGCGCTGCACGCGGGACTGGCCGCGAGCGCGGATATCATTCTGATCCCTGAAATCCCCTACACGTTCGAACATCTCATTCAAAAATATGAGGACATTAAAAAAACGGGCCGGAATTACGCGCATATCGTCGTTTCCGAGGCCGTGAGGGATATGCAGGGACAAAAGGTCCAGAAACAGCACGCCAGCGGGAGAGTCAGTTACGGGGGCATCGGCGCGTATCTGAAGGACAAGCTCGGCGAAGCCACGCAGGCCGAAGTCCGCGTGCAAAGCCCCGGCCATACGCTGCGCGGCTGCGCCCCGACGGCCAATGACATCATACTGGCCATGCGTTTCGGGGTCCGGGCGGTGGATTTGATCGTCGAAGGGCGTTTCGGCCGCATGGTCGCCATACAAAACGGGGATATCGTCGATGTCGCCGCGGAGGACGTCGCCGGACGTTCCCACACGGTAGACGTCAATGGCGCGATGGTGCATACTGCGAAAAGTCTAGGGATTTCTTTCGGAGATTAAGGTTTATGCAATATATCAATCAATCCTTGTCAGACGGTGAGGAAATCATCCACGGGGGGTATTTCCACTGGATGTATAATGTCAGCGCGGTCGTAAATATCGTTTTTAGCGTTGTTCTGGCGATCGTCATTATCGTTTTCGCCATCAAAATGGAACCGGTTATGTTCAATACCGTCGGGTTTGAACAAATGGACTGGCTGGAAAAGATCAGAAACCTTCATCCCGGTATTAAAATTCTGGCCTTTTTTGTCGTGCTGATGGGGCTTATGCGTTTCGTCCAGATGATGATTATCAAAGCTACAACCGAAATCGCCATTACCAATAAACGCCTTGTCTACAAGCGCGGCCTCGTGGCCCGCTATGTCGGGGAAATAAGCATCGACCGGATCGAGGGCGTGAACGTCATCCAGGGCATCTTCGGGCGTATTTTCGATTACGGGCGCGTGATGATCCACGGAACAGGGGTTGGGGAGGTTATCCTGCCGCCGATCGCCGAGCCCATTATTTTTCGAAAGGCCATTGAAAGGGCCCGGAGCCTGTAATTATTTATATCTCTTGATTTTTGACATTGCGATTTAAGGAAAGGTGACCCCATGACCAAATGGGATAAGTCGAAACTGCCGAGCCGTCATGTAACGGTGGGACCCGAAAGCGCGCCGCATCGGGCGATGCTGTATGCTATGGGCCTGACGGAAGAGGAAATCAACCAGCCTTTGGTCGGGGTGGCGACCTGCTGGAACGAAGCGGCGCCGTGCAATATCGCGCTCTCGCGCCAGGCACAGTCCGTGAAGGCCGGGGTGAAAGCGTGCGAGGGCACGCCGCGCGAATTTACGACGATTACCGTGACGGACGGGATCGCTATGGGGCATGAAGGGATGCGCTCTTCGCTGCCTTCGCGCGACGCCATTGCCGATACGGTGGAATTGACCATGCGGGGGCATTGTTATGACGCGCTGGTGGGGCTGGCGGGCTGCGACAAATCCCTGCCGGGGATGATGATGGCGATGGTACGGCTCAACGTGCCGAGCGTCTTTATGTATGGCGGCTCTATTTTGCCCGGAAAATTCCGGGGGCAGGACGTAACGATCGTCGATGTTTTTGAAGGGGTCGGAAAGCACGCTTCAGGTGAATTTTCGGATCAGGATCTCAAGGAGATGGAATGCTGCGCCTGTCAGGGCGCCGGGGCGTGCGGCGGGCAGTTTACCGCCAATACGATGGCCTGCGTGAGCGAGGCGATCGGGTTGGCGCTGCCGGGGTCGGCAGGAGCGCCTGCGCCTTATGAGACCCGCGATGCTTACGCGGAAGCTTCAGGAAAAGCCGTTATGGAGTTGATAAAAAAGAATATTCGACCCCGCGATATTGTGACCCGTAAAAGCCTCGAAAACGCGGCGCGCGTGGTGGCGGCGACGGGCGGTTCGACCAATGCGGCCCTTCACTTGCCGGCCATCGCGCACGAGGCGGGAATCGCGTTCGACCTGTTCGACGTGGCCGAAATTTTCAAAAAAACCCCTTATATCGCCGATCTGAAACCGGGCGGGAAATATGTGGCCAAGGACCTTTTCGACGTGGGCGGCGTGTCTGTCGTGATTAAAGAGCTTCTGGACGCCGGGTATATTCACGGGGATTGTTTGACCGTTACCGGCAAAACGATTGCCGAAGACGTCGCGCATATCAAATTTCCCGAAAATCAGGATGTTGTCTATCCCGTTTCGCATCCCATTTCCCCGACGGGCGGGGTCGTGGGGCTGAAAGGCAATCTCGCGCCGGACGGGGCGATTGTGAAAGTGGCGGGGCTGAAAGAGCTTGTGTTTGAAGGTCCGGCCCGTTGCTTTGACAGCGAGGAAGACTGCTATGCGGCCGTGCAGGCGCGAAAATACAAGGAAGGCGATGTCCTGATTATCCGCTATGAAGGCCCCAAAGGCGGCCCGGGCATGCGGGAAATGCTCTCCACGACCGGCGCGCTGTACGGGCAGGGAATGGGCGGCAAGGTGGCCCTGATTACGGACGGCCGTTTTTCCGGCGGGACGCGCGGTTTCTGTATCGGCCATGTGGGGCCGGAAGCTGCCGTGGGCGGGCCGATCGCCCTGCTTCAGGACGGGGATATTATCCGCATTGACGCTCAAAAAGGCATTATAGATGTGAATTTAAGTTCAGATGAACTTGAAACGCGCCGGAAAAACTGGACGCCCAGAGAACATATCTATGGCAGCGGCGCAATCTGGAAATTCGCGCAGGCGGTCGGTCCGGCGCGGACGGGCGCGGTCACACATCCCGGCGCCAAGGGTGAAAAGCACGTTTTCGCGGATATCTAGTTTGATGCCCCTCCCGTGAAAGCTGGCGAAAGATAGTTTTCCGGCATGTTTTGTATTTGTTAACCATTTTGGGTCAGTATCCTACTGTTGTTTTATCAAACGGTCTGGAGATCCCGTGATCTATTCTGCCTTACCAGCTTTTAAAAAAGTCCTTTTGCTTGGCCCGGTTTTTCTGGCGCTGATAACGGGCGCTTTTTTGTGGGGAAATCCCGCCCCTTCGCAGGCGCAGATGGCGGCGGCCCATGCGGGCAGCGAGTCCGACGCCCAGAAGTCTCTGGTCGTTGAAAGCGGGTTGATGGGGGTTTTACAGGATCCGCAGGCCACGCGGCATTCCTTTTTCGATGTTGCCGCTTTACGCGGATTTTATGAATCGCGCGATAACGAACCGGCCTGGGTGCGCGGGCGAACGCGTTATCAGTACAAGGCGCACCATATTCTGGAGGTACTGGAAGAGAGCTGGACCCACGGACTGGATCCACGGAAATACCATATTTCAGAGATAAAAGCGCTTCTGGATGCGCCCTTCGGACAGAGGCGTTTTGAACTTGAATTGCTCCTGTCCGATGCCCTGATCCTTTACGGGCGCGATTTAACAGGGATGCGTATTGACCCCGAAAAGAGGTGGGGAAAGATTCCGCAAAAGGTGAATTACTGGCGCCGGCCTTTGGAGGCCCGGGAGATTCTGGAACGTGTTTCCGGCACATCGGATGTCAAAAACGCTTTGCGCTCTCTGGAGCCGGAAGGAAAGCTTTACGGCGCGCTGCGGCGGGAACTGGTGGCGCTGGCATCGCAGCCGGCGGAAGATGGAAATTCCCCTCTTCATTTCAAAGGCGTTTTACGCGTCGGGGACGAACATAAAGCCGTTGCGGATATTCGCCGCTACATGGGAATGGATCCCGAAAAAGCGCTGAATGGCAAATATTATTACGATGACGAACTGGCGCAGGAAATCATGGCGTTCCAGTACCGGCACGGACTGGAGCCGGACGGCGTGATCGGGCCGCAGACAGTGGCGCTGATGAACGTAACGCGGCAGGACAAGATCAACCAGATCGTCGCCAATCTTGAGCGCCTGCGCTGGGTGGAGCAAAACAAGCCGGACCGCTATATCCTGGTCAATATTCCCTCGGCGACGTTATGGGCCGTGGATCAGGGGGCTGTGAAGCTTGAAATGCCTGTGATTGTCGGTAAAAAAGGCCGCCCGACCAATAGTTTCAAGACCGAGATTACGGGCGTCCGGTTTAATCCGAACTGGACCGTCCCTCCGACCATCAAGCGGGACGACTTCCTGCCCAGACTTAAGGAAGATCCTTATTATCTGAGCAAGCGCGGTATTCAGATCACGCAAGGTTCGGGCCGGAACGCCCGCCATGTCGACCCGGCCACGATTGACTGGAATACGGCGACCCAGAGAGATTTGGGCCAGATCAGAATGGTCCAGAGCCCCGGACGCAGCAATCCGCTGGGGCAGGTGCGGGTCATCATGGAAAACCCCTACAACATCTATTTGCACGACACCAACAAGCCGGAATATTTCAAGAAAAATTCGCGCGCGTTGAGTTCCGGCTGTATCCGGGTATCAAAGCCCAAAGAGCTTGCCGCGTTCATTTTGGATAAAAATGACGGATGGTCGGCGCAAAAGGCCGAAAATATCCTGGCCTCCGGCAGGCTGACCGACATCATGACGGACGAGCCCCTGCCGGTTTATATTTTATATCAGAGCGTCTGGCAGGACGACCGGGGGCGAATCGTCTTCGGGGCGGATTTGTACGGGCAGGACCGGCAACTGATCGAGGCTTTGTCCGGTAAAAAGGGGTTTCAGGTCCCTGAAAACCTTGTGAAATCCGCTTCAACCCTCCCGTTAACCGGCAAAAAGTCGGGCCTTGAACTGGGCAGCGTAAACCAGTAGAATACCCCCCGTGCAGGGGTTCTTTGACTCTTTCGTCTTTTTTCGCTATGAACCCTTCCTTGCGGATAGAACATCCGCTTTTTTTTCAACAGATGAAGAGTGTTTTTTATGACGATTTCAGATCAGGGTTCTTTGCCCGAAGATGATAAATGTTTAATCACGCGCCGCGCGCTTTTGTCTACAGGCGTAAAAGTTGCCCTGGGCGCCGCCATCGTTCCTTCCGTCGCCAGCCCCGTAGCGGCATCGGTGTTCGGGAGCAATAAAGAAATTACACGCGGAAGCCGCCGCATCTCTTTCCGCAATGTGCATACGGGGGAGATGTTCTCCGGCGTCTATCGCGTGGGGGACAAATACCTTCCAGACGCTTTCGAACAGATCAATGTGGTCCTGCGCGATTTCCGCAGTGACGATGTTTTCCCGATTGATCCGCGCGTTATCGATATTATCTATACCGTGCATGAAATGACGGATCAGAAGCAGCCCTACGAGGTTCTTTCCGCTTACCGCTGCCCGAAAACAAACTCCATGCTGCGGCGGGCGAGTTCGGGCGTTGCCAAGACATCCCTGCACATGACCGGGCAGGCGATTGACTTGCGTCTGCCGGGCGTTGCAAGCACGAATATCCGGGACATTGCCAAAAGCCTGAAAGCCGGCGGGGTAGGATATTACCGTAAAAGCAATTTTGTCCATATCGATTCCGGCGGGGTCAGAAGCTGGTAGCTTGCCAGTTTTTGCCAGAAGCTTATGATGGGCCTCCTTGAAAAAAGGAGGCCTTTTTGATTCTGATCGCTCTTGGCGCAAATTTATCCGGTGCGTATGGCGTGCCCGCGCAAACGCTGCGCGCGGCCGAGGCGGAAATGAGGCGGCGGGGCCTCGATATTCTGGCCTCTTCCCATATCTGGAAAAGCGCGCCGGTTCCTTTCGACGCCGCGCAGCCCTGGTATTATAACGCGGTCGTATCCGTCCGGACGTCCCTTTCGCCGCAGGCGTTGCTGGCCCTTCTTCTGGAGATAGAGCGGGATTTCGGGCGCGTGCGCTCCGTTAAAAACGCGGCCCGGACGCTGGATCTGGATCTGATTGCCTATCACGATGAAATCCTGACAGGCCCTGACCTTGTTTTGCCGCATCCGCGTATGAGCGAGAGGGCTTTCGTTCTGCGGCCTCTGGCCGAGATCGCGCCGGAATGGGTGCATCCCGTCTCGCATAAAAGTCTTTCTGACCTTATTTCGGGCCTTCCGGAATCCCAGGAAATAGAGGTGGCGGATGATTGATTTAAAGCAGGGGCCCGTTTTGATGGGAATTGTCAATGTCACGCCGGACAGTTTTTCGGACGGCGGGAATTTTCTGGCACCGGAAAAGGCCGTTGCACAGGGGCTCAAATTATATCGGGAGGGCGCGGAAATTCTGGATATCGGCGGGGAATCGACCCGTCCGGGCGCCCAGAAAGTCTCGCCGGAAGAGGAGCTGTCCCGGGTTTTGCCCGTGATCGAAGGGCTTAAAGATTGCGGCGCGCTCCTGTCGGTGGATACCCGCAATGCCGGCACGATGAAGGCGGCGCTGGCCGCCGGGGCCGGGATGGTCAACGATGTGAGCGCCCTGACGCATGATCCGGCGGCGCTGGACGTCGTGGCGGAACACGAAGCTTTTGTCTGCCTGATGCATATGAAGGGAACGCCGGAGCATATGCAGGAAGCACCCGCTTACAAGGATGTGGTGCAGGAGGTCTATGATTACCTGGCCGGGCGGATCGAGATTTGCCTGACGGCGGGGATTGCCCGGAACAGGATCGTTATCGATCCGGGAATAGGGTTCGGCAAGACATTAGAACACAACCTGAAATTATTGAAAAATATAAATAAATTCCAGGGGCTGGGCGCGGCGGTGATGCTGGGGGCGTCGCGAAAGAGCTTCATTGAGAAGCTCATCCCGAAGACGCCGGTAGAGGAGCGTTTGGCAGGCTCCCTGACAGCAGCGCTTTGGGGCCTCCGGCAGGGCGTGCAGGTTTTCCGCGTGCATGATGTTGCCCAGACAAGGCAGGCTTTTACCGTTTTTCAGGTGATTTCAGCAAAAGATTGAAGAACTGCTCCCTGTATAGTATAGTTATGTGAAACAATACCGGGGTGGAACTGTTTATGAGCTCTTTCAGGCAATATGCGGCCGTCGCAACCATGGCCTTTACCGCAGCCGCTTCAGGCGCGGACGAAGGCATCGGCAGCGGCCTGACCATTGACAAGGTTGCGAGCGATCTTGCCTTGCCGATGGGCGATTATGCGCGGTATTTTAATCGCGGGATGAACGTCACCATCAGCGAGAAATGTGCGGTGGATGAAGCCGATCCGGACACGATTCATTGTAAAGTCAGCGCCCGCAATCTGGAAGGTCTTCTGGTGTCCAAACAAACCCAGAGCTATTCCGTGACAGGGGACGGTGCGTTGAAAATCTCGACCACGCTCGATCAGGGCGGGAAATGGGGAAAATACGATACGAATCACTGGGATACAGCCAGAGAAAAGTCTGCTTCTTCTTTCGATGGGGAACACTCGACCGTCGGAACGGCCATGAAGGCGGACGGGCTTTCGATCGCGAACGGACGTCTTTTCCCGCAAAATAACGATTTCAGAGCGGAAGCGCAGGGCCGCAGCGCTGTCGAGGTGAGCTCCGTCCTTCCGGTCAATGACAAGAGGGCGTTTTCCCTGAGCATGGAATTCGATCGCTCGACCACAAGCGTGACGTTTGCAACGGCAACGCATGTTTCTTTTGGCGACGGCGTGGCCACCGTCGGGGCGCCGGAAGTGTCCCGGCAGTGGCAGGGCCGCGACAAGCATCTTTTCAATCAATACCGCGACATGGCAGGGACGGGAGGTCCGGGCTTCGGAAGCCGGGAGTAAGGCTTACGCCCCCGCAATTTTTGCGTTTTGTTTCTTCAGCCACGCCACGATGGAATAGCCCGCGAGCATGGAGCTTTTGGGATTGGCGGGATCAGGCGTGTTTTCGACCTTCGAGGTAATGGTGCTGCGCTCGCCGGAGACGGTGATTTCATGAGAGTTGCCGCGTATATCCGGATCGGCCCAGACTTCCACGCGTGTTTTTTCGGGGCCGATTCCCGCAAGGCTCAAGCTGGCGGCGACATTGACATTGGCGGGAAAGGCCCTGGCGGCCTCCAGCGCATTGCCTTCGAAAAGTTTCGTTTTTTCCGTGATCGCGTCCAGATCGATTTGTTCCTGTACCACATAGGGCGCCCCGGTAAAGCCTTTGGGAGGCTTGGTCGAGCGGATTTTTGCGCTTTGAATACCCGCGCAGTTCAGGGCCGATACGGCATCAAGACCCGATAACGCGCCGGAGGGCACGATAATGCGGCCCTCGCTTCCGGCCGCCCATGTTTCGATTTCCGGATACAGAAGGAGGGCGGCGGCACTGATCAAGACAAGGCGCTTGTTTTTTTTCAAAACGATTCGCGCCAGCTTCGGCACCTCTTTGGGCGGAAGGCACTCAATCACGAGGTCCGCTTTTTCAGCCAGCTCTTCAAAATCCATAAGCGGCACATCAAAAGGCGGTTTACGGATGTCGGAAATCCCGATCAATTCATACCCGTCAATCCCTTCGACGAGGGCCCCGGCCACGATTCCGCCCAGCGCGCCGCAACCTGCAATTCCTGTTTTTATTGTCATGTCTTTTTTTAACATGAAGCGAAACAAAGCCAAGAGAAGATAACAAATTTTTTATTTTCGTGTTCTGCGTGGCACCTTTTCCTCTTCGTGTTAAAAAGGAGAAATGGAATCATGGTCCGATCAAGGGATTGTCCTGCATGCCCGCCCGCACGGTGAAAACGGCGCGATTGTCGCGCTGCTGACCTGCGAGCATGGCCGTCACGCGGGCTATGTGCATGGCGGGCGGTCTTCGAAAAAACGGGGCATGCTGGAGCCGGGCTCTTTAATCAAGGCGCAGTGGCAATCCCGCGTTGAAGAGAATCTAGGCTCTTACACGGTAGAGCAGGAAAGGGGGATTCCTCCTTTCCTGATGGATGACCCTTTGAAGCTTGGCGCGCTTTTGTCGGCCTGCAGCCTGTGCGACGCGGCCCTGCCGGAGCGGGAGGGGCATCCGGGCCTTTTCCACGGATTCCAGGCGTTGATGACGGCGCTGGAAGAGGAGCATTGGGGGCCGGTTTACGTGATGTGGGAACTGGCCTTTTTGAAGGAGCTGGGCTTTGGGCTGGAGCTGAGCAAATGTGCAGGGGGCGGGGATGCAGGGCAGCTTACCCATATCAGCCCGAAATCCGGCCGCGCGGTGAGCGCCGAAAAAGCAGAGCCTTACAAAGACAGGCTTTTGGAACTGCCGGATTTTTTGAAGCCGCAAGGAGGCCCCGGTGCGCCGGAGGAGGTTTTGAAGGGGCTAAGAATGACGGGCTATTTTCTGGAGCACTGGGCGTTTGCCCATCATACCAAAGGCGTGCCGGAAGCCCGCCTGAGATTCGCGGAGAGGTTTCGGAAAACGATTTCACCGTCAGTGCGAGCCGAAGGCGAAGCAATCTAAAAAAGAAAACACTGGATTGCCGCGTCGCCTTTCAGGATCCCCGCAATGACGAAATACAAAAAACCCTTGGCTTTTCCGGTGCCGTGGCGGTAAACAGATAGGCCATGGGTAAAAAGGGACAAGCCGTAGAGCAGCATATTGTAGATGAGGGGATCGAGGGGATTCTCTCCGAGCGGTACTTGTCCTACGCGCTTTCCACGATTATGAGCCGGTCCCTGCCGGACGTGCGCGACGGGATGAAGCCCGTGCACCGCCGTCTCCTTTATGCCATGTATCAGTTGCAGCTCAAGCCCGAAAGCGCGCCGAAAAAATGCGCCCGCGTGGTCGGGGACGTGATCGGTAAATACCATCCGCACGGGGATAGTTCCGTTTATGATGCGCTGGTGCGGCTGGCGCAGGATTTTGCCGTGCGCTATCCGCTGATCGACGGGCAGGGGAATTTCGGGAATATCGACGGGGATAACGCCGCCGCGATGCGTTACACGGAAAGCCGCCTGACGCAGGTCGCGCAGCTTCTTTTAAACGGCATAGACGAAGACGCCGTCGATTTCCGCGAAACCTATGACGGCAGCGAAAACGAACCGGTCGTCCTGCCTGGCGGGTTTCCCAATCTTCTCGCAAACGGCTCTTCCGGGATCGCCGTGGGGATGGCCACCAATATTCCCCCTTTTAATGCGGCCGAGCTGTGTGAAGCCTGTCTGGAAATGCTCGAAAGCGACATCGACGAAAAGGGGCTTGTGAAGATTATCAAGGGGCCGGATTTTCCCACGGGCGGCATACTGGTGGAGCCGAAAGAGAATATCATGGCCGCCTATCGAAGCGGGAAGGGCGCGTTCCGGCTGCGGGCCAAATGGGAAAAAGAGGACCTGAAGCAAGGGCAATACCAGATCGTGGTTACCGAGATTCCCTATCAGGTTCAAAAATCCAAACTGATCGAAAAAATTGCGGACCAGATCAACGCCAAAAAACTGCCGATGCTGGAGGATGTCCGCGATGAATCGGCGGAAGACATTCGTCTGGTCCTTGTGCCGCGCAGCCGGAATGTGGAACCGGAACTTCTCATGGAAGCGATGTTCCGTAACTGCGACCTGGAAACGCGCTTTAACATGAATATGAATGTGCTGGATCACGGCATTACCCCGCGCGTGATGAGCCTGAAAGACGTGTTGCAGGCATGGCTGGACCATCAGCAGGAGGTCCTCGTCCGGCGCTCGTCCTACCGCCTTGAAAAAGTGCTGCGCCGGATCGAAGTGCTGGAAGGATTTCTGACCGTCTACCTGAATATCGACAAGGTCATCAAGATTATCCGCACCAAGGACAAGCCGAAAGAGGAACTGATAAAGGCTTTCGGACTTACGGAGGTACAGGCCGAAGCCATCCTCAATATGCGCTTGCGCTCCTTGAACAAGTTGCAGGAGATTGAACTCAGGGGCGAGCATGACGCACTTTCCAAAGAGCGGGACGACCTCCAGAAACTGCTGAAATCCGAAGCGCGGCAGTGGAGCGCCATCAAAAAACAGATCAGGGATATCCAGAAAATATTCGGCAAGGACACGGCGCTTGGCAAACGGCGGACGAAAATCGGCGCTGCGCCTGCGCCGGTCGATATTGAAAATCTCGAAGAAGCGATGATCGAAAAAGAACCCGTCACGGTGATCTGTTCTTCCAAAGGCTGGATCCGCGGCATGAAAGGGCACGGATTAAACACCGGCGACCTGAAATATAAAGACGGGGATCGCGGGCGCTTTGTGCTGGAAGCCCAGACCACGGACAAGATTGTGGTCTTTGGCTCGAACGGGCGTTTTTATACCATCGGCGGCGATAAACTGCCACCGGGCCGGGGCTATGGGGAGCCGCTGCGCCTGATGGTCGATCTGCCCAATGACGCCGACATCGTAGACATGAAGGTTTACGATCCCAACGTTAAAATGGTTGTTGCCGCCGATGACGGGCGCGGCTTTGTCGTGAAGATGGAAGACGTTCTGGCCCAGACCAAAAACGGAAAACAAATTCTCAACGTCTCCGGCAAGGCGGAGGCGAAGCTCTGCTGTCCGATCGGGGAAGGGCACGACCATATCGCCGTCATCGGTAAAAACCGGAAAATGATCGTCTTCGACCTTGCCGAAATTCCGGAAATGTCCAAAGGCAAGGGCGTGATTTTACAGCGCTATAAAGAGGGCGGCCTGTCCGATCTGAAAACCTTTAAATGGGAAGACGGGCTGTCCTTCAAATACGGCAGCGGCGAAACATTTGTCGGGGATCTGAACCCCTGGGCGGGCAACCGCGCGCAGGCCGGACGCCTCCCCCCCAACGGTTTCCCGAAGAGTAATAAGTTTGGGTAAGAAAGATTTTCTGACGTTATCGTTTTAACGCCGCGGCAAAACATAAGCTGTTATTTTTGCCGTTCTTACTCCTGTCCGCTTCAAGGCCGCAATATCTGCGCTCAATATCAAATGTAAGTCCGGCCTTTTTTGCAGCCTCAATATAACCATCTAATGTGTGAAGGGGGTAAGTAATTTTTACCTGTTCGTCAAATAAAGTGATTGAAATTGTTCCGTCGTCATTTCGGGGTTCTTCCTGATCCAGATCCGGATCAGAAATAACGGCATAAAATTTTCCACCGGGTTTCAAGACTCTTGCCACTTCATTAAAGGCTCTTTTCAGGTCGTCGCAGTAATGAAGAGAAAAACGGGCCGTGGCTACATCAACGCTGTTGTCATCCAAAGGAATATTTTCAAAGAATCCATCTTTAATTGCAACGGCAGATGACGCGCGTTCTAACGCAATTTGGCGGGAACTGTCAGACGGTTCTATTCCCGTTATATTTGAAAACCCCATCTCTTCAAATGTTCTGATGTCCTTTCCGTCTCCACAACCAATGTCTGCTATCGTTGCGTTACGAGGGTGCAGAGACACTCGTTCTTTTAAATAAAGCCTGCCAGGATCGTTTGCAGCAAAATTGTCAGAGAGTTTGGAGTGCTTTTGACTTACATCCAAAGTGTATGCGGAAGAGCATTTCATGCGAGACCCCTTTGTTTTTTAATTCCATAACATATAGTTTCTGGAGGGGGTGTCAATAGAGTCGCACTAAGTTATCGTAGCTTTGAAGTCTAAGGAAATTCAACACTTCCGGAAGAGCGTTGGTAGAGTTTTCTTTTCTCTTTTATTTCTTTGTGTTTCACCGCTTCGTTGCTGCGGTTGGCGCCTTCCTGCGTGGTGAGTTCCTGCCGCAGGAGGATGATGGAAATCCGGCGGTTGCGCGCATCCGCCGGGTCGTCGGAAAAGAGATGATCCTTGTCGGCCTTGCCCAGAACATTATTGACGCGGGATTTGGGCACGCCGGCATCGAGAAGAACGCGGCGGGAGGAATTGGCCCGGTCCGCGGACAGCTCCCAGTTCGTATAGGTGGCGCCCGCGCCATAAGCGACGCCGTCCGTATGGCCGCGAATGGAAAGCTCGTTGGGCGTTCCCAAAATGATTTTGGCTACTTTCTGCATGAGTTTGGTCGTTTTTTCATACATCTGGGCGCTGCCCGACGGGAACATGGAGGCGCCGTCCTGATCGACGATCTGAATGCGCAGGCCCTCGGGCGTGATGTCCATCATGATATTTTTGGCCAGGTCCTGAAGGTCCGGCGTTCCCTGAATGGCCTGATTGATGGCGCTTTCCGTTTTTTTGAATTCCTCATCCTCGCGCTTTTTGATTTCCGCGCGAAGTTTTTCTTCCTCGATCTTTGTGGGATCGTTGATGGTGTCCGGCGGATTGCTGCCTGCTCTGACAGCAGGAACGTCCGGCGAAGGCGGGGGGACGGGTTCTTTCTGGCTTATCATGGCGCCTTCCGGCGACACGGTCAGTCCGCCGAGCAAACCGCCTGCGCCGTCATCGCTCTTGCTGACCATCGGGGTGGGGTCGAAATATTCGGCAATCCCCTCTTTTTGCTCTTTCGTGGTGACGTTCAGGAGCCACAGCAGCAGGAAGAACGCCATCATGGCGGTCACGAAATCCGCATAGGCCACTTTCCATGCGCCGCCGTGATGGCCGCCGGCAACCTTTTTGACCTTTTTGATGATAATGGGGCGGAGTTCGTCCTGTTTATCAGACATGGCTTAGGCCGTCGGGCTGGGGAGTTCGTTGAGCTTCTCTTCCAGTTCAAGGAAGGAGGACTGGACATCATGCGGGAGGAACTTCCGTGAAAATTCAACGGCCACTTGCGGCGGCGCGCCGTTCAGGAAGGCAATAACCCCCACTTTGATACATCTGTAATACATCACTTCCGTTTCCCCGCGATGCGTCATCGCGCCCGCAATCGGAGCGACCATTCCATAGGAAAGCCACACCCCGAGAAAGGTTCCCACGAGCGCACCCCCGATCATTTTACCCAGAATCTCGGGCGGTTCGCTGATAGAGGCCATGGTCTTGATCACCCCCAGAACCGCAGCCACAATCCCCAGTGCGGGAATACCGTCTGCCATGGTCTGGACGGCGTGCCCCGGATGCCCTTCGTGATGCGCGATGGTTTCAATCTCTTCATCCATCAGCGCTTCGATCTGGTGGGGGTCTTCATTCCCCAGAGAGATAATCCGCAAATAATCGCATAAAAAGGTCACGGCATGGTGGTTGTTGTGAAAGCTCGGAAACTGTTTGAACATCTCGCTTTCATGGGGGTTTTCAATGTGCTGTTCCAGGGACAGCCATCCCTTTGTGCGCGCGATTTTAAACACGGAATAAAGCGTGCAGAGTAAATCCACATAATCGTCCTTGCTGTAGGCGGAGGGCTTTTTGAGGGCGGCCCCGAGTTGCTTGAGCGCCATTTTGACAACATCCATCGGGTTGGCGACAAGGAAAGCCGCCACGGCACAGCCGAAGATGATGATAAATTCTCCCGGCATGGCGGGAAGGATCGCGTGGGTAATCAGAGCGATGGCTTTGTCAACGCCCGCAGCCACCATCAGGCCGCCAAAGGTACAAACAAAAACGAGAAGCAGCCCTAGAAACTTCATGGCAGGAAGATACCCTTCTTTAGCTTGTTTTAAGCAGGTAAGAGAAACGCAAAAAAGAAAACGCAGCAGACACCGGCAGGGATTCGAAAATCCTTACCTGTTATTTATCGCCCGTTTTGCGCGTTTTTTCAAGGGAGACGCTTGTTTAAAAACCTATTTATCCAATAACCGGCAGGCGTCAAGGCTGCCATAGGTCAGGATCATGTCGGCGCCTGCGCGCTTGAAGGCCAGAAGGCTTTCCATCAGGGCGTCTTCGTAATTCAGCGCCCCTGCCGCCGCCGCATGTTTCAGCATCGCGTATTCGCCGCTGACCTGGTACACGGCCAGGGGAATGTCCGTTTTCTGCCGCAAACGCGCCAGAACGTCCAGATAGGGCATTCCCGGTTTGACCATCAGGATATCCGCGCCTTCCTGCTCATCCAGCAGGGCGTCGCGCAGCGCTTCACGGCCGTTGGCCGGGTCCATCTGGTATGTTTTGCGGTCTTTGCGGACATTCGGGATGTGGCCGAGAGAGCAACCCGCCGCCTCCCGGAACGGGCCGTAGAAAACGGAGGCGAATTTCGCCGCATAAGCCATGATGGGCACATGAGAAAAGCCCGCCATGTCGAGGGTATGGCGAATGGCGGATATCTGCCCGTCCATCATGCCAGACGGCGCAATCATGTCGGCGCCGGCCTCGGCGGAGATGACGGCCTGCATGGAGATATTCTCCAGTGTCGCGTCGTTATCCACATCGCCGCGCGCATCCAGCGGGCCGCAATGGCCGTGATCCGTATATTCGCAAAAACAGGTGTCGGCGATGACGGTCATTTCCGGCGCGGCCTGCTTGGCGCGGTCAATGATGCGGGAAAGAAGCCCGCCGGGAGTCATCGAGTCGCTGCCCGTGTGGTCTTTGTGGTGCGACACGCCAAAAAGCATCAGGGCGCGCACGCCGGCGGCGGCCGAGTCCTTTACAACTTTCTCCAGAGATTTCTCGGTTTCGCGAAAAACGCCCGGCATGGCGCCGATGGGCAGCCGCTGGTCTATCTCTTCCTCGACAAAGAGGGGGTAAACCAGATCTTCCTTGCGAACGTGGTTTTCGCGCACCATATCGCGCAGGGAATCGCTCTGGCGCAGGCGGCGCATCCGCACATGCGGAAACGTTCTGGAGGTCAAAGGCTTCATTTTGAGTGCTTCGGCATGGGATTTCGCTTCGGCGGCGCTTTGGGCCCTGCCTGTCTGATCGGGAAGAGACGATAAAGTCTTCATGGTGCTGCCTTTCGAGAATAGCTTTCAGGGCGACAGATTATTCACGCCGCGCCGTAATGTAAAGCCCTTGAGGACGCGGCATGCTTGCGCGGAGGACAAGATTTCGTTAATCTTTTACCCGTATCATTAAGTTTGCGCCTGTCAACCGGCGTGTCCACCAGCGTATTCTTGAAACAAACCAATTGCCGGAGTATCCAAGTGACAACACCATATTTTGAAGCTATCCAGAGAATCGAGCGCCTGCACCGGTATTTTCTGGATGTGGTCAAAGCGGAAATCGACCGTAAGGGGATTCGGGACGTCAACAACGTCCAGTGCATGATTCTTTACAATATCGGGCATGACGAAATGACCGTCGGGGAACTGACGCTGCGCGGCTATTATCTTGGGTCGAACGTGTCTTATAACGTCAAGAAGATGAGCGAGAACGGCTATATCGAGCAGGAACGCTCCGTTCACGACAAACGCTCCATCCGCGTGAAGCTGTCCGATAAGGGCAAGGATCTCTACCAGATGCTTTCCGACATGTTCGAACGGCATGAAAAAAAGATTGAAGGCACCGAACTGACCCCGGAACGCATTACCGAATGCATCAAGGCCATGGACATGTTCGAGCGGTTCTGGACCTCCCAGACCCAGTTTACAGGGCTGGCATCTTTGGACGATTAGCGCCCGCAGGGACCTCGACGCCGCATATTTTTTCCAGTTCTGCTTCGCCTCTTGCCCACAGGTATTTGAGAGCGATTGCAGAGGGCTTATATTTCCCTGCAAGGGGCCGGTATCTCAACCCAAGGTCGGCAATTGATTTTTGTGCGCCCTCATAGGAAAGTTCTACGGCGATGACAGGGTCCTGTTCCGGCGGGATGGCGACAAAATAGGGCTTTCCGAAGGCCCTGTGCGTGCAGACAAGCTGCGTCAGAACCGTTTGTTCGGGGTCTTCAAAACGGGCGCAGGCGGCCTTGCATACCGTTGCCGAGAAGAACGCTTTCCTGAAATCTTTAAGGCTAAGGAGGGTATAGGCATTTCCGGGAACGGCAAAAGTCCGCGGATTTTTTCTTTGTGCCGCGAGATTTTCAAAAACGCTGCTTATGCGCATCACTGTTTCGAGGACTTTGTTCATTTTCAGGCTCCGTTTGTAAATTTTATGGAAATATATAGCCTTGCCGGAAAAAGTCAACCTTTTCTGCAACGCTGGAAACCCTCTCCCAGGTTTTTTATTGACATAAAATTATATTGTTTGTAGAACGGGTTGGTTTTATGTCTATAGGAGGGTGTTGTGTCCGGATTATCATTGTTAAAAAGAGCTTTTGTTATGACGACTTGTGCCGTCTCTGCCTTGTCCGTCGCGGGATGTGCAAGCACGGACGTCTTGGACAGTATGTTTAAGACGGACAAGGAGCCGGAAGAGGTTCTTTCGTCCTTTTTCCGGTTAAAGGGAGAAGAGAAAAAAATTCTGGAGGCGCCTGATCTGGGGGCTCATGAAAAAATTGTGGCATTGCTGGATAAGGGCAAGGAGATCCACGATTTAACATCGCAAATGGATCCGGGCACGATTTCTATCGGCCTGGCGGTTCAGGAAGCGCATCTCAACAATCTCGGAGCAAAGCATCGTAAAATCAATCCGGACGACCAGGGCTTTCTGGAGAACGAAATCCGGTTTTTTAATACCAAGACGAATATCGCCACGGGGTTGCAGCTTCCCCTGCCGCATGTCTGGCTGGTGGAGGATTTGTCAACGAAGGTCGGTTACCCCGCTTTGTATGGGGGGTTTGGCGACGTGATCATGATCGACTCGAGCATGACGCCGGAACATATGAGCGCCGCTCTTGCCGCGGAGTTCGGGTCCCGCGCCACCAACAGGCTCTATGAAGCGGAAATAGCCTCGCGGATCGGGTATGACACGGTATTGAGCGTGATGGAAAAGGGGCAGTACACAGACGAAATGACGCAGGCGTTCAAGTTAGCGGCAGGCGTTCAAAGGGAATGCGAACTGACGGAAAACGTCATCGCGGCGAATCTTGTCGGCCCGAAGGATTACCAGCGCCTTATGCTGGAAATGTACGCGGACAATCCAACGTTTGGATACAACCCGGAGAACCTGATAGACGAACAGGATTTCATCGATCATTTCGAGATTATGGACCATCCAAGCCCGAAAATGGTGGCCGAGGCTATAAACCGTCTGGATAAGGACGGGTATTTCAACGCCATGCGACTGCCGAAGTCGAAATATAGCTGCGACGCGCCTTTCCGTCCGGCTGTGAAGTAACTAAGGCTGTCCGAAGGCCTGCAGCCCCGTCTGGGCTTTCCCGAGGATCAGGGCGTGGATGTCGTGCGTGCCTTCATAGGTGTTAACGGCCTCCAGATTCATCATGTGGCGGATCACGTGATATTCATCTGAAATGCCGTTGCCGCCCAGCATGTCGCGCGCGGTGCGGGCGATATCCAGCGCCTTGCCGCAATTGTTGCGTTTCAGGAGCGAAATGGGTTCATTTCCGCCTTTTTCCCGATCCCTCAAATTGCCCAGCCGCCAGGCGCCGATCAGCCCCAGCGTAATTTCGGTCTGCATATCGGCCAGTTTTTTCTGGATGAGCTGCTGCCCGCCCAACGGTTTGCCGAAAATGTGCCGGTCCATCACGTAATCCCGTGCGATATGCCAGCAGCTTTCCGCCGCGCCCATGACGCCCCAGCAAATGCCGTAGCGCGCCGAATTCAGGCACATAAAGGGGGATTTAATGCCTTCGGCCTTGGGCAGCCTGTTTTCTTCGGGGACGAAGACGTCGTCCATCATGATCCCGCCGGTAACAGAAGCCCGCAGGGAAAATTTGCCTTCGATTTTGGGAGCTTCGAGCCCCTTCATGCCTTTTTCAAGAAGAAGGCCGATGATCTCGCCCCCGTCATCCTTGGCCCAGACCACAAAAACATTTGCGACAGGGGAATTGGTAATCCACTGTTTGGCCCCGGAAAGCCTGTAACCGCCATCCGTTTTCCTGGCGCGGGTTTTCATGGATGAGGGGTCGGAACCGCCATCCGGTTCGGTTAAACCAAAACATCCGATAAATTCGCCAGAGGCCAGTTTCGGCAGGAATTTTTCCTTCTGCGTATCCGAGCCAAAGGCGTAAATCGGATACATGACAAGCGAAGACTGGACCGACAAGGCCGAGCGGTAGGCCGAATCGACCGCCTCCACTTCCCGCGCGATCAGCCCGTAGGAAACCTGGGAAACGCCGGGGCAGCCATAGCCCTCGATGGTCGGACCGAGAAGGCCGAGCTTTCCCATCTCTTTCAGGATGTCCGGGTCGAAATGCTCGTGCCGGTTGGCTTCGATAATTCCGGGCAGGAGAGTCTTTTGCGCGAAGCCGTGGGCGCTGTCGCGAATCATGCGTTCTTCCTCGGTCAGCAAATCATTGAGGAGAAGCGGGTCTTTCCAGTCGAATTCTGCTTTTTTCATGGCTATATATAAACACATGAAAGACGCGCCGTTAAGAGACCGTGAAGTTATTATCGAGTTTTTCCCTGTCGGGAATTATGTGCGCGTGGCTGCGATGGATACGAAAACCCTGACGGAAATTTCCATTCAGGGCCCCAAGAGCGCGTCGGAAGAGATTTTAAAGCGCAACGCGCTCAGGCGGCTCGAATATGTTTTGCGTAAAAAAGGATTGATTGAGTAGGGTAGAGTTCCTATACAAAGGGTATGGTTTTAAAGGTGGCAATCGCAAGCGATCACGCGGGTTTTGCGCTGAAAGAGTTTCTGAAAGAGAAATTCGATTCTCTGGATGCCGAATGGGTCGATCTGGGGACGGACGGGCCGGATTCCGTCGATTATCCGGATTTCGGCTATAAAGTTGCCGATTATGTGGCCGGAGGGCGCGCGCCGTTCGGCGTGGCGATCTGCGGCAGCGGAATCGGGATTTCCATTGCGGCGAACCGGAACCCGAAAGTCAGGGCGGCCCTGTGCAGGGATTCAAACATGGCGGCCCTGTCCCGGCAGCATAACGACGCCAATGTCCTGTGTCTGGGCGAACGGCTGACGCCGCCGGAAGAGGCGCTGGAGATTTTGAGAACATTTTTAACAACGGATTTTGAAGGCGGCCGGCATGCCGCCCGTGTGGAAAAATTAGGAAAGGAAACAAGATGAGCAATGCAGCGGAGAAAACGATGACAGATGACAGCTATTTCAGCGGGGACGTAAAGGACACAGACCCCGAAATATTCAAAGCGCTGAACGCCGAACTGGAGCGCCAGCAAAACCAGATCGAGTTAATCGCGTCCGAGAATATTGTCTCCAAGGCGGTTCTTCAGACGCAGGGCTCTGTTTTGACCAATAAATACGCGGAAGGCTATCCGGGAAAACGTTATTATCAGGGCTGCGCGCATGTGGATGTCACCGAGAGCCTGGCGATCGAGCGGGCCAAGAAAATCTTCGGCTGTCAGTTCGCCAATGTGCAGCCCCATTCCGGCGCGCAGGCCAATCAGGGTGTCTTTCAGGCGCTGCTCGAGCCGGGCGACACATTTTTGGGGATGTCGCTGGCGTCCGGCGGGCATTTGACCCACGGCGCGGCGCCGAACCAGTCGGGCAAATGGTTTAACGCCGTTCAGTACGGCGTGCGCAAGGAAGACGGATTGATCGATTATGACGAGGTGGAACGTCTGGCAGACGAGCACAAGCCCAAGCTGATTTTGGCCGGGGCATCCGCTTATCCGCGTGTGATCGACTGGAAACGTTTTCGGAAAATTGCCGATAAAGTCGGCGCGTACCTGATGGTGGATATGGCGCATTACGCGGGGCTGGTTGCCGGCGGGTCTTATCCGTCGCCGGTTCCGCACGCGCATGTGACCACGACCACCACACACAAAACGCTGCGCGGCCCGCGCGGCGGGATGATCCTGACCAATGACGAGGAGATTGCGAAGAAACTGAACTCCGCCATTTTCCCCGGCCTGCAGGGCGGCCCGCTGGAACATGTGATCGCGGCCAAGGCTGTTGCGTTTGGCGAAGTGTTAAGGCCAGAGTTTAAAAATTATGCGCAATCTATTGTAAGCAATGCAAAAATCCTTGCCGAAACTTTGATTGGCGGGGGGCTGGATATTGTCTCCGGCGGGACGGATTCCCATATTGTTCTGGTGGATTTGCGCCCCAAAGGCCTGACCGGAAAAGTTGTGGATGAAGCGCTGGAGCATGCGGGCATTACCTGCAACAAGAACGCGGTGCCGTTTGACCCTGAAAAGCCTTTCGTGACATCCGGCGTGCGTCTGGGGACGCCGGCCGGCACCACACGCGGCTTCGGCCCTGTGGAGTGGAAAGAGATCGGCGCGCTTATTCTTGAGGTGCTGGACGGGCTGGTGGCCAACGGTCCGGAAGGCAACGGCGATGTTGAGGCCGCTGTCAAAGCCAAGGTGAAGGCGCTGTGCGCCCGCTTCCCGATCTACGATCAGGCCGTTTCCTAGGGCTTGACACATGCACTGCCCGTTTTGCGGAAATGAGGAAACGCAGGTGAAGGATTCCCGCCCCACGGATGACGGGGCGGCGATCCGGCGCAGGCGGTCCTGTTCGTCCTGCGGGGGGCGGTTTACGACGTTCGAGCGGATCCAGCTCCGCGACCTGATGGTCGTCAAGGCGGGCGGGGATACGCAGCCCTTCGACCGCGAGAAAATCACCCGGTCCATCCGCGTGGCGCTGCGCAAACGCCCGATCAGCGAAGAGCAGATCGAAAAAGCCGTGAACGGCATCGTCCGGCAGCTTGAAAGCTATGGCGAGCCGGAAATTCCCTCCCGCGAGATTGGCGGGTTCGTGATGAACGCGCTGGTGGAGCTCGATATAGTCGGCTATATCCGTTACGCCTCCGTGTACAAGGATTTCCGCGACCCGGAAGACTTCAACGCCTTTCTGGACGAAGTGCAGAGTTTGCAGGTGGAAAAAAAGCGCGTGGCGGAATAAGCTCTTCCCGATATGCCGCATTATAACGATATTCATTACATGCGCTCGGCGCTGGGCCTTGCCCGGACGGGGCTTGGGCGGGTGGCGCCGAATCCGTCCGTGGGATGCGTGATCGCGAAAGACGGGATAGTGCTGGGACGGGCGCGCACGGCAGACGGCGGGCGTCCGCATGCGGAAACGATCGCGCTGGAACAGGCGGGCGCCGCGGCCGGAGGAGCGGATGTCTACGTTACGCTGGAGCCTTGCGCGCATGAGGGCGCAACAGGATCCTGCGCGCAAAGGCTTGTACAGGCCGGCGTGAAGCGTGCCGTGATTGCCGCGCCCGATCCCGATCCCCGCACAAACGGGAAGGGGCGCGACATTCTCCGGCAGGCAGGTATTGAGGTTGAAACCGGCCTTTGCATGGAAGAAGCGCAGGAAATCAACCGCGGGTTTATTCTTTCCCAAACGGCGCGGCGGCCTTTGATAACGCTGAAAACGGCTACGACGCTGGATGCCAGAATTGCAAGCGCCTCCGGTGAATCACAATGGATTACGAGCGCATTTTCGCGTCAATACGGCCATCTGGAAAGGGCCAGGCATGACGGCGTTGCCGTGGGGATAGGAACCGTTCTTGCAGATAATCCACGTCTCACATCGCGTCTTTCGGGGGTCGGCAGCACCCCTGTAAGGATCGTTTTTGATACGCATTTGCGTTTTTCTCCCGAGTCGCGACTTCTGAAAGACTTATCCACAGCGCCTTTGTGGATAATTTGCCGGGTTGACGCAAATCCTGAAAAAGAAGCGCAGCTTGAAGCAAAAGGGGTCAGGGTCGTGCCGGTGCCGGTTGACAACGACGGCCACTGCGATTTGCCCGCCGCGTTTACACAGCTTTGCACGATGGGGCTGACCCGTGTGCTGGTCGAGGGCGGCGCGGGGCTTGTGAGTTCCTGCTTAAAGGCCGGGCTGTATGACCGCCTGCTCTGGTTTCGGGCGGCATCCCTGTTGGGGGCCGACGGAAAAGCGGCTGTGGATAACCTCGGGATTTATGCCCTGAAGGATCGTCTGGAGCTAAACAGAACGGAAATTCGCTTTCTTGGCGCGGATTTACTGGAAATTTATACCGGAACCGCCTAAGGTACGCGCCATGTTTACAGGCATTGTAAAAGAAATCGGCTGTGTCGCCCGCGTGGAAGAAAAGCGGGGCGGCGTGCGCCTGTATATCCGCTCCGGCCTTGATCTGGACGCCGTGGAGATCGGGGCGTCCATCGCGTGCGGGGGATGCTGCCTGACCGTTGTGGATAAAGGGGAAGAGGGATTCGCGGCGGATGTGTCCGCCGAAAGCCTCTCCAAAACAACAATCGGGACATGGGCGGAAGGCAAAAAAATCAATCTGGAGCCCGCGCTGCGCACAGGGGATGAAATCGGCGGGCATCTGGTGACCGGACATGTGGACGGGCTGGCCGTCGTTGAAGACATCCGGGAAGACGGGGAGTCTCACCGCCTGACCCTTCGAATCCCTAAGGAACTGGCGGGTTACATTGCCTCTAAAGGGTCAGTGACCCTCGATGGCGTGTCATTAACCGTAAACGAGGTGCAGGGGGCCCGTTTTGGCGTCAATATCATTCCTCACACATGGGCGCACACATCGTTAGGGGGGCTGAAACCGGGAGACAGCCTCCATGTCGAGATTGATGTGCTGGCCCGTTATGTCGCCCGCATACTGGAAGAAAGGGGCGCGGCATGACGAAGGCAGTTTTAAAACGGACGATAAAAGATGCGCGGTTGTCCGAGGAGGACCAAGGCTTTTTATCTTCCATCGAAGATATTGTCGAAGATGTCCGCAACGGCAGGCCCGTTATTATCGTGGATGACGAAGACCGCGAAAATGAAGGGGATTTGATTATCGCCGCCCAGATGGCCACGCCGGAAAACATCAACTTCCTTGCCAAACACGGGCGGGGGCTGATTTGCCTGCCCATGGAAAACGCCATGGTGGAGCGTCTGGGCCTGCCGATGATGGGGCGCGGGGACAACACCCACCATCGCACGGCCTTTACCGTTTCCATCGAGGCCAGGGAAGGCGTGACGACAGGGATTTCCGCTTCCGACCGGGCCAAAACCATCCAGGCCGCGATCCATCCGCAAAGCGGCCCAAGCGATATTGCCACGCCGGGGCACGTCTTTCCGCTTCTGGCGAAGGAGGGCGGGGTTCTGATCCGCTCCGGCCACACGGAAGCCGCCGTGGATCTCGCCCGCATGGCCGGATTTTCGGGGGCGGGCGTCATTTGTGAAATTATGAACGACGACGGCACCATGGCCCGCCTGCCGGATCTTGTGTCTTTCGCGCAGTTGCACGGGCTGAAAATCGGCACCATTGCCGATTTGATCGCGCATCGGCGGTGCAAGGAAAAGCTCATTAAAAAGATAACAGAAGAAGATTTTACAAGCACTTATGGCGGAAAGTTCAGGTTACATCTATACGCAAATACGGTGCAGTACGCCGAACATATCGCCCTGGTAAAAGGGGAGACAGACCCCGAAAAGCCGACGCTCGTGCGCATGCACGCCATGAACGTGCTGAGCGATGTGCTGGGCGGGGGCGACCCTGTGCTGGAAAAATCCATGAAGATGATAGAGGAAGAAGGCGCGGGCGTCCTTGTTTTGCTCCGCGAACCCGATCCGCACGCCTTGTCCCGCCGCCTGCAGAAGAAAGAAGACAAGGCCGCAAACCCTTACCTGCGCAATTACGGTATCGGCGCCCAGATTTTGCTTGATTTGGGGATCAGGAAAATGGTTCTTCTTACCAACAGCCCCAAGGCCGTTGTGGGGCTGGAAGGGTATGATTTACACATCGCGGATTACAGGAACATCTTATGAGCCAGCAGCCTAACGCCGATTTTAAGGAAGCGCCGCACATCATGGTGATCGAGGCCCGTTTTTACGAAGATGTCTCGGACAAGCTTGCGGAGGGCGCTCTTGCCGCGCTGGAAAAAGCGGGGGCGACGTATGAGCGCTACGCTGTGCCGGGGGCGCTCGAAATACCCGCAGCCATCGGTTTCGCGGTGCGGGGGCTGGATTTTTATACGGCCCGCAAGCGCTTTGATGCCTATGTCGCGCTGGGGTGCGTCATCCGGGGGGAAACGTCCCATTACGATACGGTGTCCGAAGAAAGCGCGCGCGGCCTGATGGATCTATCCATCCGGCACACATTATGTATCGGCAACGGTATCCTGACATGCGAAAACAAGGCGCAGGCCATGGTCCGCGCCGACCCGGAACAAAAGGACAAGGGCGGGGACGCCGCCCGTGCCGCCCTTGAGATGCTTTCCCTTAAGTCCCGTTTCGGGATTTACCCGCGCAGTTGAGATGATGAAAAAATCCCCCTCCTCAAAAGCCAGGCGAAGCGCCGCGCGTCTGATGGCCGTCCAGGCGGTCTATCAAATGTTTATGAACGGCCATGATTCCAAAAGCATTGTGGAGGAATATCTCCAGCACCGCAGCGGGATGGATGTGGAGGGCGAGGAGATGATCAAACCCGATCCCGACCTGTTTCAAACCTTAACAAATGGTGTGGCGCAGCACAGGGCGGAGCTGGAAAAAATAATCAAGGCCGCCCGCGCCGGCAGGGAGGATGAACAAAAAGCAAAAACGGAGCTGCTTCTGGGGGCCGTTTTGTTTTGCGGGGCGTATGAGCTGAAATTCCACCAGGATATTGATTTTCCTATCATTATTTCCGACTACCTGGAGGTTTCCAAAGCCTTCTATGACGGGAAAGAGCCGGCTTTGGTCAACGCGGTCCTTGACAAGGTGCGGCAGGCCGTCCGCGCGTGACGCGAAAATAGATACAATTGTTCCTATAAAACATCCTCTTTTAACCCTTTTTCCTTAAGATAAGTATCTGGGGCACACGCTAATCCTGGCGGGGGAAATATTCCATGAAGATGATATTGATCGGTCTGGTTGCACTTTTGGTGCTCGGCGGCGGCGCGGCCGGCGTTTATTTCTATTTCATGCAGCCTGCTGAAGCTTCCGCAGGGCCGGTTGACGAGCATGCGCAGGCGCAGGCCGAAGCCGAACACGCCGAAAAACTGGAGCAGGGCACGACCGATACGGTCGAATTTGTTGATTTGAAGCCCATGATTTTGCCGATTATCGGCGAAAACGGCGTGTCCCAGACCGTTACGCTGGTGGTGACGCTTGAAGTCGCTAAAGGGGAGTCCGCCGCAGAGATCGAGAAAATGTCTCCCCGTCTTAAAGATGCCTATCTTCAGGACATGTACGGGGTTTTAAACCGCACGGCTTCTATGGAAGGCGGCGTGCTGGACGTGAAAAAGATCAAGGCCCGTCTGAATGAAGTCACAAAGCAGGTCATGGGCGAAGGCAAGGTGAACGATGTCCTTCTTCAGGTGGTGCAGCAGCGCCCCATATAAAGATTTAAAGATTTTTTCAGTTTTTCCTCCAAAAACCCGGGGTTTCTTTCCAGAGAATCCCGGGTTTTCCTTATTTGATGCGGCTTTTTGCAGGGATTTGCCGGAAATGACCGTTCAAACGGGCATGTAAAGAGGCTCTTGCTTTGGGCTTCGAAATTGTGCAAGGTCCTTTCCAATTATTTCGGCGGGAGATGACGCTAAGGTCCTTTCGCAGGGAAACAAAAACAACTCGAGGGAAAAAGATGATTGAAGTTTATCTCATGATTGCCTGCGCTGTGCTGGCATCTCTTATTTTCGGGCAGATATGGACGCGGCAGGTGATGTCCTCAGATGCCGGGAACGACCGTATGCAGGGAATTGCATCGGCTATTCAGGAAGGGGCGAAAGCCTATCTGAACCGCCAGTATAAAGCCATTTCGATGGTGGGCGTTGTTGTGACGGCAGGGCTTTACTTCCTGCTGGGGCTTCATGTCGCCGGCGGATTTGTGATCGGCGCCGTTTTATCAGGCGTGGCCGGTTATATCGGCATGAATGTGTCCGTCCGCGCCAACGTCCGTACCGCGCAGGCCGCCAGCGAGAGTCTCGCTTCAGGGCTGGATATCGCGTTCAAATCCGGCGCCGTAACGGGTATGCTGGTCGTCGGGCTTGGGCTTCTGGGCGTGTCCGCCTATTTTTACTACCTGAACGATGTCAGGGGGTTTGAACTGCGCCAGTCTCTGGAAGGGCTTGTCGGGCTCGGGTTCGGCGCCTCCCTTATTTCCATCTTTGCCCGTCTGGGCGGCGGTATCTTTACCAAAGGGGCTGACGTTGGCGGAGACCTTGTCGGAAAAATCGAAGCCGGCATTCCGGAAGACGATCCGCGGAACCCCGCAACGATTGCCGATAACGTCGGCGACAATGTCGGGGACTGTGCCGGTATGGCTGCCGACCTGTTTGAGACCTACGCCGTGACGGTTGTTGCGACGATGCTGATTGCGTTCAACGTGTTCGACGAAGCTTCGGTTGCCGCGATGATGATGCTTCCGCTGATGATCGGCGCGATGTGCATTATCGGCTGTATTTTTGGCACGGCCTTCGTGAAGCTCGGCAAGAGCGAAAACATCATGGGCGCCCTGTACAAGGGCTTTATCGGCAGCGCGTTTTTCTCGCTCGGTTTGATGGCGATGATGATGGCCAATATCGGAACGGACGTTGAATTCACGATGGTCGGCGGGAAGACGCTTTCCACGCTGGACCTGTTCTACTGCGTCCTGACCGGGCTCGGTGTGACAGCCTTGATCGTCTGGGTGACGGAATATTACACAGGAACGGAGCACCGCCCTGTGCGCAGCGTCGCAAAGGCATCCGAAACGGGTCACGGCACGAACGTGATTCAGGGACTGGCCATTTCCATGGAAGCGACGGCCCTGCCTGTGATTATCATCTGCGGCGGGATCTATATCGCGTTCACCGTGGCGGGTCTGTTCGGGATCGCGATTGCCGCAACGACCATGCTGTCTCTGGCCGGAATGGTGGTGGCGCTGGATGCGTTCGGCCCCGTGACGGACAATGCCGGCGGTATTGCCGAAATGTCGGAATTGCCGAAGAACGTGCGTAAAACGACAGACGCGCTGGACGCGGTAGGGAATACGACCAAGGCCGTGACCAAGGGCTATGCCATTGGCTCCGCCGGTCTGGCTGCGCTGGTTCTCTTTGCGGCTTACACCGAAGAGATCAAGCATTACCTGCCGGATCTGGCGGAAATCACCTTCCCGCTTCAGGCCCCTTACGTTGTGATCGGCCTGTTCATCGGAGGGATGTTGCCTTACCTGTTCAGCGCCATGTCCATGACGGCTGTGGGGCGGGCGGCTGCCAGCGTGGTGATCGAAGTGCGCCGCCAGTTCAAGGAGATCCCCGGGATCATGGAAGGAAAAGGCAAGCCGGAATACGGCCGGGCCGTGGACCTTCTGACGAAAGCGGCCATTCGTGAAATGGTTGTGCCGTCTTTGCTTCCCGTGCTGGCTCCTGCTGTTTTGTTCGGCGCCATCTATTACCTGAGCGGTGAGATGGTTCCGGCGTTTCAGGCGCTGGGCGGCATGCTTCTGGGCACGATCGTAACGGGGATTTTCGTGGCTGTGTCCATGACCTCCGGCGGCGGGGCCTGGGACAACGCCAAGAAAGTGATCGAAGACGGCAATTACGGCGGCAAAGGGTCCGAAGCCCATAAAGCGGCCGTAACAGGCGACACGGTCGGCGACCCGTACAAAGATACGGCCGGCCCTGCCGTGAACCCGCTGATCAAAATCACCAACATTGTCGCTATTTTGCTGGTGGCGATTGTGGCGCACCTGATCGGCGCTTAGAGCCCGTACGTCATTGCGAGGCCGCCAGGCCGAAGCAATCTATAGCCAAAAGGCACAAAACTGGATTGCTTCGTCGCTTCGCTTCTCGCAATGACGACAGGAAAAAGAACAAGAAAAAGCCCCGCTTTAAGCGGGGCTTTTTTTAAATGGAATTGCCTATTTTTATTGAGGTCTGGCTTCAGTGTTGTTCTCTTTTTTCCTTCGCAGACTTTCCGCGTAGCGTTGACGCAGGTCACCCGGAAGAGATTTAAACATCCCCTGTGCAATCGTTTCCGCTGCCTTTTCCATTGTAAATTCTTTATGTCCTTCAGGGCATATCAGACGATCACTTATGGTGCCACAGGTGAAGGTCTTTGTGCCGGTACTGGTAACAAAAAATATGACGGCAGAGTTTCCTCGAACGCCCCCGCAACAAAACTCGATGGTTTTGTATTTATCGTCTGATGTATGAATTTTGTCCTTTTTATAAAAAATTTTGGAATTTGCTATTTCCATATAAGGTCTTTCTTCTTCAGGGATACGGTCTTCAATATCCGCTAAAATACCGGCCATCATGTCTGTTATTTTGGCAAGGTCATCATATTCGCCTTTTGCGGCGGTCTTAAAATGATCTAACGCCGATAGCTGTTGGCCCTCATTACTCTCTGTACTCATAAAACTCTCCTGTGATTTGTTTTGAAAACATATAAGGAAGCCCTATGTTTATGTCAACAGGGGCTGAGGAGGTCTACATCCCCGGTTTGGTATCTTTGGGGGCGTTGAATTTCCCCATATTGCCCAGAAGCTGTTCCATGATGGTCACTTCATTGCCGCCTGTGTGGGTTTTGCGGCGCACGCGGGGCACGTCCACGCGCTCCGCATCAATTTCCTGAATCGTTTTTACAATGCCGTCCGCGTCAAAAGCCACGACCACGACTTTTTCGTCCACGACCTTGGGATCGAAGAAAGCCTTTTTCTCCGTTTTTTGCCCGATATAGTACCAGACCGTATCGTCGAAGGGGGACGTCGTCGTCGGGGAGCCGAGCGACTTCAGGACGTTCTGCCGCGTGCTGACTCCCGGCGTGACTTCGGCCATGCGGTAATCTTCCACCATGTTTCCGCGGGCGGCCTGCGTGGGAGAGCACGCGCCCAAAGGCGTTCCAAGGGCGGTTGCCAAAGCCAGAAGGCAAACTGTTCTGTTTAATTTTTTCATGAATAAAGTTATAAAGGTTCCCGCTTTCGCGGGGAAGACATAAAAGGAAAAAATCTATGATTTTCGAATCTATGATTTTCAGCAGGGGACGGAAAAAACGCGCCATAAAAGCGCAGGCGCAGAAACGGTACGCCGAAGCCGCCTCGGAGGCGCGCCGGCCCGTTTTTTATGAAAGATACGGCGTGCCGGACAGTTTCGACGGGCGGTTTGAGATGCTGTGCCTTCAAGTCTTTCTTGCCTTGCGCGATATCCGGGACGATAAAGAGCTTTCGCAGGCTTTGTTTGACGAGATGTTCGTTCATATGGACCAGACCCTGCGCGAAACCGGCGTGGGGGATTTGAGCATGCGAAAGCATATGAAGCGCATGATGGAAGGCTTTCACGGACGCGCGCTGGCCTATGAAGCCGGCCTGCTTGAGGGCGGCCTGGAAGCGGCTTTGGAACGGAACGTTTACGGGACGGCAGAAAAGCCCGCGCCTGAGCAGGTCCGTTCTTTGGCGCAATATGTGCGCGCGGCCGCATCGGAGGAAGAGGTAACGGAAAAAAAGGAGATAAGGCGTGCCTAAAAGCAAAAGGGATTTACCGGAAAACGAGTGGTCGTTTTTTGTGAAGGTAGAAGATGTTTCGGACCGGCCGGAAGTGTTTTCGCTGGAGGCGGACGAGGAGTCGCGCGCCGCGCTGGCCCGCCGCTTCAATATCCCGTCGATTGAAAGCCTTTGCGCGCAGGCCACCGTCAGCCCGGTTGCCGGCGCTTTTCACGTTACCGGCCATTTAAAGGCCAAAATCGTCCAGTCTTGCATCGTGACCGCAGAGCCCGTGACGAGCGAGATAGAAGAGGATTTCGAGGGATGGTTCGCAGACAGGAGCCAGACCATTTCTTTTGCGGCGGCCAAAAAAGAGCGCGAAATACAAACGGCGCATTCGGAGGTCGAGATTCTGGATGAAAGCGAAGATCCGGAGCCGGTTATCGGTGGCCGGATTGATCTGGGAGAGCTGGCGGCCCAGCATTTATCCCTGGCGATTCCTCCTTATCCGCGTCAGGAAGGTGCGCGTTATGACTATGGCGATGAAGAGGAGGGCGCCCGCGAGGCGTCGCCGTTACGCAAAAATCCCTTCGAAGCGCTGAAAGACTGGAAGGAAAAGCGCTAGTTACCTTTTTTCCTTGCGGTTTTTGGGGTTTTAGGTTATCTAGGCGGCCTGAATTTAAACGAAGGAGCCGAAAGATGGCCGTTCCAAAGAGAAAAACAACCCCGTCCAAAAGGGGATCCCGCCGGGCGCACGATGCGCTGAAAGCCGCCAACTGGGTTGAGGATTCCCATACGGGCGAGTCTGTGCGCCGTCACCATATCGACCTGAAAACCGGCATGTATAAGGGCCGCCAGGTTATCGAAGGCAAGGAATAAAATATCCCTGCGTTCATGTGCAGCGTTCGTTTGCGCCCGTGATTGGTTAATGGTTTAATGCTATGCCCATCAACAACCAGATGCCGAAAAAATCATGACTCACCATCAGACAATTGCACTGGACGCGATGGGCGGGGATTTTGGTCCCGAAGTTGTCATTCCTGCGGCCTGTGCGGCGCTCACGCGTCTGGAAGGCACGCATTTCCTCTTTTTCGGCGATGAGCGGAAAATCAACCCGGAAATCCGGAAATATCCTGCCTTGCTCGGCGTTTCGGAAGTCATTCATACGGACAAAGCCATTTTAAGCAGCGACAAGCCTTCCGTCGCGTTGCGCGGCGGCAAAGGCTCCAGCATGCGCCTGGCCATCGAATCCGTGCAGGAAGGCCGGGCAGACGCGGTTGTTTCTGCCGGGAATACGGGGGCTTTGATGGCGCTGTCCAAGGTGCTTTTGAAATGTTTGCCCGGGATTTCCCGCCCCGCCATTGCCAGCCTTTTCCCGACCGAGCGCGGCCAGACGGTGATGCTGGATCTGGGGGCCAACCTGGCCTGCGATGCGGAGATGCTGGCCCAGTTCGCGGTTTTGGGGTCCGTTTACGCCCGCGTCGTGATGGGAATTGGAAATCCGAGCGTGGGGCTTTTGAATGTCGGGACGGAGGAGATGAAAGGACATGAAGAGGTCCGTGCCGCTGCCGGCATTCTTTCCAACATCGAATTTCCCGGCGAATATAAAGGCTTTGTGGAAGGCGACGACATCGCAAAAGGCACGGTGGATGTTGTCGTGACGGACGGGTTTACGGGCAATGTCGCGCTGAAAACGGCCGAAGGGGTCGGAAAGCTGACCTCCCACTTTCTAAGGGATGCGTTTAAGTCCTCTCCGCTGTCGATGCTGGGCTACGTCCTGGCGGCGCGCGCGATGGGGCAGATGAAAAACCGCGTGGACCCGCGCAAATATAACGGCGGGATGTTTCTGGGGGTGGACGGCGTTTGCGTCAAAAGCCACGGCGGCAGCGATAAAATCGGGACGGAAAATGCCATTCTCGTGGCGGCGGACCTGCTGAAAAACGGTTTTAACAAACGCGTGGCGTATGAAATCGAACAGGTGATGAATCAGGAATCTTTCTTTTCCCCTATTGCCTCGGACGCGTGAATTATCTTATGTCTGTGCCCATGAAATCCATTATCGCCGGAACCGGTTCCTATCTCCCCGGGAAAATTCTGACCAATGCCGATCTTGAAAAGATGGTCGACACGAACGATGCGTGGATCGTCCAGCGCAGCGGCATTCGGGAACGCCGGATTGCCGCGAAAGACGAAACGACCGGCGATATGGCGGTCAAGGCCGCCCGGAAAGCGCTGGAGGCCGCCGGCTGCGCGCCGGAAGAGATTGGCGGGGTCATTGTGGCCACCACCACGCCGGACCGGGTTTTCCCGGCGGTTGCCGTGAAGGTGCAGGCGGAGCTGGGGATTCCGCCGGGGATCGCTTTTGACGTGCAGGCGGTTTGCACAGGCTTTATCTATGCCTTGAGCGTGGCCGACAATTTCATCCGTCTGGGGCAGGCCAAAAAGATTCTGGTGATCGGGGCGGAAAAAATGTCTTCCATCGTGGACTGGAAAGACCGCGGCACCTGCGTTTTGTTCGCCGACGGCGCGGGCGCCGTGGTTCTGGAAGGGAAAGAAGAGGCGGGGGACGGCGTCAAAGGCCAGGGCATCCACTCCACACATCTTTACGCCAACGGGAACCAGCGCGAGATGCTTTATACCGATGAAATGCGTCATATCGTGATGCACGGGCGGGAGGTTTTTAAATACGCCGTGACCTATATGGCCGATATCGTCGCCGAGGTCCTCGAAAAAAACAAAATAAAGCCGGAGGAAATCGACTGGCTGGTGCCACATCAGGCCAATATCCGTATTATCGAATTCACCGCCAAAAAGCTCGATATGCCGATGGATAAGGTCGTGGTGACAATCGATAAGCACGGCAACACCTCTGCGGCCTCCATTCCCCTGACGCTGGACGAGGCGGTGCGAGACGGGCGGGTGAAGCGCGGCGACCTTCTTTTGATGGACGCGATGGGCGGGGGGCTGACTTGGGGCGCCGCACTGGTGCGGTATTAGGAAAATCTTTTACCCCTTTGAAAAGAATCAATTTTTTGTGATTAAAGTTCGGTCTGTTTCTTGACGCTGCAAGTCGCAGGGGATAGGCTGACGGGAGTACAACAAAGGAATAAAGCAATGGCTGATCGGACACTGACGCGCGCAGATTTAACGGAATCCGTTTATGAACAGGTGGGGCTTTCCCGCAACGAGTCGGCGGATCTGGTCGAACAGGTTCTGGATGAAGTTTCCAACACACTGATTTCCGGCGAGGGAGTCAAAATTTCTTCTTTCGGAAGCTTTTCCATCCGGGAAAAGGGGGAGCGCGTCGGACGAAATCCAAGAACCGGTGTAGAAGTTCCGATTTCGCCGCGCAAGGTTCTTGTCTTCCGGGCTTCCCATGTTCTAAAAGATAAAATCAGCCGGGGCCCGCGGGGGAGCGAAGCCCGGACGAAGTTCTAGAAACAAAATTAAATAATTTAAGAGAAACGAAAGACAAAAAATGATTACAGCCCATCCCACGCGGTCTTCTTCCTTAAGGTCCATGCAGCAGGAAGAGGTGCAGACCTCTCCGAAAGTCCAGTCTGTTTCGGGGCATGCGGAGATGGCCGGCCGGGTTTCCGACTCGTCGCAGAATGCGTCTTCCCGTTCCAAAAAATCCGCAACGGCGTTCCGGACGATCAGCGAAGTGGCCAAGGCGCTTGATGTGCAGCAGCATGTGCTGCGGTTCTGGGAAACGAAATTTTCGCAGGTGCGTCCGATGAAACGCGGCGGCGGACGGCGTTACTATCGTCCGGAGGACGTGGCGCTGCTCAAGCATATCCATCACTTGCTCTACACGGAAGGTTATACGATCAAGGGGGTCCAGAAGCTTTTGAAAGGGCAGGGAAAACAACAGATCGTGGCGGCTTCTGAAAGCAAGACGCAGGCGTCCCCGCCGAAGCTTGTGTCTTCCCAACAAACCGGCGGAAGCTCTGCCGCGCCTTCCTCGGGGCAACGCGCCGTTCTGGAAACCATGCTGGCAGAGCTGAAAGCCCTGCGCGACATGCTTGATTAGGCGAAGCGGCGTTCTCTCCTGCAATCCTCTACATTTCCGGGGTAGAAGACGTTCTTTTAAGAGCGGCGCAGTGAAGGAAATTCCCGGCCAAGCGTTCGGAGCGCTGCCGCAGTTCCCGTATTGCACTTTTTTGTCGCCGTTTCAAAAAGTTCTGCGAGCGCTTTGCCCCTCTTGTCGGCTGATGAGCCGTCACATGGCAGACTGGAGAGGAACAGTTGAAAAGATTCTTGTCTGTCTTTAATTTTTGTTCCGTGCAGGAAATGTTTACGGGCATATTTTACGCCCTCATCAGAAGATTTCTCGGATATTTCCATGAACTTTCTAATCCGTGATATAGCTGTTCCTCGACCGTGTGTCATTTTTCCCTCTGTCTTTGTTTTTTAAAATTTTCCATAAACTACACTTTTTTTTACCTTTGTAAAGAATTGATTTTAAAAGCCAACTCCTGTAACTGTTTTTCTTCAAGGCGGGGTGTGGCGCAGTCTGGTTAGCGCGTACGGCTGGGGGCCGTGAGGCCGGAGGTTCGAATCCTCTCACCCCGACCATCCGCTTTCGCTTACGCTACAGCGCGATTAGCGAGAAGGGTGCCTGCTAACTTCGACCTCCCACCCTCGGGGCAGATCATGAAAAAATTTTTCGTCTATATAACGGCAGGCAGCAGGGAAGAAGCGCAAAAAATCGCGGAACATCTGATAGAGGCGCGTCTGGCGGCCTGTGTGAACGTGTTGCCGGAGATGTCCTCTGTTTACCGCTGGGAGGGGAAGGTTTGCCGGGAGCGGGAGGTTGCCCTGATCGCCAAGACAACGGAAAACAAGCTGGAAGATCTCACGGCGGCGGTCAAATCTATCCATAGCTATGACGTGCCCTGCATTGTGGCGCTTCCGATTGAGGGAGGATATGCCCCGTTCCTGAATTGGATCGAGCAGGAGTTGCCCGATTAGGGTATTGGAGTACCTTACCTTTATCCTTCTGTTTTTATATGATTTTTCTTGACTGGGCGTTCGTTTTTGCGCATAACACCCCCAGTTTCGAAGATGTAAGGAAAAAACGATATGAAAACCTATTCAGCCAAACCTTCCGAGGTGGACAAGAAGTGGGTCGTTGTAGATGCCGAAGGCCTTGTCCTTGGCCGTCTTGCGGCGATTGTGGCCACGCGGCTCCGCGGAAAGCACAAACCCCTTTATACGCCGCATATCGATTGCGGAGACAATATCATCGTCATCAATGCCGACAAGGTCCGCCTGACGGGAAACAAAGCCCAGAGCGATATTTTCTACTGGCACACAGGGTATCCGGGCGGCATCAAGGGGCGTTCCAAAGGCGAAATCCTGAAAGGAGAGCATCCCGAGCGCGTGGTTGAAAAGGCCGTCGAACGGATGATTCCGCGTGGCGCGCTGGGGCATCAGGTAATGAAAAACCTGAAAGTCTACGCCGGATCCGAACATCCGCATGCCGCGCAAAATCCTGAAATTCTGGATATTGCGTCGATGAACCCAAAAAACAAGAGGGCTTAACAAATGGCTGACAAAAAAGAAGAAAAGACAAAAGCCGCACCGGTGAAAGATCTCAAGGATCTGGCAAAAACGGTTGTGGCGGATATGGCCGAGGTCAAGGCCGAAGCGAAAACGGATGCGGAACCTGTAAAGCGTGAGCCGAAAATGGATGCTCTGGGCCGCGCCTATGCCACAGGCCGCCGGAAAGAATCCGTTGCGCGTGTCTGGCTGAAAAGAGGAAAAGGGCAGGTTGTCGTGAACGGCAAACCGCAGGACCAGTATTTTGGCCGTCAAACGCAGCTTTTGATCCTGAACCAGCCTTTCCTGGTTGCAGGCCGCGTAGGAGAATTCGACGTGATGTGCACAGTGAAGGGGGGCGGGCTCTCCGGTCAGGCGGGCGCGATCCGGCACGGCATTTCACGCGCCCTGGAGAATTTCGAACCGGACCTGCGTCCGGCGCTGAAAAAGGCCGGCATGCTTGCCCGTGACGCCCGTATGGTCGAACGGAAGAAAATCGGCAAGCACAAAGCCCGCCGTTCCAAACAATGGGCGAAGCGTTAGGCCGGCGCCAAAACGGTTTTCAGATATCGAATACAGGAAACGGGCCCCGGAAGGGGCCTGTTTTTTAGGTTGACGCCGGAGCGGTTTAGTTTTATGGAATATGTTTTGAGGTATGGAAGGAGAAGCGTTGCGATGTCAACGAGTGGTTCACCGAAGCAAGTGGTCGAAATTGATCCGCGCATTTTAAAAGATGCGGTTAGAAGTTTTATTCCTGTTCTGTTTGCTATTCAGGTAGCTTCTCTCGGAGACGTGCTGAAGATAAAAAGAAAAGTGGAAAAGCCGGATTCGGGGAGGAGTATTACAGACAAATTTTCCGACACGGCTGATCTTAAAGGAATGGTAAAAGCGGCCGTTGCGGCAAGGGTTTTAAGTGCTGCGGCGGAAGTTTTCAGCGGTCTTAGGGACGCGGAGAATGTCATCGCACAAATAAACGGCCTGAATCAAAAAATGCTTTCTGAAGCTATAGATTCGAATCAGCCGAAGAAACATATCTCCAAAATAGACGGCTTGGCCGGGCGTGAATATCGTGAATATGTGCAAACACATCCGGCAAATGAGGAAGAGAGGGCAGAGCGCAGCAGGGCAGCATGGCAATACATTAAAAAGCTATGTGAAATCCTGGCGGAAGGCACGCCTGCGACGACGGCGAAGGCGCGTCTGGAGAGGGCAACGACTGTAGATGTTTCTATAATCCAATCTGCAATAGAAGATTTCCAGTACCTTCTTTTATGGAGCGTTGATACCGTTTCTTCACTTCCGAATCCTGCCGTTGCTCCTGCTATGCGTCCTGACGGATAGAAAGGGAAAGCGTTTGATATGGACTCTGCGGATTCAAGGTACGACGTTTTTAAAATAGACCCGGCGGTTTTTACGGACGCGGTCACCAAGTTTTTGCCTGTTTTATCCTCTCTTCTCGGGCAGTGGCAGAAAGAGATGCGTGAGATATTTCCCGGCCTTGGGCAAAATGTCCCGGGATCAGGTCTTCAGGGCGTTTTTTCCGGGCATGCCGATCCTGTGGCCTATCTTAAACTGAGAATACAGGCGGATATTTTACGGGACGCGACAAACATTTTTACAGGTTTTGTCAGCGCAAAGGACGTTGTTGAAAAAATAAATAAACTGAATACGGATCTTGTTGTGGAAACGGCCTGTTCGTCACGGTCAATCGACTATACAGCAAAAATGGCCGGTTTCGCGGGGGCCGTATATGAACAGACGCAGGCGCAAACTGCGGAAGAAAAGGAATTTCAAAGAAACCTTTCCCGGAAATGCATTCAAAACATATGCTGCGCTTTGACGGTTTGCGCGCCGAAAGTCATCACTATGGCGGCATCAAACGGTGCGTCTCCTGTAGGGTTAGTGGGACTGGAAACGGGCATTGTGCAGCCGGCCTTGAAGGAATTTCGCAGCCGCCTTTTGAAGGGCGCGGACGCCCTTTATTCAAAACCGGGGACGGATCCGCAGCCGCCGCGTTTCCATTAATATTTCGAGCAGGTTTCCGGCGGCCGGAAAAAAAGAAAGCGGAAAAGGAGCCTTTTCAAAAGGCTCTTTTTCTTTTATGGGTACGGGTGCAAAGGAGGCGCAGAATGAAATATTCAAATCTGGGAACGAGCGGCCTGAAGGTGTCACGCGTGTGTCTGGGCACGATGACATGGGGCCAGCAAAACAGCGAGGCGCAGGGCCACGAACAGATGGATTACGCGCTGGAGCGGGAAATCAATTTCTTCGATACGGCCGAGCTTTATGCGGTTCCTATCAGCGAGCCCACCTCCGGGCGCACGGAGGAAATTATCGGCACGTGGTTTCAAAAGAGCAGAAAGCGCGAAAAGGTTATTCTGGCCACGAAGGTCGCCGGACCCGGTATTTCGTGGATCAGGGGTGGGGAGCCTTTGACGGGCCAAAGTGTTCGCACAGCGGTTGAAGGGTCTTTAAAGCGCCTGCAGACGGATTATATCGATGTGTACCAGCTCCACTGGCCCAACCGGCCTATCCCGCATTTCGGGCATAACCATGCCGGAGTGATTGATTTTGCGGCGGAGGATACGGCTGAAATCGAAGACAATCTTCTTGATATTCTGGAAGCTCTTGGCAAAATCGTGAAGGAAGGAAAGGTCCGGCATACAGGGCTTTCGGACGATACGGCGTGGGGGATCATGAAATATAACGAACTGGCCAAAGCCCATGGCCTGCCGCGGATGGTGTCTATCCAGAATGAATTCAGTCTGCTGGACCGCTCCGACGATCCCTATGTGGCGGAAACCTGCGTACGCGAGAACGTGGCTTATCTGCCGTGGTCGCCTTTGGCTTCTGGAATGATAAGCGGGAAATATCAAAATGGCGCACGGCCGGAAAATGCACGATGGGCTGTTGCAACGAGAGTGCGGCCGGAAGGATTCGATGCTTTCCGGAGTTCTGTGCAGGCCCACGCCGCCGTGGACGCGTATATCGCCGTGGCGAAAAAACACGGGCTGGACGTGTGCCAGATGGCGCTCAAATTCATAGATAAGCAAAATTTTGTGACCTCCACGATTATCGGGGCAACCTCCATGGCGCAGCTCACAAGCAATATAGATGCGTTTGACATGGACCTGCCGGACGAGGTCATGGCCGACATCGATGCGGTTTACAGGAAATATCCAATCCCGTATTAACCTCTTTTGTCGTTGACGTAAAACGGGACAGAGACTATGAAAAGTGTTTTGTTCATAAACAATGGAAGGATTTCACTATGTTAATAATTGGTTCGGCGGACGAAAAAGTTAGTATCGACCCGGATATTTTTAAAGATACGGTTGCGGATTTCCTTCCTGTTTTGGCCACGCTTCAAGAAATAGCGGCGACAAGTCTGGACAGGGCGGAAACTGAGATAGAAAATACACCGCAGGTGATACTGACGGATAGATTTTCCAGATGGGGCAATCCTGAAGAAGTCGTTAAAATGACGTTTGTGAAAGCCGTTTCGGAAAGGGCGCAAAGCATCTTTGGTCCCCTTGGAAATGCGGCCGATCCTGTTTCCGATATAAACACCTTGAACGGGAACATTATCGATGAAGTTTTGAAGACGCAGCAGCCGCGGGATTTCGTTTCCAAAATGCTCGATTTGGTTGGAAAGGACTATGTGGACGTTTGTGCGCGAACCCCGCAGGAAAAGGCCGAACAAAGGCGTGTTTGTACGCAGTATATAAAGGATATATGCACCGTTCTCACAGAAGGCGCGCCGACGACAATGGGAAAGGCTTCCCGAATGGGGGCAAGTGTCCGCCATCTTGCGATTGCAGAGGAAGCTTTGGATGCGTTCAGGAAGGATCTTTTGAGCAAGGTAGAAAGGGCCTGCCTGCCACCGGCACCGGCCGCAGACCGGGGAGGGTTTCAGCCTAAAGGCCTTTAATTCTTTTTGTCATTGCGAGCGACCAGCGGGAGCGCGGCAATCCAGAGCCTAAAGGGAATATTCTACCATCAAGGGCGCAAGTGGATTGCTTCGTCATTTCATTCCTCGCAATGACGGCTTGAGTTTGTTAAATTCCGGAATGGTCAATATTCTTCCCTACCGCGATATTTTACCCAAAATCGGCAAGGGTGTCTTTGTCGCGCCGACAGCCTCCGTCATCGGGGACGTGGAGATCGGTGAAGGCAGCTCGATCTGGTTCGGCTGCACGCTTCGGGGGGACGTGCATGAAATCCGCATCGGGCGGCGCACGAACATTCAGGACGGCAGCGTCATTCACACCACGCGCAAAGTCTCCGGCACTTACATCGGAGACGATGTCACGGTGGGGCATATGGCGCTTCTCCATGCCTGCAGGATAGGAAGCCGCGCTTTTATCGGGATGGGGGCCGTCGTGATGGATCAGGCCGTGGTGGAGGACGAAGCCATGGTGGCCGCCGGCGCTCTTTTAACGCCGGGCAAGCATGTGCCATCAGGCCAGCTTTGGGGCGGAAGCCCCGCCCGCTATATGCGGGACATTACGCCGGAGGAACTGGCTTTTTTCACCGTGTCCGCCAATAACTACGTCGAACTGGCCAGAGAGTATCTTTAGATTTTTTTCTTCACGTAGCTGCCGGGCGCAGGTTCAATGCCCTTTGCAGGCTTGCGGGCTTCAACTTCCGGCCCGGTAAAATCCTTCACCCATTTTTGCCAGTGCGGCCACCAGGAGCCTTTCGCTTTTTTTGTATTTTTCATCCAGTCTTCGGCGTTTTTGAGCAGCGTGCCGGAGGTTTCGTATCCGTATTTGTTTTTCGCCGGCGGATTCACCACGCCGTTTACATGACCGGAGCCGGACAGGACAAACGTGACGGGACCGCTAAAAAGTCTGGCGCCGTCATAGGTGGCCTGCCATGGGGCAATATGGTCCTCGAAGGTGGAGAGGAAGTAGGAAGGCGTTTTGATCTTGCTGATATCAAGAGGGGTTTCATCCATCCGGATGCCGTCCGGGCGCACAAGCGCGTTTTCAATATACATTTTACGCAGGTAAAAGCTGAACATGGCTTTGGGCATGTTTGTGGAATCGTTGTTCCAGTAAAGCAGGTCGAAGGGAAACGGCTCCTTGCCCATCAGGTAGTTGTTGATGACAAAAGACCAGATCAGGTCGTTGGCGCGCAGGGCGCTGAAGGTTCTTTGCAGCGTTTTTCCCTCCATCAGGCCCGTCTTTTCCATTTTCCTGTTAATGTCGTTCAACTGGTCTTCGCCGATGAAGAGCTTTAGTTCGCCGGCCTTTTCAAAGTCGATCAACGTGGTAAAGAAGGTCGCCGAAACAATTTTTTCCTTTTCTCTTTTTTCTGCCATCCAGGCCAGGGTCATCGCCAGTAAGGTGCCCCCGATACAATAACCGATTGCGTTGACGTCTTTTTCGCCGGTCGCTTTTTTGATCTGGCGCAGGGATTCGATTACGCCGGCCTGCATATAATCTTCAAAACGCGTCTGGGACATGTTCGGGCCGGGATTGACCCAGGAGATCATAAAGACGGTGTGGCCCTGCCGCACAAGCCAGTTTACAAGAGAGTTTTCGGGGGTCAGGTCCAGGATGTAATATTTGTTGATCCAGGGTGGCACGATCAAAAGAGGGCGTTTAAAGACCTTTTCGGTTTGCGGCGCGTACTGGATAAGCTGCATAAGGTCGTTCTGGAAGATAACGCGGCCTTTGGTCGCGGCAATGTTCCTGCCGATTTCGAAGGCGTCTTCGTCCGTCGTGCTGATATTGATCTGCCCTTTCCCGCGGGCCATATCTTCCAGAAGGTTCTGGAATCCCCGCACCAGATTTTCGCCGCCGGTTTTCAGTGTTTCTTCCAGCACTTCGGGATTGGTCAGAAGAAAATTGCTCGGGGCCATGGCGTCGGTCACCTGCCGTGTGTAAAAATCAAGCCGTTTCATTTCCTCAGGGCTCATTCCTTCGGTTTCGTGCAGGCTCTCCAGCATCCAGTCTTTCGTCATCAGGTAGGATTGCTTGATAAAATCAAACAGGAGGGTGCTTTCCCAGCTTTCGTCGCGGAAACGGCGGTCTCCGGCCCCGGGTTTGTAGAGGTCGGAAACGGGTTCCCCCTTGGCGCGCAACAAGGCGTTTTGCCAGAGGCCCATCCACTGCGTCCAGTAATCCGTTTGCAGCTTGATCAGCTTTTGCGGGTCCGACATCAGGGCCTTCATAAAGGCCGCGTAAGAGTCCTGAATGTTTAACGGCGAAGATGTCGTGTTCAGAGGAAGGGGACCGTTTTCTTTCATATAATCCTGAAGGAGCGGCCCCATTTTCTGAAAGGATTCCGCCATGATCCGTCCCAAAGCCACAGGATCAAACGGGGCTTTGGGGTCCTGAACGGTTTTTTCCTTTTTTTTCGCAGACATCGCAAAGGGGAATCTGCCTGAGAGAAGAGGGAAAAGCAACAAAAAGCGATCTTGCATTTTCGGGACGTTTCGGCCACATTGGGGCAATATTTTTACGGGTTTGGGAGAGTGTTTTGAAACGTCATTTTAAAATTTTAGCAATTTTGGGAGTGGCCTGTGTTCTGTCCGGCTGTTCGTCCTACCGGTCCGGCGGCATAACGCAGGAGCAGGGGCTTGCGCCGATGGAAACGCCGCCGTTGAAAACGGCGCAGGACCCTGATCTGATGATGAAGATGCAAGGGCCGGCCACGCAACAGAGCCGCTATATCAGCGCGTCGATGGCCGCAGGCGGCGTGGTGGCGCCGCAGGATTCCCGCGTCACGGTTTTTCCCGTCGATAGCTATCAGGCGCCATGGTCTTCCGGGGCTTCGGACTCTCCTTATGGCTATGCGGCGGATTTTCCGGCGCAGCCAGCCGGCGGGTGGCATGTTTATTTCGACCACGGGTCTTCGTCGCTGAACAGAGAAAGCCGTCAGGTTCTGGAGCAGGTGGCGCAGGACGCAATGTTCGCGCCCGTCGAGCGGGTTACGGTTGAAGGGCATGCGAGCGCCCGCTCGGAAAGTCCCGATCCTGTGCAGGGGCGTATTTTGAATTTGAAAGAGTCGATGAACCGGTCTTATGAGGTTTCCAAAAACCTGATCCGGCAGGGCGTGCCGCCGGAAAAAATCAAAACGGTCAGCTGGGGGGACAGCAATCTGGCTCCGGGGATAAGCGAAGCCGAAGCGCGCCGTGTTGATATTTTCGCCGGAGAGCGTTAGTGCCGGAGGCTCTGCGTATCGGGATTGCGGGCCTTGGAACCGTCGGGGGCGGGCTGGTCCGGCTTCTTCAGAAAAACGGGGCGCAGATTGCCGCGCGCGCGGGGCGGCCGATCGAAATCACCCACGTCAATGCCAGAGACAAGGCGAAGGATCGCGGAGTTGATCTGTCCGCCTATCAATGGGTGGATAATCCTCTGGAGCTTGCGGATAAGGGCGGGCCGGATATTGTTGTCGAGCTGATCGGCGGGAGCGAAGGGGTTGCCAAAGAACTGGTCGAAAAGTCCTTATCTGCCGGAAAGCATGTCGTGACGGCCAATAAAGCGCTGCTGGCGCATCACGGGATGGCGCTGGCGGCCCTTGCGGAAGAGACGGGGGCGTGCCTGAACTACGAAGCCGCCGCGGCGGGCGGAATCCCCATTATAAAATCTTTGCGGGAGGGGTTTGCGGCCAACAATATCGAAAGCCTTTACGGTATTTTGAACGGCACCTGCAACTATATCCTGACACAAATGCGCGAAAGCGGCAGGGCGTTTGAAGACGTTTTGCGCGAAGCGCAGGAAAAAGGCTATGCCGAAGCGGATCCTTCCTTTGATATAGACGGGGTGGACACCGCCCACAAACTTTGCCTTTTGACCGCGCTGGCCTACGGCGTGCGGCCCGATATCGAAGCGCTAAAAATCACGGGGATCCGGAAAATTTCCGCGCTGGATATTTCTTTTGTGGAAGAGCTTGGCTACCGGGTCAAGCTTTTGGGAATCGCGCAGCGCCTGAACGGAAAAATCATGCAAACGGTCGAACCCTGTCTCGTGCCCAGGAAAAATTCCCTGGCTTTTGTCGGCGGCGTTTTTAATGCCGTTTTTACCAAAGGCGATTTTGCCGGAGCGTCCATGGTGACGGGGCGCGGCGCGGGGGCCGGACCGACAGCGTCTTCTGTGGCGGCCGATCTTATTGATCTGGCGCGCGGTATTCATCTGCCGGTGTTCGGCGTTTCCTCCGGCGCCTTGCAAAAAGCGGAGTGGGTCGAAGAGAAGGATATTGTGAACTGCTATTACCTTCACTTTTACGTTCACGACAAACCGGGAGTCATCGCCGATTTATCCGCTATTCTCAAAAAATACGATATTTCAATCGAACGCTTCATTCAGCCCGGACAGGGGGGGGAAGCGTCCGTTTCGATTGTCATGGTCACGCACGAAACGGATAAAGCTTCGATGCGCAGGGCGATAGAAGAAATGAAAGAATTGTCCGCGCTGACGCAAGAGCCTGTGTGTTTACGTATTGAACGTATTTAATCAATCCTTTATAGCTTCTTCATGTTCCGAAATTAACAGGCAGGTGTTTTATGGCGGCAGACAGTTCTTTTCCTTTTGCACATTCCGCAGGCGAGGCGTTTTCCATGGACAGGAACCTCGCGCTGGAGGCTGTGCGTGTTACGGAGGCGGCGGCTTTGGCGGCCTCCAGAACCGTCGGGCGCGGCGATGAAAAAGCCGCAGATGCGGCGGCCGTCGATGCCATGCGGGAGGCGCTCAATTCGCTGGCCATTCGCGGCACGGTCGTGATCGGCGAAGGCGAGCGCGATGAAGCGCCGATGCTTTATATCGGGGAAAAGGTCGGAAACGGACATGGGCCCAAGGTAGATATTGCGCTGGATCCGCTGGAGGGAACCACCATTACGGCCCGGGGCGGGCAAAACGCGATTGCCGTGATGGCGATGGCGGATGAAGGCGGGTTTTTGAACGCGCCGGATACCTATATGGAGAAAATCGCCGTCGGCGCGGGAATCCCCGCAGATGTTCTGGATCTGGATGCGCCGATCGAGGACGTGCTCAAGAAGGTCGCCAGGGCCAAAGGCGCAAAAACAAGCGATTTGCTGGTCTGCATTCTGGACCGTCCGCGCCATGAAACGCTTATTCGGGACGTCCGCGCCGCCGGCGCGCGTATCAGCCTGATACAGGACGGGGATGTCAGCGCCGTGATTGCGACGAACGAACCCGAAAGCGGCATTGATCTTTATGTCGGAACCGGCGGGGCGCCCGAAGGGGTGCTGGCCGCCGCCGCTCTGCAATGCATCGGCGGGGCGATGCTGGGGCGTCTGGTTTTCCGCAGCGATGAGGAACGCGCACGGGCCGACAAATGGGGCGTTACCGATTACGACAAGATTTACACGACGGATGATCTGGCCAAGCCGGACAATGTGATGTTTGCGGCCACGGGCGTGACAAACGGCACGATGTTGCCGGGTGTGCGGCGCTATCCGGGCGGGGCAAAAACCTATTCTATCGTGATGCGGTCCAAATCCGGCACGATGCGCAATATCGAAGCGGTCCACAATTTTAAGCGCAAGAGCGGTTTTGATGCAATGGACGGGTAATTTCTGGCACCTGTTTGTGCTACAAAGGACGAATGTCCGATTCTGTTCTTGATGTTCAAAAATCCCTGAATGAGGCGCGCTGGTCGTTTTTGCCTGTGGATGAGGCGGCGGTGGCCCGCATGTCCCAGAATTACGGCCTGCCGGAGTTCGTAGCACGCATGTTGACGCTGCGCGGGGTGACGCCGGACTCCGTTGAGGCGTTTTTGTATCCGACGCTGCAGAAAAACTTCCCCGATCCTTTTGATATGGCGGGCATGCGCGCCTTTGCCGAAGATCTGGCAGACGCTGTTATGCAGGGGCGGAAAATCGGAATTTTTGCCGATTTTGACGTGGACGGCGCAACGTCTGCGGCGGTCCTGATCCGCTTTTTCAGGGCGCTGGGGCAGGAGCCGCCGGTCTATATTCCCGATCGCCTGAGCGAAGGATACGGTCCCAACGCAAAGGCATTTGAAAGCCTGAAAGAGCAGGGGGCGGAGATTGTCCTGATTGCCGATTGCGGCATTACGGCCTTTGAACCGATTACGCGGGCGCGTGAGATGGGGCTGGAAATAACCGTTTTCGACCATCATGAAGCCGAAGAAACGCTTCCCGATGCCAATCATATCATCAACCCCAAACGGAAGGACGACATATCGGGACTGGACATGCTCGCGGCGTGCGGGGTGAGCTTTATGGCCTGCGTGGCGATCAATAACGTTTTGCGGGAGAAGGGCTATTACAGCGACAGGAACCTGCCTGAACCAAAACTGAAACAATGGCTCGATATTGTGGCGCTTGGAACCGTATGTGACATGGTGCCGCTCACGGGGGCGAGCCGCCTTTTTGTCCGGGTGGGATTCGAACAGATTTCCAGCAGCGATAACCCGGGGATCAGGGCGCTGTGCGAAGTGTCCAAAATTGAAGGCGCGCCCACGGTGCAGCATGCGGGGTGGTCTTTGGGGCCGCGCATCAATGCGGGCTCCCGGGTGCATAAATCCGATCTGGGGGCGAGATTGCTCTCCAGCGACGATCTGGAAGAAGCGCGCTCTATCGCCTGGACGCTCGAAAAATGCAACGAGGAGCGCAAGGAAATCCAGTCCGCCATGATGAAGGAAGCCATCGCCCGCGTGGAACGGGAAGGGCTGGAGCGCCATCCTGTGATTGTGGTGGATTCGCCGGAGGGTCATCCGGGGCTCAGCGGTCTGGTGGCGGGCCGCCTGAAAGAACGCTTTGGCAAGCCGGCCATTGTCGTCACTTATACGAAGAACGCGGAAGGTTTGCCGGAAGGGCGCGGATCGGGCCGCTCTGTCGCCGGTGTCAATATGGCGCAGGCTTTTATCGCGGCGCGCAATGACGGTTTGCTGATTAACGGCGGCGGACACGCAATGGCGGGCGGTTTTTCGCTGGAGCCGGACCGGCTTCCGGCCTTTACGGAATTTTTATACCAAAACTTCAAAAAACAATTAGAGTGTATTGATTTAACAAAAGAAACAGTCGTTGACGGCGTGGCTTCGGTTCAGGGGGCGCAATTGGAGTTCATTAAAATTCTGGAAGGAAATGTGGGGCCTTTCGGCGTGGGAAATGCGGAGCCTGTTTTTGCGCTGGCCAATGTGCGGGTTCACAGCGTCGATGTGCTGAAAGAAAAGCACATCCGCGCGCTGGTCAGCGACTGGGAGGGCGGAACGCGCATGAAGACAATGTTGTTTGGCGGGGTCGGGACTCCTCTGGGAGAGGCCCTGCTCAAAAAGTCCCGCCAGCCGTTTCATTTGCTCGGAAAATTCCAGATCAACCGGTGGCAGGGCAGGGAGAGCGTCGAGTTTCATATCTCCGACGGGGTTTTGATGATGGGCGAAGAGACGTTGCAAGAGAGCGCGGCGTAGCCACGTTTCAGAAAAAACCGTTTTTTTGTGCGTTGCATGTAGGCAAGGGGCAGGGCGGCTGCTAGATTACCCCCGGTTTTCACCCTGAGTTCATCCTGTAAGGAGGTAATGAATATGATTGTCGGCGTTCCCAAAGAAATCAAACCGCAAGAGCATCGTGTCGGGCTGGTGCCCGCTTCCGTCAAAGAATTTGTCGCCCACGGTCATCAGGTTCTGGTCGAGACGCAGGCCGGAGGGGGGATTAACTACACGGACGACGACTACAAGGCCGCCGGCGCGGAGGTTATAAGCACCGCAAAAGAAATATTCGACCGGGCGGATATGATTATCAAGGTCAAAGAGCCGCAGCCGCAGGAATGCAAGATGTTGCGGGAAGACCAGGTCCTTTTCACCTATCTTCACCTGGCCGCAGACGCGCAGCAGACACAGGGGCTTATTGACTCCGGATGTGTGGCGATTGCCTATGAAACCGTTACGGGGCCGGGCGGAAAAGGGTTGCCGCTTCTGGCGCCCATGAGCGAGATCGCGGGCCGTTTGTCCATTCAGGTCGGCGGGGCCTATCTTTTGAAGCATCTGGGCGGGCGGGGCCGTCTGATCGGCGGTTCTCCGGGGGTCGAGCCCGCCAATGTCGTCGTCATCGGCGGCGGTGTCTCAGGGTACCATGCTGCGCAAATGGCGGTGGGGATGCAGGCCAATGTGGTTATCCTTGAAAAAAATCACGATCATATCCGGCGGCTGGACCAGCATTTCGGCAGCCGCGCCCGGGTGATCCAGTCCAGTTGCGATTCCCTGGAGCGTTATGTTCTGGATGCCGACCTCGTGGTGGGGGCGGTGCTTATTCCGGGGGCCGCCGCGCCGAAGCTTGTGACCAAAGACATGATCCGGAACATGCGTCCGGGCGCCGTGGTGGTGGATATCGCGATCGATCAGGGGGGATGTTTTGAAACCTCTCATGCCACCACGCACAGCGATCCGGTCTATACGGTGGACGAGGTCATCCATTACTGCGTGGCGAATATGCCCGGCGCGGTGCCGATGACATCGGCGCAGGCGCTGAACAACGCCGTCCTGCCTTATGCGCTGGAGCTTGCGGATAAGGGCTGGAAACGGGCGCTGGCCGATAATCCGTCTTTGATGGAAGGGCTGAATGTCTGCAAGGGCGAGATTACGCATCAGGGCGTGGCCGAGTCTTTGGGGTTGCCCTTTAACCCGGAACCTGCGGAATTGGCGGCTTAAAAGACAAAATTCCGGAATTGGGACGCAAGAGCGTGAAAAGATGTTGCTTTTTCGTCCTCTATTCCCTAAAACCGGAAGCCTGAATTGCGGGTGTAGCTCAGTTGGTTAGAGCGCTGGCCTGTCACGCCGGAGGTCGCGGGTTCAAGTCCCGTCACTCGCGCCATTCATTTTTGCTTCTTATATTACAAAAGCTTGCCGCCCCTCATTTTTCAAGAATGTCTGTTTTTCGTCATTGCGAAGGAGCGTAGCGACTGAAGCAATACAGAGCCAAAAGGCAGGTTTCTGGATTGCCGCGCCGCCCGCCTTTGCTAAAAGCTCCGGCGCGGCGGCTCGTAATGACGGGACGGATACCCTGATTTTTTGTTTTACGCAAACGAAGATGTTTATGCGGGGATGAGTCCCGAGGCTTTCGCCATTTTTATGGCCGCTCTGATTTTTTCAGGCATGGGCATCCTGTCCGCCGGCAGCCGTTCAACGGGAATGCAGGAAACGCCTTTGTGTTCCTCTGCCCAGATTTTGCTGACTTTTGCAAACACATGGTAAAGCCGCCGCGTGGGTTCATAAATGGCAATGTCTTTATCCGATAACGTTAAAACATCGCTGTGCGATGACGTGTCGCAGGGCTTGTTTTTATCAAGCTGTACGAGTGTCACGGGCTTTCTCATGAAGGCATAGGCGTCCTCCGGCGTAAATTCCGTCGTATCGATATCAAACCCGACGAGGCATTCCCCTTTTCCGGGAGGTTTCTCAAGGGCCGGATCGACAAGTTTTGTAATGCGGTCCTCAAGCGCGTCCGGGTCGATATGAAAAGCCTTCAGGGCGTCCGCCAGCCCTTCGCCTTCTTTAAATACGTGAAGATTCCCGCCCGGCACCCGTTTGAAATTATCCCCGGTAAGTTTTAAGGGAGCGTCCGGCGCGGTTTTTTTAGCACTCCACCAGAAGACCGTTTTAAAGCATTCAGACTGAAATTTACTTAGAGAATCAACCTGAGACTGAACTTCTTTCAGGAGTTCGGCTTGATCTTGGGGTTTTAAATAAAAAAACATAAGAAAATACCGTGTTCTATAAAAATTCTATAAATTAGAAAAGGCTTATAAATTAGTTTCCAGATTATTTCAACGGAATAATTTGTGATGGGAGTCTGATGTTTTCAGTGATAAGTTGTTTTTCGGGCTTAACAGTTTGCACTTAAGACTTTACAATCCGGCATCATGGCGTCTGACGATTTCCTTTTAAATTACCTGCCCATCCTGATTTTTATCGGGATTGCGGCTGTTGTGTCCTGCGGCGCGCTTGTGCTGTCCGTTCTGGCGGGGAGCCATCATCCCGACGAAGACAAGCTGTCCGCCTACGAATGCGGATTCGACGCTTTTGACGATGCCCGCCGGAAATTCGACGTCCGGTTTTATCTTGTGGCGATTCTCTTCATTATCTTCGATCTTGAGATTGCCTTTTTGTTTCCGTGGGCGGTGACGCTTGGCGATATCGGCCTTTTCGGTTTCTGGTCCATGATGGTTTTTCTGGGTGTTTTAACGGTCGGCTTTATCTATGAGTGGAAGAAGGGCGGCCTGGATTGGGAATAAAAGCATGAGTCATGACCGTAAAGTGATCGCCGCGCCGCGCGTGCCTTTGACGACCCGTGTTCCGATGCCGCCCGCCCCGGAACAGGATGTGGTGCCGCAGGCGATTGCGGCGCAATTAAAGGATAAGGGGTTTTTGCTCACGCAGACCGACCATCTCTTCGACTGGGCGCGGACGGGGTCCATGTGGCCCATGACCTTTGGCCTTGCCTGCTGCGCGGTGGAGATGATCCATTCCTATATGAGCCGGTACGATCTCGACCGTTTCGGCATTATTCCCCGGCCTTCGCCGCGGCAATCCGATGTGATGATCGTGGCGGGGACGTTAACCAATAAAATGGCGCCCGCGCTGCGGAAGGTCTACGACCAGATGCCGGAGCCGCGCTGGGTCATTTCCATGGGTTCCTGCGCCAACGGGGGCGGATATTACCACCATTCCTATTCCGTGGTGCGCGGGTGCGACCGTGTGGTGCCCGTGGACATCTATGTGCCGGGCTGCCCGCCAACGGCCGAAGCCCTTGTTTACGGGCTTCTCCAGCTCCAAAGGAAGATCCAGCGCGAAGACACCCGTCTGCGCCGATAATATATTGACATAAAACATAAGTTTCCTTTATAATTGTTGTCAGTTTTAATGAATGGACGCGAAAGGGTGTTGTTATGGGGATAACCAGAAGAAATTTTTTGAAATTTTCGGCCGGTGCAGCCGCTGCCGTAATGGCTCCCGTCCCGCTTACCGGCGCTTTTGCCGGCGCGTCCGCCAAGTATGAACATCCGAACGAGTTTGCAAAAAAATTACGGGACGTTCCTGTCGAGGACTGGGGCAAAAGAGGTTTTTCGCAACAGATTCAGGCTTATGACGACAAGGACAAGGGTAAGCTCTACGACAAGCTGGAAAGAGAAATCGGTGTCAGGGAGAAGGCAACGACCAGATTTATGGATCAGATAGAACGCAGCGCCGAAAATGGAAGCTTGTCGGATAGCCGGTACGATAAGGCGGCAGAGATTGAACCTGCCGAATTTGCAGAGATTGCAAAGGAGCACGTGAATAACGCCATGAAATATCAGGATGACCCGACGGATGAAAACCGCGATATTCTGACCCACCAGCGCGAGGCGCTGAACCAGAGACTTGAAGAGGCAAAAGAAGGCGTTCTTTCAAGATACAAGGATGCAATTTATCAACAGCCGGAGGTGACGCCGGATCCTGCCCTCAGATCGGCAGCGATAATGCGGCCTACGGAAAACCTGACGGTTTAACCGGGAAAACAATAAATATCCTTTGAAAGGGGTGGCAAGACCTCTTATGATACCGCGTAAGAAACAACGCGGTATTTTTTTACGCCATGCCCCACAATGAATCCCTGAAAGACCTGGCCGAGCATATTGAAGAGAGTTTAGACGAAGCCGTCCAGAGTTTTCACTTTGCCGGAAATGAGCTGTGCCTTCATGTGCGCCGCGACGATATCGTCGGGGTGTTGCAGTTCCTGCGCGACGACGGCGAATGCCAGTTCAGGATTCTGGTCGATATTTGCGGGGTGGACGAACCTGAAAACAAGGAACGTTTTGAGGTCGTTTACAATCTTTTGTCCCTGTCGATGAATCAGCGCGTGCGCCTGAAGGTCCGGACGGATGAAAATACGCCGGTGCCGTCCGTTACGTCCGTATTCAGCAATGCCGGATGGCTGGAGCGCGAGGTCTGGGACATGTTCGGCGTCTATTTTAGCGACCATACGGATTTGCGCCGCATTCTGACGGATTACGGGTTTGAAGGGCATCCCCTGCGCAAGGATTTTCCTCTCAGCGGGCATGTCCAGCTGCGCTACGATGAAGACCTGCGCCGCGTGGTTTACGAACCCGTTCAAATAGACCAGCCCTTCCGCGATTTCGGGGAGATTTCGCCCTGGGAGGGGCTGACGGACATCCAGCTTTCCGGCGGCGAAACGCACGCGCCCGGGCATGGCTGGACGCCCGCCAAAAAGACAGTGGGAGAAAAAGATGCCTGACTCCGCTCCGCTTGAAACGGACTCTTTAAGCGAAGAAACCAACATCAAGCCCTTTACGATGAATTTCGGGCCGCAGCATCCGGCGGCGCACGGGGTTTTGCGTCTCGTGCTGGAAATGGACGGAGAGATCGTGGAGCGGGCCGATCCGCATGTGGGGCTTCTTCACCGCGGCACGGAAAAACTGATCGAACACAGGACCTATACGCAGGCGCTGCCTTATTTCGACCGGCTGGATTACGTCTCGCCCATGAACCAGGAGCATGCCTTTGCGCTGGCCACGGAGACTCTTCTCGGGATTGCGGCGCCGGAACGGGCGCAATATATCCGCGTGTTGTTCTGCGAACTGGGCCGCATCCTCAACCATATCATGGGGATTACGACGTTCGCGCTGGATGTCGGGGCGGTGACGCCCGCTCTGTGGGGGTTTGAGGAGCGGGAAAAAGGCATGGAGTTTTACGAGCGCGTCTGCGGGGCGCGCCTGCATGCCAATTATTTCCGCACCGGCGGCGTGGCGCAGGATATGCCCGAAGGGCTGGTCGAAGATATGATGGAATGGACCAGAGCTTTTCCCAGGGTGATCGACGATCTTGAAACGCTTTTGACGGACAACCGCATCTTCAAGCAGCGCACCGTGGATATCGGCGTTGTAACGGCGGACGAAGCGCAGGACAGGGGTTTTAGCGGCCCGATGCTGCGCGGCAGCGGCATTGCGTGGGACTTGCGCAAAGCGCAGCCCTATGAAGTTTACGAGAAAATGGACTTTGATATCCCCATCGGTAAAACGGGCGATTGCTATGCCCGCTATCTGGTGCGCGTCGAGGAGACGCGCCAGTCCTTAAAGATCATGCGTCAATGTTTGAGGAAATTGCAGGAAAAGCCGAAAGGCGATGTCATGGTCAGCGATTACAAAATAGCCCCGCCGCCGCGCGCCGAAATGAAAAGCTCCATGGAGGCGATGATCCACCACTTCAAGCTTTTTACCGAAGGCTTTCATGTGCCCAAGGGACAGACTTACACGGCGGTGGAAGCGCCGAAGGGGGAGTTTGGGGTTTATCTGGTGTCCGACGGTTCGAACAGGCCCTACCGCTGCCATATCCGGGCGCCGGGGTTTGCGCATCTTCAGGCGCTGGAATTTATGAGTAAAGGCCATATGCTGGCCGATGTGGTTGCCAATATCGGCTCCATGGATATCGTGTTTGGAGAAATTGACCGGTGAAAAAACCTTATGATTTAAAGGCCGATTATCAGCCCGACAGCTTTTCTTTTAAAGATGAAAAGGCGGTGGCGGAAATTATCGCCCGCTATCCGGAAGGGCAGCAGCGCAGCGCCGTGATGCCTTTGCTGGATCTGGCGCAGCTTCAGGTCGGAGAGGAAGGCGCAAAGGCCGGACATCCTTACGGCGGCTGGATTCCGCGGGCCGCCATGGATGAAATCGCGCGGATCATCGGCCAGCCGCCGGTGAAGGTTTACGAAGTGGCGACGTTTTATTCCATGTACAATTTACAGCCCGTGGGAAAATACCTGCTTCAGGTCTGTACGACGACGCCTTGCTGGCTCTGCGGGTCCGGTCCCGTTCTCAAGGTCTGTGAGGAGCATCTGGGGCTTCATGTCGGCGAGACGACGAAAGACGGCTATTTCACCCTGATGGAGGTGGAATGCCTCGGCGCCTGCGCGAATGCGCCGATGGTGCAGATCAACGACCTGTATTACGAAGACCTTACGGAAGAGAGCATGCTGGCGATTCTGGAGAGCCTTAAAAAAGATATCGTTCCGCCTGCCGGACCGCAAAACGGGCGGCGGGGTTCCATGTCGATTGACGGGCCCACCAGCCTTAAAGAACAGGCCAAAAAAGCGGGGGCGCTCTAGATGCTCGAGGATAAAGACAGGATTTTTACCAACCTGTACGGCTTTGAGCCGGCGTCTTTGGAGGCGGCCAGGAAGCGCGGGGACTGGGACGGCACCAGGGATATCATCGCCAAGGGCCGTGCGTGGATTATTGACGAAATGAAAGCGTCCGGCCTGCGCGGGCGCGGCGGGGCCGGGTTTCCCTCCGGCCTGAAATGGTCCTTTATGCCCAAGGAAATCGGGGACCGTCCGCATTATCTGGTCATTAACGCCGATGAATCGGAGCCGGGCACCTGCAAGGACCGTGAGATCATGCGCCACGATCCGCATAAGCTGATCGAGGGTGCGCTGCTGGCCGGGTTTGCGATGGGCGCGCACCGTGCCTTTATTTACGTGCGGGGCGAATTTGCCCATGAAGCGTCCGAACTGGCGGTCGCAATCGAAGAGGCGCGCGCGGCCGGATTGCTGGGCAAGAATGCGGCCGGATCGGACTGGGATTTTGACGTGACGCTCCATCGCGGCGCGGGGGCTTATATCTGCGGAGAGGAAACCGCCCTGCTGGATTCCCTGGAAGGCAAGAAAGGCCAGCCGCGCAACAAGCCGCCTTTCCCGGCGATGTCGGGGCTTTACAGCTGCCCGACCACGATCAATAACGTGGAGACGATCGCCTGCGCGCCGACGATTTTGCGCCGGGGCGGGGAATGGTTCGCCGGGCTGGGCAAGGATGAAAAGAATACAGGGACAAAACTCTTCTGCCTGCTGGGGCATGTGAACAACCGCTGCGTGGTGGAAGAGGAAATGGGCATCCCGCTTAAAAAGCTGATTGAAAAACATGCGGGCGGCGTGCGCGGGGGCTGGGATAACCTGAAAGCCGTTATCCCGGGTGGCTCTTCCTGCCCGATGATTCCAAAAGAAGTTTGCGACACCGTTTTAATGGATTTTGACTCCCTGCGGGAAGTCCAAAGCGGCCTTGGGACGGCGGGCGTTATCGTGATGGACCGCTCCACCGATCTGATTTACGCCATTGCCCGCCTGTCCGATTTTTACGCGCATGAAAGCTGCGGCCAGTGCACGCCCTGCCGCGAGGGGACGGGCTGGATGGCGCGTGTGATGAACCGGATGGTGAGCGGCAACGCCACGCTGGAAGAAATTGATATGCTTCTGGAAGTCACAAAAGAGATTGAAGGCCATACGATTTGTGCGCTCGGCGATGCGGCCGCGTGGCCTATTCAGGGACTGATGCGCCATTTCCGTCCGGAAGTCGAGCGGCGCATTCTGGATTACCGGAAAGCGGCCAAGGCTGCGTAGGCGGCGCCTTAATACCTCCCTCTCCTATAGGGATAGGGGGGCCGCGAAGCGGGAGGGTGAGGGGTGAAAGGCCGACTGGATTGCTTCGGTCTCTACGCTCCCTCGCAATGACGGAAGAATCTCCGGAAAAGTTTGGGATCCTTCGCCTTCGGCTCAGGATGACAAAATGGGTCGTGACCCAATCTAAGCGATGAATGCTCTAATTATCATCCTTGGCAGGGACGAATCCGTTGATTTCGTGTTCCTCTTTGTCCCGCTCTTTCAGCCATTGCTTGACGACGTCAACGCCGTGTTTGTCATGGTTGAAGCGTTCCGGCGCGATGTCCGGGATCAGTTTAAGGTCTTTGGCCGGGATTTTGTCTACATCCTTATCAAAATTGCGAATGAAGTGCCGGATGCGCGGCATCACTTCGGTACGCCATTTGCGACCGTTGAAAATCCCGTAATGACCGGTTTGAAGCTGGAACCTGTGGAATTGTTTGCCCGGCGCCAGATTGCTGCATAAATCATGCGCGGCGGTTGTTTGTCCGCGGGAGGAAATATCGTCGAGTTCGCCTTCAATGGTAAACAGGGCCGTGCGTTTTATTTTCTCCGGGTTTACGTCAACGAGCTTGTGGCTCAAAGGGTCCCGCCATTTCATCTTGCCAAGGGGCAGGAGATGACGCTGAAAAACAACGTCAACGGTCTGGAGGTAGAACTCGGCGGTGATATCCATCACGGCGTTATACTCATCATAGAATTTCCGGTGTTTCTCGGCGGAACTCCCGTCTCCTTCAATCAGGTGCTGGAAGAACTCTTTGTGGGAATCCACGTGACGGTCCAGATTCATCGACATAAAGCCGCTCAGTTGCAGGAATCCGGGATAAACGCGCCGGAAGGCCCCCGGGTTGAAGGCCGGAACGGTCTGCACGACCGCACTTTCAAACCAGCTCAACGGGCGTTCTTCGGCGAGCTTGTTCACTTCCGTTTTGGAAATGCGGGTATCGATGGGCCCGCCCATCAGGGTCATGGTCAAAGGCTGGTTGGGGTCTTCTTCGCCGGCCATGAGGGACACGGCAGCCAAAACAGGCACAGCCGGCTGGCAAACCGCAATCACATGCGTTTGCGGCCCCAAAAGACTCATGAATTCACGCAGATACGTAATAAAATCATCCAGATCGAATTTCCCTTCGGCAAGCGGAACCTGGGAGGCATCGGTCCAGTCGGTGATGTAAACGTCGTGATGCGGCAGCAAGGCCTGAACCGTTCCGCGCAGCAAGGTGGCATAATGCCCGGACATCGGCGCGACGAGTAAAACCTGCGGGTCCTTGCGCTTTGTGCCGCGTTTGAAATGAAGGAGATTGCAAAAAGGCTTTTCAACGATCGTTTCTATGGAAACGGGAACTTTTTTTTCGTCAATGAGCGTGTCTTTAATCATCCAGTCCGGTTCGCCAAAGCGGCGGGTGGTGCGTTCGAACATTTCGGCGCTGGCCGCAAGCGTCCGTCCGACCTGCGTATGGGCCAGCGGGTTCCAGGGGTTAATCATGGAGGCGCGAAAAACCTCCGCGCCGATGCGGACGGGGGATAAAAGGGCATTCCGGAATTCGTATAAATGATAGAGCATCTTTCAAAGCCTTTGTTTAAACGCTACAATGTTTCATTATACACCCGGAACAGGCTTTGGTGCAGTGCAAAATTCCATTTTTGAGTATATTCAGCAAATTCATGGCCATATCTTTGATCCGGACCGTCTCCCGGTGGCAATTGCCGCCGTTTTCCTTGTGTCCTGCATAGGTATTCTGACGGGGCCGATGGGAGGGAACGCGAATCCGTTTCTCTGGCGCATTATAGAGCTGTTTTTCGGCGGAATCGGCGGGCGGCTGGACCGCGCCGACCGCACGCGCGCCGATTTGTCCTTCAGGGGCTTTATCCTGACCGTTACGGGGCTTCTGATTGCCTTGTTTATGGGCAAGTTTGCCCATTTCCTGACCCTTTATTACCCGCAATGGAAAATCATGGAAATTTTCCTGCTCAGCCTGTCTTTAACGGCCGGTGCGGTCTGGTTTGCGCTTTTTCGCCTGTTTCAGGCGCTTTCCAGCGAAAAACCGCTCAAAGGGGCCTTTTACACCATTGCGCGCTCCACCCGCACGGATATGAGCACAAGCGACGAATATACGATCACCCGCATCGGGATTGCGATGGGGGCCAGGAGTTTTGACAAGGGGCTGGTGGCGCCGGTCCTGTGGTATCTGATTGCCGGATTGCCCGGCGCCTATCTTTATATGGGGCTTGCGGCGCTGTCCTGGCGCTTCGGGAAAGAGGGGTTTACCAAAGGATTCGGCCAGATGTCCCTCACCCTTGAAAAACTGATGGGATTTGTCCCGAATCTGCTGGCCGGGATTTTGATTGCGCTGGCGGGGCTGTTTACGCCCACGGCCCGGATGAGCGACGCCCTCGCGGCCTTTAAGGCGCGGGAAGGAACGGCGCCTTATGAAGAGGGGGGCTGGGCGGTTGCTGCGATGGCTTTTGCCCTGAATGTCAGCCTTGGCGGCGCGACGAAAGACCTTGACGGCAGCGCGATCAAGCGCCGCTGGGCCGGGCCGAAAGGGGCCACGGCGCAGCTGGGGGCCAGCCATTTAAGCCGCGGGATTTACATTTCAATGATGGCCCATATCCTTCTTTTGGCCGTCCTTTGTGGTGCAATTGTCGTTTCCGGGCATGATCTTCTTGACTTTTAGGGGGGCTTTCGTTTATTTTCGCCCCGGATTTTTAGGATTTTATAAGACTTTAAAGGAATAAGCCCATGAGCCGCACGTGTATGGTAACAGGAAAAGCCGTGATGTCCGGAAATAACCGTTCTCACGCCGAAAATAAAACGCACCGTAAATTTTTGCCGAATGTGCAAAATACGAGCGTCTACAGCGAGGCTCTGGGCCGTAAAGTGTCTGTTAAGGTCTCGGCGGCGGGTTTGCGGACGCTGGACCATAAAGGCGGCATTGACGCGTTCGTCACAGGCACGGCCAAGACCAAGCTGGACCCCGCTTTGCGCAAGGTAAAAGCGCAGGTCGAAAAAGCGCTGGCCAAGAAAGCGTAGGGACGCATTGCTTTCGACGTTAAAACCCGCTGACGGCGAGCGCAGCGGGTTTTTTCACAGGCAGCGTTTTAGAATTGACATAACATTAAAGAGAGGTTAAAGTCCGTGCCTCGGAAGGACATAGTGTTAAGAGGAGAGGCCATGCTTGAAAAAGACTTGAAGCAATTTGTTGAAAGGCAGAAGTGGTTGGCTGATGCCGGTGATCCGGGTGCCCTGTATAACATGGGGGTGCTTCACCTTGTGGATTTGGATGAGGTGCAGGCCCGCAAATTTTTTGAAAAAGCCGCCGCGCAGGGCCATGAATCGGCGCAGGCCCGTCTGGATGTCCTTGACAGCAAAAGAGCCGCCGCGCGCGCTTTTGCGGAGCAGGAGGATGAAGGGGCTGCGGTCCCGGCGAAAAAAGTGTTGGTAGGCCGGGCTCACGGGACGGAAGGCCCCCCTGTGCGCCGTATTCCTGTGGCAAAGCTGTAAAGTCTCTTTGGAAAAGTCCCATCTTCTGTCATAAAGGCGCGCATGGCAGCCGATTTAAACATACATTACCCGAATTTTTCGTTTGAAATCACGCACACGGACCCGAAAAGCGGGGCCCGGACGGGCAGGCTGCGCACGCCGCACGGGACGATCAAAACGCCCAATTATATTTTCTGCGGCACCAAGGCGTCGATTAAAAATCTCTCTCCCCTTCAGATGGAGGAGGCCGGGACGGATATCATTCTGGCCAACACCTACCATTTGATGATCCAGCCCGGGGCGGACCTCATTCAAAAAATGGGGGGACTGCATAAATTTATGGGGTGGGGCGGTCCGATGCTGACGGATTCCGGCGGGTTTCAGGTTTTTTCGATGGGAAACGGCTCCTGCGCGGATGAAATCAAAGGCCGGGGCCGCACCACCAAAAAGAACCTGCTGGAAGTAACGGAAGAGGGGGCCTTCTTCCGTTCTTACCGGAACGGGGCCAAGCTGTGTTTAAATCCCGAAATCTCAATGGATTTGCAACGTAAGCTCGGGGCGGACCTCATTGTCCAGATGGACGAATGCACCGCCTATCAGGTGAGCAAGGATTACACCGCCAGATCCATGGAGATGAGCATGCGCTGGGGGGACCGCTCTCTGAAAGCGTTTGAGAAAGCGCATGACGGCACGCAAGGGCTTTACGGCGTGGTGCAGGGCGGCGTCTATGACGATTTGCGGGTGGAGAGCGCGCAATATGTGGCTTCCCGCCCGTTCTTCGCAACGGCTGTCGGCGGGTGTCTGGGCGGCACGGACGAGGAAATGTACGGCATTCTGGAGATCGTCCGTCCGCATAACCATCCCGAAAGGCCGGTCCACTTTCTGGGGATCGGGCGGATCAAGGATGTGTTCAAGTCGGTGCGCTGCGGCATTGATACGTTCGATTGCGTCATGCCCACGCGGATTGCCCGCCACGGCATGGCCCTGATGAAAGGGCGGCGCGACGAGCGCATCAATATCAACAATAACCGCTACAAGGATGACCCGGAGCCGCTGGATCCAGGCCTGAACGTTCCCGCCAGCCGCGATTATTCGAAAGCCTATATCCACCATCTCTTGAAGGCCGGGGAAATGCTGGCCTTCCAGATTTTAAGCCAGCATAATGTCGCCGTGATGAACCGCCTGATGCGGGAGGTGCGCGAGGCCGTTCGGGAAGGAACGCTGGATGCGCTGGAAAAAGAATATCTTTCGGAGCAATAAAACATGAAAAAACACAGTGATTTCAAAAACCTGCATATCGTAGATCATCCATTGGTTCAGGATAAACTATCCCGGATGCGCGATAAAAACACGCCGATGCCAGCGTTTCGCCGCCTGCTTAAAGAGATAGCGCTTTTGATGGGGTATGAGGTCACAAAGGCCCTTCCGGTCGGGTCCAAAGCCGTTGAAACGCCGCTATGCACTATGGAAGCACCGGTTTTGGAAGGCCCGCCGCCCGTGATCGTGCCGGTTTTGCGCGCAGGGCAGGGAATGGCCGAAGGGCTGATCGAACTTCTCCCCGAAAGTCCGATCGGCTATGTCGGCGTGTATCGGGATGAGCAAACGCATCGCCCCGTCGAATATCTTAAGAAACTGCCGCCTTACAGGGACGGGCAGGCTTATATCGTGGTGGATCCCATGCTTGCCACGGGGCATTCCTCGGAACATGTCTTCCGGCTTCTGGTTGAAAACGGGGTGCCGCGCGACAAAATTATTTTTATGGCGCTGGTGGCGGCCCCGGAAGGCGTCCGGGTTGTGGAGGCGGCCTGCCCTGAAATCCCCGTATATGTGGCGGCGCTGGATGAGAAATTGAACGATAACGCTTTTATCGAGCCGGGACTTGGCGATGCGGGCGACCGCCTGTTTGGCACGGTTTGACCGAAGAGATTGAATTCCCCGACAGGTCCGGGTAGGTTGTCTGGGCACTCTTATCCTCTCGTCCTCTTAAGGAGCGTTTTTTTAATGATGGATCTTGAACAGCGCTGCATTGAAGCGGGCTTGAAAATGACCGGGCCGCGCAAAGTCATCCTGAAGGTTTTGACGCAGGCAAAGGACCATCCTTCCGTGGATACGGTATACGAGCGGGCCAAGGCCATCGACAAGACCATGAGCATCGCAACGGTTTACCGCACGCTCAGCACGCTGGAAGAGCTGGATATTATTGTCCGGCGGGAATTTAACGAAAGCTTTGCGCGTTATGAAACGAATATGGACCACCACCATCACCTGATTGATGTGGAAACCGGCAAAGTCGTTGAGTTTGAAAATATCGAGCTCGAAAAAATCAAAATCAAAATCGCCGAAGAACTGGGGTACGAGCTGATAGATCACCGGCTCGAGCTCTACGGGCGCAAACGCAGGAAGACGTAAAGGCCGGCATGTACGAAGAAGAGGCGCGCCTTCCGACACATCTATGGCTGGAGGCCAAAATCCGTGAATTGATGAGCGAAGGCCTGCCGGTCTATGTCGCGCATAAGGGGGAAAAGACGGGCGGGCTCGTTCTGCTCAAGATCAGCGATATGGCGGGGCGGTGCAGGCTCCTGACGCAGCAGCGCGATCTGGAGGGCGTTTTGGGCTGGGAAAATGCGCGGGGTTCGGACGTGGTGGAAGAAGAGGATGCGGATTCCTACATCCGGCGCTCAATAGAGCGCGACCCGGATCTCTGGGTCGTCGAAATCGAAGACCGGGAAATGAGGAATCCTTTTGCGTGTTAAAGTCTGGGGGTGCTTGAAAGGCCGGCCGCAGGCGCGCCTGTGGAAAAGCCGTTCCTGTCCAGCCGGACAATGCCGGGAATCTTTTTAACGTCCTGGAGAAATGCCTGTGTTGGCGCATCGCTTGGCGGCAGCAGTTCCGGACGCACTGCCTTCAAAAAATCCGTTCCGGTGTCTTTGTTCTTCATTTTTCGTCCCGTCCTTTATGGCAGGCCCGGTCAGGCCAGCCGCTTGAGTCCCTGGATATATTCAATTCCTTCCAGAAGAACCTTGTCCATGAACTCCTGATTTTGTGCTTCTTCGATCATTTCGATCATTTTGCGGCGGTCTTCCCCGACAAAAGGCAGGCTTTGTTTCCGGCGGTTTGCGGCTTCGTTGTAAATATGGCTTAATTTCATGTCTCACCCTTTTGCAAAATGAACTCAATTACCCTTCAGGGTACGTGAGAAGCCTTTAATAAATCTTAATTTCCTTGAATTTTTGAGACAGACATGCCATTTAAAGCGTACCGGATTTGTACGGATTTGACGATTTTTGATAAGTATATGATAAAACTGACAAAATTAACGGATTATGCGGTGGTCATTCTGGCTGAAATGGCTGCCCGGAAAGGCGTTTTGCTGCAGGCTTCCGGGCTGGCGGTCAAAACGGCCCTGCCGGAGCCGACGGTTTCCAAAGTTTTGAAACTGCTGGCAAAGGGCGGTGTCGTGACATCTGTGCGCGGCGCCGGCGGCGGGTATATGCTGGATAAAATGCCGGAGGAGATCAGTGTCGCGGCCGTGGTTACGGCGCTGGACGGCCCTGTGGCCCTTACGGCCTGTGTCGAGGGCAGCGACGAATGTTGTGCGCGGGAGGAGGACTGCCCGATCAAGGGGCAGTGGAATCCCGTGAATATGGCCATGCGCGAGGCGCTGGAAGGGGTGTCCCTGGCCCAGATGATGAGGCACGCCGCATGACTCCCGCCCGGAATGAAACGATTGAAGCGGTTCAGAGTCTCGGCACGTATGAGGCCGGATTTGAAACCGATATTGAAACGGACTACGCGCCCAAGGGCTTGTCCGAAGAGATTATCCGCCTGATTTCCGAAAAGAAGAAGGAGCCGGAGTGGATGCTGGCGGCGCGGCTCAAAGCCTATGCGCACTGGCTCAAAATGCCCGAGCCGGAATGGGCTAATGTTGATTTTCAGGCGATTGATTATCAGGATTTTTATTACTACGCCGCGCCTAAAAGCATGGCGGACAAGCCAAAGAGCCTTGACGAGGTGGACCCGAGATTACTGGAGACATACAAAAGGCTCGGTATTTCGCTTAAAGAGCAGGAGGTTCTGGCAGGGGTCGAAGGCGCGCCGAAGGTTGCCGTCGATGCCGTGTTTGACTCCGTTTCGGTGGCGACGACCTTTCGAAAGTCCCTGGAAGATGCGGGGGTCATTTTTTGCTCGATCAGCGAAGCTATCCAAAACCATCCTGATCTTGTGAAAAAATATCTCGGTTCGGTCGTGCCGTATCACGACAATAAGCATGCCTGTTTGAACGCCGCTGTGTTTACGGACGGCAGTTTTGTCTACGTGCCCGAAGGGGTGCGCTGCCCGATGGAGCTGTCCACTTACTTTCGCATGAACGCCGTCAATACGGGCCAGTTCGAACGCACGCTGATTATCGCCGGCAAGGGCTCGTATGTGTCCTATCTGGAAGGCTGCACCGCGCCGCAGCGCGACGAAAACCAGCTTCACGCCGCGGTGGTTGAACTGGTGGCGCACGAGGAAGCGGAGATTAAATACTCCACCGTGCAAAACTGGTATCCCGGCGATGCAGAGGGCAAGGGCGGCGTCTATAATTTCGTCACCAAGCGCGGTATGTGCGAAGGCAGGAATTCCAAAATTTCATGGACGCAGGTGGAAACCGGCTCCGCGATCACATGGAAATATCCTTCCTGCGTGCTCAAAGGGGAAGGGTCGCAAGGGGAATTTTATTCTGTGGCGATTACCAATAATCATCAACAGGCCGATACCGGCACAAAGATGATCCATATGGGGGCTAATACAAAGAGCCGGATTATCTCCAAGGGAATATCTGCCGGCAAGTCGAACCAGACCTATCGCGGGCTGGTAAAGGTTTTGCCGGGGGCGGACGGGGCGCGGAACTTTACGCAGTGCGATAGCCTGCTCATCGGGGACCAGTGCGGCGCGCATACGGTGCCTTATATCGAAAGCCGGAATCCAGGCGCGAATCTGGAACATGAGGCCACGACCTCCAAAATTTCGGAGCAGCAGCTCTTTTACTGCCAAAGCCGCGGGATCGGCGAAGAAGAAGCGCTGGCGCTTATCGTGAACGGTTTTTGCCGGGACGTGATGCAGCATTTGCCCATGGAATTCGCCGTGGAAGCCCAAAAGCTTGTCGGTATTTCACTGGAGGGAAGTGTGGGATGAATCCTAACACGAAGAAGGGAAAGTGAAGCGAAGTTCACGAAAAAATTTTTATACGAAGAAAGGAAAAAACGATGACGAAAATATTACCTGAAGATCCGAATGACGCGATCCGGAAAATGATCCACCTGACGCAGGAATGTGTCAGCCTTCTGGAATCCGAAGACGAGAAAATCACGCGCAATGATGCGGTGGAATTCACCGTGAATGAACAAAACAAACAAAAAGCATTCGACTATTACGATCAGGCCGCCAAAGAGCTTTCGGTCCGTATAGAAGGCATGCAGGGGAAGGTCAGCCCGGCCTTGATTACGGATCTGGAGCGGTTGCAGCTTCGTCTCAAACAGCAGGCGGCGGCGAATAACGACCGGCTGGGCAAAATTGAGGGCGTGAAATCGAAGTAAAACAAGATGATCGAAATTAAAAATCTGCACGCCAGTGTGAACGGCACGGAAATCCTCAAAGGCATCGACCTGCACATTGAGGCCGGGAAGGTGCATGCCATTATGGGGCCAAATGGCGCAGGTAAATCCACGCTCTCTTACGTGCTGGCGGGCCGGGAAGGTTATGAGGTGACGCAGGGGGATATCCTGTTTAACGGGAAAAACATTCTCGGCCTGCGCCCGGATGAGCGCGCGGCGGCGGGGCTGTTTCTGGCCTTTCAGTATCCGGTCGAAATTCCCGGCGTGCAGATGACGCAATTCCTCAAAACCGCGATCAATTCGATCCGCAAGGCCCGTGGGGAGGAAGAGCTGGACGCGATCGGGTTCCTGAAGCTCATGAAGGCAAAATGCGCCTCTCTTGGCATGTCCGAAGAGATGATGAAACGGCCTGTGAATGTCGGCTTTTCCGGCGGGGAGAAAAAACGCGCCGAAGTTTTGCAAATGGCGATGCTGGAACCGGGTTTTGCCGTGCTGGATGAAACGGATAGCGGGCTGGATATCGACGCGCTGAAAGTGGTCGCAGGCGGGGTAAACGCCCTGCGCTCCCCGGAGCGTTCCTTCCTTGTCATTACGCATTACCAGCGCTTGCTGGATTATATCGTGCCGGATGTCGTGCACGTGCTGGCGGAGGGGAGAATCGTCAAAACCGGCGGGAAAGACCTCGCGCTGGAACTGGAAGAAAAAGGGTATGGAGAAATAGCCGCATGAAAAGAATGAACCACGGAGGCACGGAGTCACAGAGTAACACAGAGTTTTATAAATATTCTCTGTGTCTTTGTGACTCTGTGGTTAAAGGCCCGTGATTTCTTTATCGTTAAATAATCTGCCAACGCCGAAAGAGGAGGCGTGGAAATACACGAACCTTCCAAAGGCGATGCCGGAAGGTTTGACGGCGGCTTCTGCCGCGCAGGAGATAACGATCACGCAAGGCGGGCGGGAGGAAATTCTGTGGTCGGGGCGCAGCGGGGAAATCCATACGCCGCATCTCACGGTCGCGCTGGAAGACGGGGTGGACCTGACCCTGATTGAACGCTACGAGGGGCAGGGCGCCTACTGGAGCAATGTCACAACTCAAATCACGCTGGGACAGGGTGCAAGGCTGCACCATTACCGCTTTCAGGAAGAAAGCGCGGACGCCGTCCACACCAATATGGCGCACATTACACTGGCGGCGGGGGCCGTTTATGAAGGCTTTACCTTAAGCTGCGGGGCAAAACTGAGCCGGAACGAGATCGCGGTGGATATTCAGGGGGAGACGGCGCGCTGCGATTTGAGCGGGATTCAGTTGTTGCGGGGCAGGCAGCACGGGGATACGACGATCGCCATGAACCATCATGTTGGCAATAGCGGTTCAAACCAGTTCTATCGGAGTGTCATAGCGGATCAGGCGCGGGGGGTTTTTCAGGGAAAAGTCCGCGTGGAACGCGCGGCCCGGAAAACGGATGCGCGCCAGCTTTCCAACGCTTTGCTGCTTTCCTCTCTGGCCGAAATGGACACCAAGCCGGAGCTGGAAATCTATGCCGATGACGTAAAATGCTCCCATGGTGCAACGACGGGTCAAATCGGCGAAGAGGCCCTGTTTTATATGCAATCGCGCGGTATTCCGGAAGGCCGGGCGCGCGCGCTTATCATTCAGGGGTTTTTGACCGAGGTTGCCGGGAAAATGACAGACGAGGCGGCCGGGGAGCAGGTGGCCGAAGCAATCCGGAACTGGCTGGAGGAAGCGCATGCAAGCGGCGGATAAGGCAAAGCATATGATGGATATTTCCATTTACCGTGAAGATTTCCCGATTTTGCAGGAAAAAATGAACGGAAGGCCCCTGGCCTTTCTGGACAGCGCCGCAAGCGCGCAGAAGCCGCGCAGCGTGATGGAGGCGATGCGCGATCTTTTTGAGCATAATTATGCGAATGTTCACAGGGGGTTATACAGGTTTTCTCAAGTAACAACACATCAATATGAGGCGGTCCGGTCCAAGGCCGCGGACTTTATCAATGCGCCGTCCGGGAACGAAATTGTCTTTACCCGCAATTCTACCGAAGGCATCAATCTTGTGGCGCAAAGCTGGGGCCGGACTTTCCTGCGGCAAGGGGATGAAATTATCCTCTCCGGAATGGAACATCACGCCAATATCGTCCCGTGGCAGCTTTTAAGGGACCAAATCGGCATTCATTTGCGCATTATTCCCGTTTTAGGGGACGGAACGCTCGATTTAGAGGCTTTTGAAGGTCTTTTAAGCGATAAAACAAGGCTTGTTTCCCTTGTTCATGTCTCGAATGCGCTCGGAACTATCAATCCGGTGCAAAAAATGGTCAAAACAGTTAAAAATTTTAACCCGGAGATCAAAGTCCTGCTGGACGGTTCGCAAGCCGTCGTGCATGGCCCCGTGGACGTTCAGGCTCTGGGGTGCGATTTCTACGTCTTTACGGGCCACAAGCTCTATGGCCCGACGGGGGCAGGGGTTTTGTGGGGGCGTTTTGATCTTCTGGAGGCCATGCCGCCTTACCAGGGGGGCGGGGATATGATTGAAACCGTCAGCTTCGAAAAAACCGCCTATAAAGCCCCGCCCGCGCGCTTTGAGGCGGGAACGCCGGCGATTGCGGAGGTTATCGGCCTCGGCGCGGCCATCGACTATCTCGGCGCCATCGGGATGGAGGCAATTGCGGCCCATGAAAAGGGACTCCTCGCTTACGCCCTGCAGGAACTTGAGAGGATAGAGGGCCTGACCTGTTACGGGCGGGCGCCGGAAAAGGCCGGCATTGTCAGCTTTGTCGCCGACTGGGCGCATCCAAGCGATATCGCCATGATTTTGGACCAGTGCGGCGTGGCCATCCGCACAGGACACCATTGCTGCATGCCGCTCATGAAGCGTCTGGGCGTGGAGGGCACGGCCCGCGCGTCTTTGGGCCTTTATACGAACAAAAACGATATAGACGCGCTTGTCGCGGGGTTAAAAAAAGCGAAGGAGATGCTGGCATGAGCGAACCCGCCCAGACGACGGAAGACGAGGATTATGACGAACTGGCGGAGCCGGAGCATGTGGAAGGCAGCAAGGATCACAGACTTTGGCCGGATATTGTCGCCGCTATCCGGGAGATTTACGATCCTGAAATTCCGGTCAATATCTACGAGCTGGGGCTGATCTACCGCATGGACATTATCGACCGGGAAGACGGCAAGGCGGATGTCTGTGTCCAGATGACCCTGACGTCGCCTGGCTGCCCCGTGGCGCAGGATATGCCCGGCTGGGTGCAGGGCGCGCTCTTTGCCGTTGACGGGGTGGAGGAAGTGGATGTGGAAATTGTCTGGGATCCGCCGTGGGACCCTTCAAAAATGGCGGAAACAGCGAAGTTGCAACTCAATATGTTTGTGTAGATTTACCTCTCCCTTCAGGGAGAGGTCGGCGGGACGTATGTCACGCCGGGTGAGGGAAGGAAAATGGGGATAACAAAGACAGCGCGAAATTTAAGGCAAAATCAGACAGAAGCTGAAAAGTGTTTATGGCTGCATTTGCGAAGCCGCCAGATGGAGGGGTGTAAATTTTACCGTCAGTTTCCCGTTCCGCCTTATTACGCGGATTTTGCCTGCCGGAGCGCCGGTCTGATTGTCGAAATTGACGGCGGGCAGCATGCGGACCGGAAGGGATACGATATGAAACGGACGGCTTTTATGGAACGAAAAGGCTATAAGGTTTTAAGGTTTTGGAACAATCAGGGGATGCAGGAAACAGAAGGTGTTTTGCAGACGATCAGGGATGAGATGCAGGCCCTCACCCGGAATGCTGTGCATTCCGACCTCTCCCTGAAGGGAGAGGTAAAGTGACGCAGGCGGTAAAAATAACAGATGCGGCTGTCAAAGCCATAAAAGCCAAAACGGCCCTCAATCCCGGAGCCGCGGGCCTGCGGCTGAGCATCCGGGCGACGGGCTGCAGCGGGCATTCCTACCGGATGGAGCATGTGCTGGAAGAGGATTTGACGGCGGATGAACGCTTCGCGCAAGGCGGCGCCGTGCTGTATATCCCCAAAATCCACTCCTGGATGCTCTACGGCATGGAAATCGACTATGCGGAAGATAAAATGGGCGCCGGATTTGTCTTCACTAACCCCAACGAATCGGCTCGCTGCGGCTGCGGGGAGAGCTTTGCGGTGGCGCCGCCCGAAAATCAGGAGTAAGTCCACTTCAAGCGGACCCGCTTTTTAGATAACATCTTGTTTTTGAAGAAAAAAATGTGGACTTAGTCCGCACGGCTTTTCGATTTTATGTGCAGCTCTTCAAGAAACATCTCTGCCATTTCAACAATAGTATTCCAATCTGCGATCACTTGAGCGTGAAATACTATAGCGAACGGAGTCGAAGGATATTTGAGGACCGTTACATATAAGATCCCTCGACTTCGCTCGGGATGACAGGGAGGGGGCTCGGGATGACAGGGAGGAAAGGGCATATCCCGGAAAAAACAAAGGGCCTCAAACGAGGCCCTTACTTACAAAATACACCAATCTACCGCACTATGGCTGCGCTGGTTTGTAGTCCGCGCCAAGGGTCAAACTGATACCAATACCCGGTGCGCGTTGATCAAGGCGCAACCCCTCGTTCCGTGCGCCATCCATAATTGCGCCGCTAACGGGACCTCCGATTGTAATGTTACTCAAAGACTTACTAAAAGCTAAAGAAGCTACAGCCATATTTACCCTCTCTTTCGTTTTCTAACGTCCTTCGTAAGCATCAAATAATTCCTTTTCAGAGGCATTATTCTCGTATGCTTTATAGACATCAATATACCCAAAATATGTTAATGCGTCAAGTAAATCCGAAAAATATGAAGAATTGGTTAACTCCTTTACAACTTTGCATGTGAAAACAATTGAATCCAGGTTTTTTGCATGCATAACAGAGGCATATTTTATAAAATCCTTGGATGGATCTGGCGCGGTGAAACCTATAACTTCGTGTTCTGCCTCACGAAGAGCTTTTGCAAGCTTGATGATATCTTTGGCGTCCGTTTTTGATATTTTTCCTGGAATTTGTAGGTAAATAACCTTTGTTTGCGGTGAATATCCGGACTCTCCTGTTCCTTTAATGACATGGATAGGAAAGTCATATTTTTCGTGCACTTGGATCAGGGTTTGGCCCGTTTCCGATTCTTTTAAAACCTCTTTTGCGCCTTCAATAATCGAATCGGCGTAAGGGTGGCCGTAGGCAATCTGGTTCACGTTCGTGCCTTTATCCCCGAAGGAGCCTGTCAGATTTCCTGTGTGTTCGTCGCTCATGTCGTTCCTTTATACCACAAATTTTCCGTTTTCGGCAGTCTGTCCCACCTCGTTTATAATCATTTTCCGGTCCTTGATGCCCACGCGGCCCGCATGATCGACATGAATGGTCGCGCGGAGCAGGATTCCGTCCACATACAGATCCACTTTCGCCATGTATCCCGCATCGTTTTCCAGACGTTCGACGCGGGGGGGGCGGTGATTCCGGATGATGGTCTGCACGGCGGAAGAATCAAGCGAGTCCAGCATCGGCATGTCGTGAGGATTGCGGACCAGGACGATATCGCCGTCTTCGGGGTCCGTCACATGCTGGAAATAAAAGACAAGATAATCGACCACGTGAATTTCATCCAGATGCAGGATCTTTTTGTCGTTCACGGCGTAAATGGGATGATTCGTCCCGTCCAGATAATGAAAAAACTTGCCGTCCCCCAGATATTCGAACGTGAAAGATGGCAGGGAGGCGAAACTCGTAATCCGGTAGAGGTAAAAATCCTTGTAAAAAGGCAGCCATGCGCGCTCGACCTCGCTGGCGGTGGCTGAAATCAGCCCCGGCTCGGCGGCGGATTTCACGCTGTCGATAATTTGGTGCGTCGTTTCGCGGTCCAGTCGTTTCCAGTTCATTCGTTTTCTTTGATCCGTGCAGAAGCAGTCGCCCGACTATTTCGTCAGGTTTTCATGACTTTATCAACTCTTTTCACAAATTTGCAAATTCAGGACGCAATCGCGCAATATAATGGGTTTTGGGTTGCCTCCAGCGCCCGTCTCAGGACGTCCGGCCCGGCGCCGTCTTCATGGGGCAATGTGCTTAAAGCCTGCCGCCATTTTCTGGCGCCCTTTTCGCCCTGAAACAGCCCCGTCATGTGGCGGGTGACGGATTTGACAGGCGTGCCGAATGCCTTTTGCTGCGCGGCGGCGTATCTTATCATTTCCTCGATAACCGACTCTCTGGGCAGGGGATTTTCATTTTTAAAAAAGCGGCGCTCGATTTCGCTGAGGAAAAACGGATTCTGGTAGGCCTCGCGGCCAATCATGATTCCGTCAAAAAGGGCCAGTTTTTCCGCCGCGTCCTGCACGGTCCTGATCCCCCCGTTCACCACGATATGCAAGGAAGGAAATTCCTGCCTGATCTTTTCAACCACGTCGTAGCGCAGGGGCGGAACGTCCCTGTTCTCCTTCGGGGAAAGCCCCTTGAGCCAGGCCTTGCGGGCGTGAATGACAAAATTCTGGCACCCCGCCGCCGAGACGGCTTTGATGAAGGTTTCAAGGAAGGGATAGTCTTCGTGTTCGTCGATGGCCACGCGGCATTTGACGCTGACGGGGATTTTTACGGCGCCTTGCATCGCGGAGACGATCTCGCCGACGCGGGCGGGCTCCTCCATCAGGCAGGCGCCGAACGCGCCGCTTTGTACGCGGTCCGACGGGCAGCCGCAATTCAGGTTGATTTCGTCATAGCCGTAATCCTCCCCCATTTTCGCGCAAGATGCCAGCGCGGACGCCTCCGAGCCGCCGAGCTGCAGTACAACCGGCTTTTCTTCCTCCGAAAACCGTAAAAAACGGTCCCGGTCCCCGTGAAGCAGCGCGCCCGTGGTCACCATCTCCGTATAGAGCCGCACATGCGGCGCAATCAAACGGTGGAAATAGCGGCAATGCCGGTCCGTCCAGTCCATCATCGGGGCCACGCATATCTGGGGCAGGGGTTTCATGCGCGGTACTTAACCACGAATGACGCCGAATGGACATAAATAAATTCCCGTAGCGGAGCGGGGGGGAAAGGCAGGAAGAAATGCTTTGCGTCTTTTACGTCCTTTGCGCTAAATAATTTTATGCGCTTTTTAATCCTTATATCCGTGTTGTTTCTCAGCCTTCCGGCCTTTGCGCAAGAGGAAGGGGCGGCGCCGGACCAAAACCCGCAGGACGTTTTTCGGACGACGGGCCTGCCCATTCCGCGCTTTGTGTCTTTGCGCTCCGATCGCGTCTTTGTGCGCTCCGGCCCGGCGCTGCGTTATCCCATCAAATGGATTTTTCAAAAAAACGCGCTGCCCGTCGAAGTCGTTCAGGAATTTGACACATGGCGGAAAATACGGGATATGGACGGGGACGAGGGATGGGTTCACCAGTCTTTGCTCTCCGGTAAGCGCAGCGCCATCGTTCAGGGCAAGGAACAGGCCCTCCTTTACAGGAATGCAACGGGACAGGAGCGCATTGTCGCGCGCCTGGAGCCGGGCGTCGTGGTCGAGGCGCTGCGCTGTATGTCCCTGCGCTGTGAAGTGAATGCCGGCGGCTATCGGGGATGGGTGGAGAGAAAGTTTCTCTGGGGCATTTACGCCGAAGAAAAATTCGACTAATCTTGATTTCAAGGTGATTCGCTCGCCGATTCACTCCATTTTCCACCTTTTCTATTCACAACCTTCTTTTACTGACTTCTCGTTTTGAACATGCTCGATTTTATGAACAAGGCCGAAGTGGCTGCAAGGATTCACGATTCGATTCAAGGTCTTTGCCATGACGAAGAACGCGGCATAGACGGGATGAAGGAATTGCTGCTGCTGTCGGGCATGATGGTGGAAACGGCTTTTCTCTTCGATAACTGCCAGGAAGCGCTGCCGGAGATGTTCGAGAAGCTCTCGAGGCTTCTTGCCTGCGAGCCGCTGGAGGGCGTTGTGGCGTCAAAGGCCATGCCGCCTTCGACGATCATAGATTTCGATACGGAACACGGCCGGGCGCTGGCGCGCGAGTTCTTTGAAGAATGGCTCGATTGCCCCTATGAATTCCATGAGATGCTGCTCTTTCTGATCCAGCAGATATTTATCCGCCGCGAAACGCAGGGGCAGTCGCGGGCCGAAAGTTTTCGGCTCCTGATAGAAGGAGCCCATCTGGCGATGGCCTACGAGCTGGCGGCGCAGGAATTGTGCGACGCCGTGATCGAAACAAAAATCGGCGTGAACGGCTGGACGCTGGCGGACAGCGTCAGCGGCATGGCCGGCACGGCGGGCCGGAAACTGGCCCTGTCGCACGACGGAAAAAACCAGTGCTGCTGGTTCCGCGGAACGAATTTTCCCGATTTTCTGGACCAGACCGCCTATGTGATGACGCAGGAAGCCGTGCGGCTGGGTCTTTCCACGGGGCCGGACTGGCGTTTCGGCCTGCCCGCGAACGACGTGCCGTCGAACCCGCCGACAATCCTGATTCAGGGAATGGAGAGTATCTGCCGTGGATTTTTTGCCGCCATAAACATGCATGACCCGGCGGACCAGGCCGTTGCCTGTGCCAAGGCCGCCGGACGGATGCTCGCCGTGGCGGCAGGGGGCAAGACGCCGGAAATGGAGCCTGCCATCGCCAAACCCCTTGCAATGGCCGCCCTGACAGAGAGTTACAAGGGCGTCTGCGTCGAATTCGCCGCCGCTTTGTAACCGTAGTCTGTTCTACAGGGAACAGTTCAAACCCTTTTTTTGTATTTTTGCGATCACCTGAGCGCCCGGGTTTTGTTTTTCAAAAGAGGTTATAGCCCCTGCTAAATCAATCCCTTCCTTAGAATTCTTAAACTTATCGCATAAGGTTTCTTCATGCTGGGCGCTTATAGCAGCAGCTGTTGTTCCTAACACCATAAACACGCTTAAAACATGTCCGTTTTTTATTCTCATTGTTTTTCTCCTGAATAATTCCGTTTCGGGAATATGCATATGTAAAAACAAAAAGCAATAAAAACCTTTTCCCGCCGGGTCAGGGAGCCGGTTTTCTCTCGATTTTGAAGATGTCCTTTCGGGAGTTTTTTCCCGGCGGTTGCGCTTTGGCTTGCAGTTGCCGGATTCTTTCACAGTCCTTGAATCTCCCGCATGTTCTTTTCAGGAACTCTTCGAGTGTTTTGTTCATGGCTTTTAATTCTTTGATTTCCTGCTGCTGTCGCCGGGTCAATTTTGGTGGAAGTTTTCCTTCCTTGACGGACGTTCTTTGATGGAAGTCGTTGTAAATATCTACGACGAGAGCTGTGGATGCGGCTATTGAAGCGACGAGAAAAGAATATGCCAGGCCTCTTGCTGTAATTTTCATGGTCCGTTTTCCAATATCGTGATGCTTCGGGAATATATAGAAAATATGCATTATGTCAATAAAAATAATCCTGCCGATACGGGCGTGGATGAGATTTGAGCGCGGTGGATAGGGCCTTGATTCAAGCGGCTGAAGGGTCTAAAACTCCCTTCATGTCTATCCATCACGCAGCGGAAAAACCCATGGAATTTGTACCGAAAAGCTCTTACAGCTACGAAGATATTATCGAATGCGGGGAAGGGAAGCTTTTCGGCCCCGGAAACGCGCAGCTTCCCCTGCCGCCGATGTTGATGTTCGATCGTATCACACATGTCTCCGATACAGGCGGGGCGTATGACAAGGGGCAGATTGTCGCCGAAATGGATATCAAGCCCGATTTGTGGTTTTTCAAATGCCACTTTAAAGGCGATCCGGTCATGCCGGGCTGTCTGGGGCTGGATGCGATCTGGCAGCTTCTGGGGTTTTATCTGGGCTGGACGGGCGCGCCGGGCGCCGGCCGCGCGCTGGGACTGGGAGAGCTTAAACTCACCGGGCAGGTTCTGCCGAGCGTGAAACTCGTCAGGTATATCGTGGATATCAAACGGGTGATTAACCGCAAGCTTGTCCTTGGCGTCGGGGACGGACGGGTGGAAGCCGACGGGGAAACCATCTATGAGGCGCAGGGGCTGAAAGTCGGACTGTTCGATAACAGCGCCGCAGCGGCGGCTTAAAGCATGGCAAATCCTCTCAGACGCGTGGTGGTAACGGGAATCGGGATTATTTCCTGCATCGGGAACGATTCCGGGAGCGTTCTGGCCTCTCTCAAGGCCGGGAAGTCCGGCATTACAAAAGACCAGAGCTACGAAGACCTGGGGTTCCGGTCCCGGATTTCGGGCAAGCCCGATATCGACCTGACCGAAGCGATCGATCGCCGCCTGATCCGTTTTATGGGCGATGGCGCGGCCTATAACCATTTGTCCATGGAGCAGGCTGTCGCCGACAGCGGTCTGGAGCCGCATGAGGTGTCCAATGAACGCACCGGGATTATTATGGGTTCCGGCGGGTCCTCTACACGCAATCTTTTGATCGCGGCGGATATTACACGCGAAAATAAAAGCCCCAAGCGTATCGGGCCGCTTTTTGTCCCGCGCTGCATGTCTTCGACGAACTCTGCCACCATCGCGACCAATTTTAAAATCAAGGGATTGAACTATTCCATTTCTTCCGCCTGTTCGACGAGCGCGCACTGCATCGGCAACGGGGTGGAGCAAATTCAGTGGGGCAAGCAGGATATTGTGTTTGCCGGCGGCGGCGAAGAACTGGACTGGACTCTCTCCTGCCTGTTCGATGCGATGGGGGCGATGTCCTCCAAGTATAACGATACGCCGGAAAAGGCGTCCCGTGCTTACGACGCCAACCGTGACGGGTTTGTGATTGCAGGCGGCGGCGGGGTCGTTGTGCTGGAAGAATATGAGCGGGCCAGAGCGCGCGGCGCCAAAATCTACGCCGAAATCACAGGCTACGGCGCGACATCCGACGGGGCCGATATGGTGGCGCCCAGCGGTGAGGGAGCCGTGCGCTGCATGCGTCAGGCGCTCTCTACGGTCAAAACGCCTGTGACCTATATCAACACGCACGGGACCTCGACCCCCGCCGGGGATATTACAGAGCTGGACGCAATCCGCAGCGTCTTTGGGCAGATGGATCAGGACATGCCCCATATCAGCGCCACAAAATCCATGACAGGGCATTCTCTGGGCGCCACCGGCGTGCAGGAGGCGATTTATTCGATCCTGATGCTCCAGAATGATTTCGTTGCGCCAAGTATTAATATTGAAACGCTCGACGAAGGTGCGGCCGGGATGCCGATTGCGCGCGAGCGCGTTGATGGCGTTCAACATCAAACCGTAATCTCCAACTCTTTTGGTTTTGGCGGAACAAACTGCACGCTGGCGCTTTCGCGGTTGGAGGAGTAGGGCATGAAATCCGACATTTTAAAAAACAAGCGCGGGCTGATTATGGGCGTGGCAAACGACAAATCCATCGCCTGGGGCATGGCGCGCACATTGGCGCAGCACGGGGCGGAACTGGCCTTCACCTATCAGGGCGAAGCCTTCGGCAAGCGGGTCAAGCCGCTGGCGGAGAGTGTCGGTTCCTCAATCTTGCTGGATTGCGATGTTTCGAGTGAAGAGAATCTCGACAGCGTTTTTGACACGCTGGAGAAGGAGTGGGGGCAGCTTGACTTCCTCGTCCATGCGATCGCCTTTTCCGACAAGGAAGAGCTTAAAGGGCGCTATGTCGATACGTCGCTAAAGAATTTTCTGATGTCGATGCATATCTCCTGTTACTCCTTTACGTCCGTGATGCGCCGCGCCGCGCCGCTGATGAAAGAGGGCGGCTCTGCCGTGACGCTGTCTTATTACGGGGCGGAAAAAGCGATGCCCAATTATAACGTGATGGGCGTGGCCAAAGCGGCTTTGGAATCTTCTGTGCGCTATCTGGCCGCCGATCTGGGGCGTGACAATATCCGCGTAAACGCGATTTCCGCCGGGCCGATGCGCACGCTCGCCGGGGCCGTGATTGGCAGCGCCCGCACGACATACAAATATTCCCAGCTGACCGCGCCTTTGGGACGGGGGGTAGAGCTGGAAGAGCTCGGCGGCACCGCGCTTTATCTTCTCTCTGATTTGTCCGGCGCGGTGACCGGCGAAATCCACTATGTCGATTGCGGCTTCAACGCCGTGGGGATGCCGGGCGGGGACGCGCTGAAGGCGTTTGGATGATCAGGCGATCTTGAGGCCTGAGGGTTTTTGGACATTCATGAATTCATAAGGGTTGAAATCCCCGCCCTCTTTTCTGTCCTCTAGAAATTCTTGTCCCAGAAGGAGCGCCTGATGGGCTGCAAGAACTTCCGGACCTGCACATCTTTCACCACCAAAGATAGGGGCGCGATAGGTGTTTCTCCGCAGTTCTACCCAAAAGGCGTTATGGGCGTCTTGCCGGATGATTTGACCGGCCTTTTTGCAGATGTGTGCTATTTCATTGTTGCTGGCCCGATAAAAATAATTAATTAATCCAATTTTTTCACTGTCGCTTGTGGCCGGTTTTTCAAAGGGGATCATCATTTTTCTCCTGCTGTTGAGTGCTTTTTATATGTAAAATATTTATTTTGTCAACAAAAAATTAATGCACCGCCAGTAAATTTTCCAAAATTACGTCCGGGCAGTCCGAGAAGACGCAGTCTATGCCCAGACGCTGGAATTTCTGCGCCTCCATCGGGTCGTTCACCGTATAGACGAGCAGGGGAATTTCCATGTCCATCGCTTCTTCCACGATCTCCCGCGTCACAAGGTTTGCACCGAGATGGAGGGTGGAAACATCCAGATAATCGGCGAGGTCTTTCCAGTCCGGCGGCAGGTCTTCGCCGCCCAGGAGAAGGCCGCGATGCCAGTCACGGGCGAGATCCTGCGCCGTTTCCAAAGACACATGCTGAAAGGAGGAAATCAACAGGCGGTCGTGGTCGTCCCAGATCCGGGAGAGCAGGTCGAGCGCAATTTCGGCCGTTTCCTTTTCGCGCCCCGGACAGGGTTTTATTTCAAGATTGAGGCCCAGCCCGCGCGCGATCAGAACGTCTACGGCTTCCTCCAGTGTCGGGATTTTGATGCCCGCAAAACTGTCGCCGAACCAGCTTCCGGCTTCGAGTTGCTGAATATCTTCATAGGTCGTTTCGGCCACCGCGCCCGCGCCGTTGGTCGTGCGTTCCAGCATTTCGTCATGGAAAAGGATCGGCACGTCGTCTTCGGTCAGCTTCACGTCCAGCTCCACCCATTCCACGCCCATATCCGCCGCCGTGTGGATTCCCTCCAGCGTGTTTTCCGGCGCATAGGCCGCCGCGCCGCGATGTCCGATGACTTTGGGAAGTTTTAAGCTCATGGGGTGTCATAACACGTGTTGCTTTAAAGAGGTAGTTTGAAATGATCTCTACAGGGATAATTTAATGTAGTTAAGGGCGCCTTCAATGGCAGCTAATTGCCCCGCAACGGCCTCGCCTTCGGGTAACGGATCGGGGTAGACTTCTGTTATCGCTGCAAAATCAGCATATCCGTTTAATCTCAGGTAGGTTGCCAGCATACCGTCTGCTTCGAAATCAACAATCCCGCCATGGTTTGGAAGATTCAGGACTTCCTTATCCGGTGCAATCTGTGTGACCTTGGCGACTTCATTGATAACGGATTGGCCAAAGGGATGATTGCTTCCATCTTTATCACGGTAAACAGAGTCCATAACCAGATAGAAACCGGCGGGAATGTGGTCTATATTATCAACAGGCTTTGTTCCAAAACGATCGGCGCGTTCACGCCGAAGCTCTTTGTCCCGATCGGGTGTTTCATGGAGATCAAGAGAAGCATGGAATTTTTTTCCAAGGCTATCAAGAGAATCCATAAAAGCTACGCATTCCTCAACATCACGTCTTGGATTATCGCGTCTAAAGCCTCTGTTGGGGTCTTCCGCATGAATATCCCAGCGATGGTTTACCTCATACCCCCATGGGCTGATGCATGGGTAAGCAGCGATATTAAATTCATTGGTTAGTTTTGGAGCGCGCTTTTCTAAAAACTCAAGTGTAGCCATAATACCGCTTGGTTCATATCCATGGTTGCCGGCGGTGATCAGAATGCTTTTTTTACCCTTATCCCAATCTCTGGGGGTAACCTGAAAAAGAGGGTAGCGAGCAGGATTGTGCGATAGTGCGCCATATTGTGTTACGTTAAAGGAGCCTGATAAAGCTTTAATTCTTTCAACAATCGGCGCGTATTCGCGAACGATCCTTTGCTTCCGCGCCCATTTCTGAATTTCTTCTTCTGTCCACTCTTTTCTGATCGTCATGAAACGTCTCTTTTCTTTACTTCATAGGTTGAAAAGGTTTATAGACTGAAAATCATTATGTCAATAAAAAACCCGCCGCTCAGTGAAGAGGGCGGGGATGACAGGCAAGGAGGGAGCTTAAATTTTTGCAAGCCGTTCCAGATAAACTCTTTCCATGAGTTGCTTATCCGAAGGCATTTGCAGAAAACGGTCTACCTGTTCGAACGCCTGACGGGATAATGTTTTTCCATGGATTCCAAGATTAAAGACGGCTTTGCAGGTAACGGCTTCGGCAACATAAGCAGCGTCCATCATGGTTTCGTTTTTTATTTCCCGTCTAAAAGTTTTAGCCTGCGGAGTTCTTGGAACCGCATGTTTCCTTCGATTCCATTGCAGGGCCGCGATATGAAAGCTCTTTGCAAAAGGAGGGGCGGCATATGCAATGATAATGTGCTCCGGGCAATAGTTTATAAAGCCGTCTTCTTCTTCCTCCTGCAACGGGACATTGAGCAAAACCCTGATGCTGCGGTTTTGCCATCTTCGATGAGAATTTTGTTCGAAAGACAACGAAGCTTCACGGTGCCCCCTATCGGAGCTTTCGATTGGAAAAGCGACCCTGTCCTCTGTTTGCATCCCAAAATATTCACGCAACCTATCGCCAGTGCGCAGGCCCGTGAATTTTTTAAGATCATTCAATTCCAGCATCATGAAACTCCAGAAAAACTCAGACGCGGACAGAAGGCGATAGATGAAGGAACGTTTTCCATCATCTATCGTTTTTATCCCGTTGTCCGGGGGCTTAAGCTTCCTTACGTTCGCGTTTTTCAGGTTCGCGCTCTTCGCCCGTTTCCTGATCCACGCGCTTCATGGAAAGCTTTACCTTGCCCCGGTCGTCCATGCCGATGCACAGTACTTTGACCTCATCGCCCTCATTGACGATATCGGTGGTGCTGGCCACGCGCTGATCCGCCAGTTCGGAAATATGAACGAGGCCGTCACGCGAGCCCATGAAATTGACGAACGCGCCGAAATCGACACATTTCACGACTTTGCCGTTATAGATTTTGCCGACTTCAGGTTCTTCCGTGATGCCCTGAATCATCTTCACCGCCGCGTCGATCGATTCCTGATTGACGGCGGAGACCTTGATCACGCCGTCATCGTCAATATCGACCTTGGCGCCCGTCTCCTCGGTAATGCCGCGAATGACTTTTCCGCCCGTTCCGATGACGTCCCGGATTTTGTCCGTCGGGATGGTCATGGTCACGATCTGCGGGGCGAACTGCGACGTTTCGCCGCGCGCTTCGTTCAAAGCCTTGCCCATTTCTCCCAGAATGTGAATGCGTCCGTCTTTGGCCTGCGCCAGAGCGACTTTCATGATGTCTTCGGTAATGGAGGTGATCTTGATATCCATCTGGAGGGAGGTAATCCCTTCTTCGGTACCGGCCACTTTAAAGTCCATATCGCCGAGATGGTCTTCATCCCCGAGAATGTCGGACAAAACGGCGTACTCGTCGCCTTCCTTGATGAGGCCCATCGCGATCCCGGCAATCGGGCGCGCCAGCGGAATTCCCGCATCCATCATGGACAGGGACGTCCCGCAAACCGTCGCCATGGAAGAAGAGCCGTTGGATTCCGTGATTTCGGAAACCGTGCGGATCGTGTAGGGAAAGCTTTCGGCATCCGGCAAAAGCGGATGAATGGCGCGCCATGCCAGTTTCCCGTGACCGATTTCACGGCGTCCTGGAGAGCCAACGCGTCCGGCTTCCCCGACAGAGTAAGGCGGGAAGTTGTAATGCAGCATGAAACGTTCGCGGTATCCGCCTTCCAGCGTATCCACGATCTGCTCATCCTGACCTGTGCCCAGCGTTGTCACAACAAGCGCCTGCGTCTCTCCGCGTGTAAACAGGGCGGAGCCGTGCGCGCGCGGGAGGATTCCCACTTCGGCCACGATCGGGCGCACCGTTTTGGTATCGCGCCCGTCAATCCGGCTGCCGGTTTTCAGGATGGCGCCCCGGACGATATTTGATTCAAGTGATTTGAACTTGTCGCCGATCAAAGCCGCCGTTACGCCGTTTTCCTCGTCGAGAAATTCAGCCGTGGCCGCATCGCGCGCCGCGCCGACCGCGGCCTGACGTTCCATTTTGTCCACAATGGCATAGGCTTTTTCAACATCGGCGGCGTATTTCGCTTTCAGGCCTTCGCCCAGTTTTTCGGCTTTTTCGTCTTTTCCCGGCATCTCCCACGGATCTTTCGCGGCCATTTCCGCCAGATCGATAATGCCCTGAATAACAGGCTGAAAGCCGTGCCATGCATGCATCACAGCGCCGAGCATCACGTCTTCGGAAAGTTCGGACGCTTCAGATTCAACCATCAAAACGCCTTCGCTTGTTCCGGCAGCAACGAGGTCCAGTTTGCTTTCGGCCATTTGCTCCAGCGTCGGGTTCAGGATGTATTCGCCGTCTTTATATCCCACACGGGCGCCGCCAACAGGTCCCATGAACGGAATGCCCGACAGGGTCAGCGCGGCGGAGGTTCCGATCATGGACACGATATCGGGATCGTTTTCCATGTCGTGCGCAATCACGGTGCACATCACCAGAACTTCGTTGAGGAAGCCTTTCGGGAAAAGCGGGCGGATCGGACGGTCGATCAGGCGCGCGACAAGCGTTTCCTTTTCGCTCGGCCGCCCTTCGCGTTTAAAGAAGCCGCCGGGGATTTTTCCGGCCGCATAGGCTTTTTCCTGATAGTGGACCGTAAGAGGGAAAAAATCCTGTCCTTCCTTCACGGATTTGGACGCGGTAACCGCGCAAAGAACGGACGTGCCGCCCAGCGTCGCAATCACGCACCCGTCGGCCTGACGGGCGATTTTGCCTGTTTCAAGAACGAGTTTTTGACCGCCAAAGTCTATTTCTTTGCGGTAGACATCGAATTTAAGCATTCTTTTTTCCTTTTCATCATCATTATTATTTAAAAAAAGCGATGAGCAGGACGCAGGTTATATTTCCCGGAGGTTCGTTTTCGGTGGACGATTAAAAGCACGGATTACATGCCTTTAATGGTCAACCGTCATGCCAACCTCTTTTGAAGTATAGTTTGCGCCCTTTTCATGCGCGCCTTTACATGCCATTATCCTGCCCAAATGTCAAACAATTCGCGATAAAGGGCTGTTTTTATGAATTATCTCGTTCTCCTGCGCCACGGGCAATCCCAATGGAATCTGGAAAATCGTTTTACGGGGTTCCGGGATGTCGATATCACCGATGTCGGGGAGGAAGAGGCCCGGTCCGCAGGGCAAAGACTCAAAAACGCCCATATAAAATTCGACCAGGTTTTCACCAGTACCCTGAAAAGGGCCTCCCACACGGCCGAAATCGCCCTTGAGGCCGCGGGACAGGAACACCTGCTGGAGAGCATGATTCACCACGACGACTTGCGGGAGCGCGACTACGGCGATTTGACGGGGCTTAACAAGGATGAAACCCGCGCCAAATACGGGGACGAGCAGGTGCATATCTGGCGCCGGTCTTACGACGTGCCCCCGCCGGGGGGCGAATGCCTTCGGGATGTCGTCGAAAAGCGCGTGCGGCCCTATTACGAAGCGCATATCAAGCCAATGATAATGGAAGAGGGGAAGAACGTGCTGATAGCCGCGCACGGGAATTCCCTGCGCGCGATGCTGATTATCCTCGGTGCAGAAACGCCGGAGACGATCAACAGCGCCGAAATGGAAACCGGTGTGCCGGTCGTCTTTGAAATAGAAGACGGCAAAATCCGGAAGCGGTATTTTCTGGATGACCCGAACTGAACTATGGATAACTATCCTTGTACATCCGTATCTTGAATGTCATCCCGAGCGCAGTCGAGGGATCCTGAATATATCAAACGACGAAGATTCCTCGGCTTCAGGCCGCTTGCGCGGCCCTTCGCTCGGAATGACAGGATGGAATCAGCCTGATCGCAGAATGCTCCAGCCGGATTTAGATTTTGTATTGCCGGATGTTTTGGGCGGGGGGCGCTTTTTGAGGGCAGGCGGTTTTGATATCCTCTCTCAGTTCCTCCGGTTTTATCTTTATTATTTTTGCAATCTTTTTTTCCGTGAGTATGCCGTTATTCAGTGTTCGGAGGTCCGCTTTTTTGTCCTCCTCCGGTTTTTCGGACTCCAGTATCTCCAGTATTTTCGGGGCGATTTCGCATTCTCTCTGGCGCAGTTCCTCTATCATGCGCCCAAAGCCGGGACTATTTAAAAGGCTTTCCAGATACCGGGTTCCCGCTCCGAGCTCTGGAAGAGCCTCTTGAAGATCCTGAAAAAGTTCTTTCAGGGGGAATGATTCAGGGGGCGAAGGGGCTGTGTCCGGGTCGGCGGCAAAAGCGTTCGGGGAGAGGGCTGCTGCCGTTGCTGCTGCTGCGAAAAAAATTTTTGGGGCCAGTTTTGTCATTTTTATGGAACTCCTTTTTTATTCAATTTTTATTCAGTGTGTTACGGGGTGGCCGGTTTCGGGCAGTTCTCCTTCAGATAGGCTTGCAGCATATTCCGGCCTTGCTGATCAAGATTTGCAAGAATGTCGGCGTGATCTTTGTCCATGAGGGCGTATGCTTTTCTCGCAGGGTTCCATATGGCCACGTCTTCCATGAGTTGTTTTTTGATATGTTCCCTGTCCCCTTTGTCTACGCTTGTCTGCTCGGAAGGGGGGACCTGCGTTATGATGCCGAAGGACTGTTGCATAGCTCTGCATGTTCTGTCCTGATTGACCGCTTTTTCTATGTCGGAGTTAATTTTACCGGCATCAATTTTACGGGTTTCTTCCTCGTAAAGACGTTGCTCCAGATCCGTTATCTGTTCATTCAGCTCGTTTAATCTTTGGCTTTCCGCCGCATCGGGGACGAGAGGGCTAATGACTGTGGCTGTGTACGCCGAACGGAGATCTCTAACGCATTTTTCCAAAGAGATGAAAGAGGGCTCAGGGTCGCGGCAACTTTTTTCCAGATCCCGGTCCATGTGTTGTCTGGACAGCTTGTCCCGTAAAGTTTCCTCTTGATCGCCTCTCGCCTCCACCATTTTTGTCCTGACATCCTGCAGGGATTTTTTTATGTAGTGGGCATCCTGGCCCATGTCGGGGATGCTGTCTGCCGAGACGGGCGTGGAAAACAGGGCGGCGGCGAAGGCAATTCCTACGGAAGCGGCTGCGCGTGCGGGCGTAATTTTTGTCATTTTTGATATTCCTTTCGTTTAATTTTCTATTACGGGGTATAGGGTTGTTGGCAGTTTTTTTGAATAAATCTTCTGCCTTCTTCTCTTTCTTTTTCAGTAGAGTTGAGTGTTTTTTCGACTTCTTCGGGCGGAAGGAGAAAGCCATAGGCGGTTATGGTTTCCAGCCTTTTTTTCCGTTCTTCCCGCGAGAGGCCGGGGGTTTCCATGATTTCAAGCGCGGGAGGTCCGACAATGCATTTGAGATGATTTATAACAAACTGAGGGAGGTCGGAGATTTGAGACGGGGATGTATCCATTTCTTCCGCATCACCCCCCATGGCAACGGCAGGGGCCATCATTGCGGCCAGGGCAGCGCCTACATATGTGGGGGAAAGTCTGGTCATCTTCAGTGATTATTTTATTGTTGGTACGGGGGAGCCCGGATCCGGGCAACCCTTGCTGACCCAATCATTTCCGTCTTCTATGACAGCTTCGGGAAGATTCAGCATGGCGTCAATCTGGTCGTCATTTGCAGGGGTGCCTGCCCCCTCATATATTGCCTTAAGACTGCTATGGCGCTGTTGATATGCCATGTCGCCGTTTTGTACGATCTTCAGGATGTTTCCATAGTGATTACATGCGTTATCGACGGAGGGCGCCGAAACCGCTATCGGGGCATGCGAAAAAACAGTTGTGGCCACAAAGGCGAGCGCAGCAGAAAAGGGGGCAGGTTTTATCATTTTAGCATCTTTCTTCAATTTGAGTTTCCGTAATATATTTAACTCTTTGTAAAAAAGCAAGATAAACTTTCTAAAAAGACAAGAAAAAACCGCCCTTAGGAGGCGGCTTTTTGTATTTTTTGTTTTTCTCAGTCCGTTATCGGCGGATGTTCAGACGTTTGATGAGGTCCTGATATTTGCCTTCATCTTTGCCTTTCAGGTAGTCCAGCAACTTTCGGCGCTGCGCCACAAGGGCCAGAAGGCCGCGGCGGGAGCCGAAATCTTTTTTATGGTTCTTCATATGCTCGGACAAATTGTTGATCCGTTCCGTCTGGATTGCGATCTGGACTTCCGGAGACCCGGTATCGCCTTTTTTGGTGGCATATTCTTCTATGACTTCTGTTTTACGCTCTGCTGTAATCGACATCGTCTTCTCCTTTGTTAGACGTTTAAAATACGAAGCGGTTGAATGGTCGGGCCGTTCACTTCGATCAAAGCCAGCGCTTTGCCTTTACAGGTGGCCAGAGCCGTGGTGCAGCCGTCTTCCAGCTCAATCCCGATCCGGTATAACCGCTCCAGATCCGGCCTGGCGACGAAAGAGAGGCCTTGCCCCTGTTTCAACCTCGCGGCCTCCTGTTCCCTCAAGGCCAGAGCCGGGATGTCGTCCAGCACGGTCTGAAGGGGGAGAACCACGTCTTCACCGATAGTCTCTCGGGCGGTGTTATCGTCCAAATTCTCGAAAAAGTCCAGAGAAATCGCGCTTTCAAGCGTAAAGGGCCCGACCTTTGTGCGCTCCAGCGCGCCGATATAGCCGAAGCAGCCCAGTTTTTGTCCCAAATCCCGCGCGATCGAGCGGACATAGGTGCCCTTGCCGCAGACGCATTCGAAAACTGTTGATGTCATTCCGACAGAGCGTAGCGACGAGGAATCTCCCGGCTTTGTTTGAGATTTCTCGCTTTGCTCGAAATGACATTCTTTAATGTTCAAACTCTCAATATAAACTGTCCGTGTCTTGATATCGGCCTGCGCGCCGCTGCGGGCAATATCGTAGGCGCGCTGCCCTTCAATCTTTACGGCGGAAAACTGCGGCGGCAGTTGTTCGATGTCGCCGATAAAGCCGGGCAGGAGGGCTTCGATCTCCTCTTTCGAAGGGCGTTTATCGGACGTTTCGATGACGCCGCCTTCGCGATCATCCGTGCTGCGCTGCTGCCCCCAGACAGCCGTGAAGCGATAGGTTTTGAGAGCGTCCTGCGCGTAATTGACCGTCTTGGTGGCTTCGCCCAGCGCAATAGGCAGCACGCCCGAAGCCAGCGGGTCGAGCGTGCCGGCATGGCCGGCCTTTTGCGCATTCAGCGCCCGGCGGACCTTGGCCAGCGCCTGTGTAGAGGTGATCCCGGCGGGTTTGTTCAGGTTAATCCAGCCGTCAATCTTGAGGCCATTTTTGCGACGGCGTCCCATGGCGGTTATTCCTGATCCGAATAGTGGATATTGCTGAGGATGCTGTCGAGTTTCTGGGCGGCGTCGAAGCTGTCATCCTGTTTGAATTTCAGGCGCGGGGTGTATTTCAGATTGCTGGAGCGGTTGATTTCCTTCTGGAAATAATAGGCCGCGTCATTCAGGGCCGGAAGGATTTTATCCATCTCCTGACCGCCCAGAGAGATCACAAAAACCGTGGCGCTTTTAAGATCGGGCGTAGCGCGCACCTCCGTTACGGTGATGTCGCTGCCGTGGTTTATCAGGATTTCGTTTTTGAAATGCCCGCGCTGGAGAATCCCGGCCAGAATATGCCGAAGCTGTTCGCCCACGCGAAGCTGCCTTTGAGAGGGCTGGTTGATGGAATGTTTCATTTTTACCTCTTGTCATCCCGACCGGAGGGCGTAGCCCGAAGTGGAGAGATCTTTAAAATGTCAATGCGCGGCAAAGATCCCTCGACGATGCTCGGGATGACATTAAAATTTACTATGCCAGTTCCCTCGCTTCTTCAACGATTTCATAACATTCGATGATGTCGTTTTCCTTGATGTCTTCGTAGTTTTCAAAGGCCATGCCGCATTCCGTGCCTTCTTTCACCTCTTTGACCTCGTCCTTGAAGCGTTTCAGGGTTTTGAGCGTGCCTTCGTGGATCACCACATCGTCGCGCAGCAGGCGGACTTTCGCCCCGCGCCGGACCTGACCCGCCGTGACCATGCAACCAGCGATTTTCCCGGACTTGGTGATGTTGAAGACTTCGCGGATCTCGGCCTGCCCCAGATATTCCTCCCGCAGGGCAGGGGAGAGCATGCCCGAGAGCATCGCCTTGACGTCATCAATGACGTTATAGATGATGTTGTAATAGCGGATTTCGAGCCCTTCCCTTTGCGCCTGTTCGCGGGCCTGCGCGTTTGCGCGGACGTTAAAGCCGATCAGCAGGGCTTTGGAAGCATTGGCCAGCGTTACGTCGGATTCCGTAATCCCGCCAACGCCGGAATGCAGAACCTTCACATCAATCTCTTCCTCGTTCTCCGCCAGTTTTGCAAGGGACCCGATCAGCGCCTCCACCGAGCCGTGGACATCGCCCTTGATTACGACAGACAAAATCCGTTTTTCGTCAGACTCTTTTGAGGCGGCCAGAAGCTGTTCGAAAGATTGCCCCGAAACGCCGGAGGCTGCGGCGCGTTTTTCCTTCGCGCTGTGCTGCCTGTAGGCGCCGATTTCCCGCGCCCGGGATTCATTTTCGACGACGTTAAGGATATCGCCGGCCTCGGGCGTGCCGTTCAGTCCCAGAACCTCGACGGGTTTGCCCGGTTCGGCTTCCCTGATCTGCGCGCCCTGATCGTCGATCAATGTGCGCACGCGGCCCCATTGCGTGCCCACGACAAAAATATCGCCCACTTTCAGCGTTCCACGCCTTACAAGCACCGTCGCAACAGAACCGCGCCCCGTTTCCATTTTGGATTCGACTACAACGCCTTCGGCCTCGCGGTCCGGATTGGCCTTGAGTTCCAGCATTTCGGCTTGCAAAAGAATGGCTTCTTCGAGTTTGTCCAGCCCCTGCTTTTTCAGGGCGGAAATCTCGATCGCCTGAATATCGCCCCCCATATCTTCAACGATGACTTCATGCTGAAGAAGGTCCTGTTTGATTTTCTGGGGGTTCGCGTCCGGCAGATCGACTTTGTTGATGGCGACGATAATAGGCACGCCGGCCGCTTTGGCGTGTGCGATGGCCTCAATGGTTTGCGGCATTACGGAGTCATTGGCGGACACGACCAGAACGACAATATCCGTGACATTGGCGCCGCGGGCCCGCATTTCGGTAAAAGCCGCGTGACCGGGCGTGTCCAGAAACGTGATTTTCTGCCCGTCGGAAACCTCGATCTGGTAGGCCCCGATATGCTGGGTAATACCGCCGGCTTCGCCGGAGACAACGTTTGTCTGCCGCATGGCATCCAGCAGGGAGGTCTTGCCGTGATCGACATGGCCCATGATGGTAACGACAGGCGGACGGGGCTTCAGGTCTTTTTCCTGATCTTCCTCGCCGAACAGACCTTCTTCGACGTCGGCGTCCGTTACCCGTTTGATGGTGTGTCCGAACTCCCCGACGATCAATTCGGCCGTGTCCGCATCGATGACCTGATTGACCGTTGCCATGACCCCCAGTTTCATCAGGGATTTAATGACATCGACGGCGCGTTCGCTCATCCGGTTTGCCAGTTCCTGCACCGTAATGGTTTCAGGAACGACGACGTCACGATACACTTTTTGCGCGGCCTCTTTCGGCCCCATGGCGATTTTTCGCGCCTTTTCACGGGCCCGGCGCTGCGCCGCCAGAGACGGGCCGCGATCGCGTTCAAAGTCGTTGTTCATGACCTGCGTCACGGTTATTTTGCCGCCGCCGCGCCGATCCGTATTCCGCGGCGCACGGGCGCGGGCCTTTTTAATCCTGTCCCGATATCCTTCGGAAAAATCGTCCTTGCGCTGAAAGTGTTCCTGACGGGTGCGGTCTATGGCCTGCGCGCTTTTTTGTTCGCTGGCTTCGATTTGTTCAAGTTCGGCCAGTTCGCGTCTGCGGGCTTCGTCGTCCGTTTCTTTTCTGCCGGAAGCGGGCGGCACGTCTGTTTTGGAATCGTTTCTGTTTTCTTCCGGGGCCGGTTTTTTCGGCGCAGCCAGAGCTTCTTTTAACGCCGTGGCGCGGGCGTCACGCTCTTCGGATGTGAGGTGTTGGAGTTCCCTGCTTTGGTCCGCAGCGGCCTGCTCTTCCAGCGTCGGGCGTGCCGAACGCCGCCGCCGGACTTCGACAACGGTTCCGCCGCCGCTGCTTGCGCGCGGCTTAGGCGCCCCGCCTTTCAGGCTTAACGTGCCGCCTTTCTTCAGGCCCAGGGGTTTCTTTTCTTCTTTTGTGCTCTCGCTCATACGATTTTTCTTCAAACTTTCTATTCGCTGGTTCTTTTACACCAAAAAGGGCTAAAGCGCCAATGTCCTTAAACATTGGTCGCCGCCTCCCGTTTGCCGGTTTCCACGCCATTGTCGTTTTCGGCTTCCGCTTCCGCATTTTCATCCTGCGCGGCTTTTGCGGCATCTTCTTCCGCAAACCAGTGTTCGCGGGCCTTCATGATGAGTTTTTCCGCTTCGGAAGGCTTCATGGTGCCTTCGCCGAGAAGTTCAATCAGTTCATCCGTGGCCAGATCCGCGAAGTCATCAAGGGTCTTGATCCCGTTTTCTCCCAGTTTGATGATGAGATCCGGGGAAAGCCCTTTGAAAGAAACAAGATCGTCGGACAGATTGAGTTCTTTTTGTTTCTTTTTGAGGTCTTCCGCCTGCGCTTCCAGCCAGGCCTTGGCGCGGTTGATCAGTTCTTCGGCCACATCTTCGTCGAAGCCCTCGATATACGCCATTTCCTCCACGGGGGTTTCGGCGATTTCTGTAATGTTCCTGAAGCCTTCGGCCACCAGCAGGTGCACGATAACCTCATCCACATCCAGGGCGGTGGTGAAGAGTTCCGATTTGGCCGCAAATTCTTCCGTCCGTTTTTTGGCTTCTTCTTCTTCCGTCATGATGTCGATATCCCAGCCCGAGAGCATGGAAGCCAGACGGACATTTTGTCCGCGCCGGCCGATCGCCAGAGACAGCTGGTCTTCCGGCACAACGACATCCATGCGTTTTTTGGCTTCGTCCAGAACCACCTTGGCCACGGCCGCAGGGGCGAGGGCGTGGATAATGAAGGTTCCGATATCTTCGGACCAGGGGATAATGTCGATTTTTTCGCCCTGCAGTTCGTTCACAACCGTCTGGACACGGCTTCCGCGCATCCCCACGCAGGCACCGACAGGGTCAATGCCGCTGTCATAGGACTGAACGGCGATTTTGGCGCGGCTTCCCGGATCGCGGGCCACGCCTTTGATCTCGATAATGCCGTCGTAAATTTCAGGCACTTCCTGCGTAAAAAGTTTGGCCATGAAATCCGGATGGGTCCGGGAGAGAAAAATCTGCGGTCCGCGCTGTTCTTCGCGCACATCGTAAATATAGGCGCGCACGCGGTCGCCGTTTTTCAGATGTTCGCGGGGCAGGGCTTCGTCGCGGCGGAGCAGCCCTTCGGCGCGTCCGCCGATATCGATGGTGGCATTGCCGTATTCGACCCGTTTGACCAGGCCGTTGATGATTTCGCCCTTGCGGTCCTGAAACTCGATAAACTGGCGCGCCCGCTCGGCTTCGCGGACTTTCTGGACGATGACCTGTTTGGCGGTCTGGGCGGCGATACGGCCAAAATCCAGCGGCGGCAGCTCGTCAATCAGAAACTCACCAATCTCGGCGTCTTTTTTGATGCGCTGCGCTTCCTCGAGGGTGAGCTGGCGCACTTCGTTTTCTTCGTCAACTTCCTCGACCACTTCGCGGTAGCGTTTGAGTTCAATGTTCCCGTTCGCGCGGTCAATCGTCGCGCGGATATCGTGGTCGTGCCCGTATTTGGAACGGCCCGCTTTCTGAATGGATTCTTCCATCGCCTCAATAATGATTTCACGGTCGATGTTTTTCTCACGCGCCACAGCGTCGGCAACTTGCAACAATTCGATCATTTTTATCGTCCTTTTCCTTTTCCTTTTTCGATCTTTTTATTTTTCATCTGCAGTAATGAATCGTTCATGACCAGCCGGGCTTTCTGAATATCGGCAAGGGGGAATGTTTTGTCTCCCTCATCCGTCTTCAGCAAGACCGTCCCGTCTTTTTCGTCCCCCAAAATACCGCGAAAGCGTTTTTGCCCCGACTCTGCAGGGACGCCAAGCTCTATTTTGGCTTCAAACCCGGCATAGCGCCGGAAATCCTGCGCGTCCACAAGCGGACGGTCGATGCCCGGAGAGCTGACTTCCAGCCTGTAAGCGCCCGAAATCAGGTCTTCAACGTCCAGCGCCGGCGCAATCGCGCGGCTGATTTTTGCGCAATCCTCCACGCCCAAAGAGCCCGTTTCAGGATTTTCGGCCATGATTTGCAAAATATCCTTGGCAAAGCTGAGCGTCATAAACCGAAACCCCATCTCTTCGACGATCGGGGCAATTATAGGCGTTAGTTTTGCTTCCAGCGGTGTTTGTCTCATCTTTCTTTCTGCAATCTTTCCGCAAACCGGCAATAAAAAAGGCGGGTCTCTTTATGAGCCCACCCGTTTATCACTTCAGGTTTTGAAGGGGTTATAAGCTTTTACGTGTTGTTTTGCAAGTTTTTCTTTTTTGAACCACGGAGACACAGAGGCGCAGAGTTTTTATAAAAATTCTCTGTGTCTTTGTGCCTCTGTGGTTAAATCTTCCTATAAAACAAATAGGCCATTTTTCAAAAAACTTGTTTTATTTGCCATATTCTGTATTGTGCGAGGGGTTTCAGGAGGTGAAGATGAGTGGTCTTAAGGAAAAATTTAATATCATCAGGGGGGCAATTCGCGGTGATATTGACGAGGTTAGAAATGCGCTTCAAGAAGATCCGGCATGTGTGAATAAACAAGAGGCGGTAACGGGCTGGACGGCGCTTCGTTATGCCGCATCCAGTGGCGAATATTCAATGGTAGATTTGTTGTGCAACGCCGAAGGAATCAAGACCAGTATTCCGGATATTCGAGGGCGGACACCTGCCCATTTAGCATGGGTTATAGGTCGCGAGGATATCAAGAGGCGAATTAACCGGGAACGGGATGAACGGCTTCGCGCCAAGCTTGACGAAGAAGACGGTGTTAAAAGAGAGATTCCGGATAATGTTGTTTCACTTGCGGCTGGACGAAAACCAAAGCCTTCCTGAGGAGTTTTTGCCGCCTAAGATTTAAAAGGTTATTTTTTCCTGTAAAACAAATAGGTCATTTTTTTGGCCCCTTTGGCGCCCTTGGTTTCGTAGCGCGTGGGAATCCAGTCCCCGGGCGGGGTTTGCCAGTCTTTGGCGCTCTCGGCCAGCCATTCAAACCCCCCATGAAGATGGACATGCGTGGCCATCCATTCGGCCAGATCCTCGACATCCGTGGTGAGGATGAGGTCCCCGCCGGGCTTGAGGACGCGGTGATAGTCTTTCAAAGTCTCTGCCCGCACGATCCGGCGTTTATGGTGCCGGGCTTTATGCCACGGGTCGGGGTTCAGGATATAGAAGGTGTCGATGCTTTCGCTTTTGAGGGACCGCACCACCGTCAAAGCGTCATCCATATAGACGCGGATATTGTCTTGAGATAAAGCTTCAATATCTTTGAGAAAAGCACTCATTCCATTGATAAAAGGCTCGATGCCGATATAGGCATTTTCCGGCATGCGGCGCATCATCCCGGCCAGATGCTCTCCGTTCCCAAAGCCGATTTCGAGAATGATTTTGTCGTGTGCGGACGAAAAGAGGGACTGCGGATCAAGGCGTCCGTCTTCCTTCAGCAGGGATTCGCCAATCTGAAGGGCGGGGAGGGCGTCTTCCAGCGTTTTCAGGCGTGAAGCGCTTAAGGGCCGCCCCTGCCGCCGCCCGTAAAAGCCCTGTTTTGTGTTTTTTATTGACATAATACTTAATATAGTGTTAACTGTGACAATCATTATATAGCCTGTGGGCAAAAAGAGAGGGAAATAAAAATGTCTAAAACGAACGAAAACGGTATTGATATCAAGGGCCGCCTTGACTCAATGATGACGGACCTGACAGCGGTTATACGTCAGTTTAAACCTGGGGCCGTACTCAGAAACAATATGAGCCCCAATCTTACCAAAGTCTTTACCGGCGAAAATACCGGGATAGAAATTGATATGGTGCCCATAGGCGGAACGCACGTGCCTCCCAGTTCGTATATGTTTACACAAAAAGACATGAGCGGCATAACGAAGAACTCAAACGGAGGGATTAGCTCATACTTTATCAACACAACTCACGCGCCCCAAATATCTGTAAATGCTAACCAGGAAGAACTCGTAGATTTTCAGGCTGCGGTTGTCGCGAGTGTCGCAGATGGGCTGGGCGTTGAGCTTTCTGAATTTACAGGTGCTCTTGTTGCTTACGCGCAACAAAAGCAGGTCGTTGCGAATGCCTTTAACGCAGGATATAAAAATTCTGCTTCTCAACAAGGCGGTCAAAAGTTCACAATTTTATAACAGCCTTCGCAGGTCTTGTTTTTCCGGATCGTTCATAGGGAAAAATTCTGCCATGAATCTGAAATCTGCGAACGATTAAAAACAGCACGAAAATAAAATTCAGAATCAAAATCGTGCAGGGAAAGAGCAATGTCGTGAGGTTATAGTTTTCGATCGCTATAACGCCCATCATCAGTGGAATATTTAAGACGACAAAAGTCGTCATGTTTTCTTCAAAAGGTTTCATGAAGGATTTGCGGAAAGTCGGGTAAAAAGCCAACCCATCAACGAGGGATACGACAATAACCGCGTAAAGCGGGTCTTGAATGAGGACCCATAAAACGAGTCCGAACAGACAGGCTATCAGCGCATATTTATCCCCTGACGTGATATTTTTTTCGCCGTAGGGAATGGCCAGCCCCGCACGTATAAAGCAGAACAGGGCGATGGCAACTGTCAAACAGGCCCCCGGACCTGCACCGCTTACGAATTGTGCGGCTGCGGCGATGGCTGCTTCCAGTCCCCAAATAAAATGGGTGTATAAATGAGGCTTTACCTGTCCGTATAAGACCGTATAGGTGTAGTGCAACAAAACCAAAAAGGAGATGGACGTTGCCGTCAGGGCAAGTGTCAATTTGCCGTGATTAACGAGAAAATCTTCCACTAATTTTTAGCCAATGGCTTTTTGCAACGGCTCCACAAGGTCCAGCTTTTCCCACGAAAAACCGCCGTCTTGTTCCGGCTCGCGGCCGAAATGTCCGTAAGCGGCGGTGCGGGCGTAAATCGGGCGCCGCAGATTCAAGTGGTTGCGGATGCCTGTCGGGGTGAGATCCATCACCCGATCGATGGCTTCGACCAGTTTCGCTTCCGGTACGCTGCCGGTGCCGTGCGTGTTCACGTATAAAGACATCGGTTTGGCCACGCCGATCGCATAGGCAAGCTGGATGGTGCAGCGGTCCGCATAACCGGCCGCGACAATGTTTTTCGCCAGATAACGCGCCGCATATGCCGCCGAGCGGTCCACTTTCGTTGAATCCTTGCCCGAGAAAGCGCCGCCGCCATGCGGGGCCGCGCCGCCATAGGTATCCACGATAATCTTGCGGCCTGTCAGGCCGGCATCCCCGACCGGGCCGCCAATGACAAAACGGCCTGTGGGGTTCACGTAAAATTCATCTTCCGGGCACATCCAGCCTTCGGGCAGCGTTTCGAGAACGTAAGGGCGGATCATTTCACGCACGTCGTTCTGGGACACTTTTGCGCTGTGCTGTGAAGACACCACAACGGAGGTGGCGCGGACGGGTTCCCCGTCTTTATATTCAAGGGAAATCTGGGATTTTGAGTCAGGCTCAACATCCGGCAGCTTTCCGGCATGACGGGCTTCAGCCAAAGACCGCAAAATCACATGCGAGTAATGAATAGCTGCGGGCATCAACGCTTCCGTTTCGCGGCAGGCATAGCCGAACATAATGCCCTGATCTCCGGCGCCTTCGGCGTCAACGCCCTGGGCGATATCGGCAGACTGGGAATGGGCGCGGACGTCAACCTCGACATCCTTCCAGTGAAAGCCTTCCTGTTCGTACCCGACCTGTTTAATCACATCGCGGGCGATCTGTTCCATCACATCGGGCGTGATGTCCGAGGGGCCACGCGTTTCGCCCAGAATCCCGACATAATTTGTTGTCGTGACTGTTTCCACCGCGCAACGGGAATTCGGGTCGCCTTCCATGAACCGGTCGACAATCGCATCCGATATCTGGTCGCAGAGCTTGTCCGGATGACCTTCGGATACGGATTCACTGGTGAAGATAAAATTTTGCAGACCGTGTGCAGACATGCGGTTCTCCCGGCTTTCAGGGCTGTTATTTTGATTCAGGGCAGGCTGGCTGGACATAGATTTCTTCCACTCTCTAATTTAAAGCGGAAAGGTATCGTGCTTTGCTGTGGGAATCAAGACTCTCCGTCCTGATCTCTCATGTTGTCGGCCATGCTTTTGACAAGATTGAACAAATCCTTGCGGAGTTTCGGATTGCGGATGGAATAGTAAACACGGATCAACTGAAGCGTTTCTTTTCGTTTCAGAATATCTTCCTCTCCTTCAAACGGGGCCTGATCCCCTTCCGCAAGCCCCAGAGCCTGGTAGGATTTCTTCTTCCCGCCTGCAAAATTTTCAAAAAAGAAGGAAACCGGCACATCCAGAATTTCGCTGAATTCAAACAGGCGTCCGGCGCTGATCCGGTTGACGCCGTTTTCGTATTTTTGTATCTGCTGAAAGGTGATACCGACAGATTCCGCCAGTTGTTCCTGAGTTATCCCAAGCAGGGAACGGCGCTGGCGCAGGCGTCCTCCGATATGCCCGTCCATAAAACCGGCGCGGCCTTTTTTCTTGCTGTCCATCAGGTTCCCGGTTTTCTTCTTGCTTGCTGCAGACATAGCGTCCCCCACATCAGAATACACAAAGTACGTTTTCGAAAAGTTCAAGTACCCGTAAAAGTAATACGAAAACTAGCAGCGCCTACCTTTGCATGCAAGAAAACTTTGCCCAGCCTAGTCTTAAGTATAGGTATCCGCTTGATATCACTTTAGTTTTTAAGCGTGTTCTAATTATGTTTAAACATACGTCTGAACCCGGCGAGCAGGATAAAGCCACAAAAAAGAAGAAAAGGCCAGTCTCTTGTTTGGCTGTAGAGCGTTGCCTTGCCGGAAGCGGCGGGAAGAAGCGTCTGAAGCGCATTATCCTGGTTCAGGGTCGACACGCTCAGGGTGCGTCCGTATGAATCGATGACACCCGAAAGGCCCGTATTGGCGGACCGGATGACGGGCAGGGCTTCTTCAACCGCCCGGAACCGGGCATGGTCGAAATGCTGGTAGGGGCCCGCACTGATGCCGTACCATGCGTCGTTTGTCAGGTTCACGATCCAGTCGGGCCGCGTTTCGGACTCTCCGGCAACCTTTCCGGGAAAGATGATTTCATAGCAGACCAGCCCGCTGAAGGGGGGGATGCTGTCTTCTATAATGGTTTGCGGCCCTGCGCCTCTTTGAAAGCCCGTGAATTCCACGACGGGTCGAAGCGGAATCCATTTTTGAAGCGGGATATATTCGCCAAAGGGAACAAGGTGGGTTTTGTCGTAGAGGGGCCTTACGCGCCCTTTTTTGTCAAAGAGAACGATAGAGTTGTAATAATCCGTCTGGCCGCTTTCGCCTTTTTCCCGTCTGAGAACGCCTGCAAGGAGATAGACTTCCCCTTTATAGGAAGAGAGCATGTTTTTTATTTTATCCCGGCCTGCGGGCGATTCGAAAATAACGGGCGGAACGGACGTCTCCGGCCATATTATGAGGGTTGTGGAAGCCTGCGGCGCTCCTTCGCCGGAAGAAGGGGCGGAAAGTTTCAGGTGTTTTTCAAAATGAAGTCCCTGTAAATCCGGGAGCCATTTTAAGTCCTGCCGGATATTGGGCTGGATAACCCGTAAGGCGATATTCCTGTTTGTGCTTTCGTCTGCCGATGTGTGGAGCCTGTAACTCCCGAAAGAAAAGCAGGCGATAAAAAGAAAAACAGCGCTGAAGGTTAAGAGCATTTTCCGGTTCAGGCTCTGCGGCGAAACGTACAAATATCCTCCCAGCGCGGCCCAGAAAATCGTCAGAAGGGTCAGGCCGTAAGGCCCTGTGAGGCTTAAGGTCTGGAGGAGCGGCAGGTTCTCCGACCATGCATAGGCGTATAAATTCCACGGAAAGCCGGTGAAGATATGCCCGCGCACCCATTCGGACAGAGCCATGACGGCGCAGAAAACAAGAAAACCGGAGATGGTTTTAAGATCCCCCGTCACGCGGGAAAGCGCTGCCGCGACAGACGTAAACAAGGCCAGCAGGGTCGGCAGGCCCATCACGGCCAGCGGCCAGACCCACGCATAGTCATTGCCTTCGACAAGAAGGGCGTTTCCGATCCACCACAACCCCTTCAGGAAATAACCCAGTCCAAAGAAAAAACCGGAAAGAGCGGCCCGTCCGGCACTTCCGGCCTTTGCAAGGGTTATATAAAAGAGGCTGAAGCCTGCAAAGAGAAGGGGCCACCAGGACGCAGGCGCCATGGACAAGGCGCAAAAAATACCGGCCATAAAAGGCAGGAGCGTGGCAAAGGCAAAGGAAAGCAAGGACTTTGCGGCAGGTTTTTTAACCTTCATCTTTTTTCGGAATATTTTTGATTAAAACGCGCTCCACACGGCGCGGATCGGCATCGACGATTTCAAAAACCATGCCGGAGGATTCGTGCCTGATAACTTCGCCGCGCGCCGGAACGCGCCCGGCCGCCAGGAAAACAAGGCCGCCGATCGTGTCGGCATCTTCCCGTTCTTCTTCTTTCAACAAACAGCCATATTTTTCTTCGAATTCTTCCAGATCATAACGGGCATCCGCCAGGAGGGTCCCGTCAGGCTTTTCGATCAGTTCGGGCTGGTCGTCCGTGTCAAACTCGTCTTCCACTTCCCCGACAATGGCCTCGATAATGTCCCCGATTGTCACGAGGCCGTCGATTCCGCCATATTCATCCGTAACAAGCGCCATGTGTTTTTTCTGCTCCTGCATCAGGAGGAGAAGGTCCAGAACGGCCATGGCCGGGGAGAGAACCGGAATATCCCGCAGCATGTTCCGAATGTTGAGTTCTTTTTTGGCGGCCATGCAGGCCATGATGTCCTTGATATGGACGCTGCCGATCACATCGTCCAGCGTTTCGCGGTAGACGGGAATCCGGCTGAACTGTTTTTCGGACAGAAGGGCCATGAGGTCCTCTTCCGAAGCGTTGACTTCTATGGCGGCAATGTCGGCCCGCGGAATCATGACATCCACAAGCGTCATATTCCGTATTTTCAGCACGTTGGAAATCAGGTTGCGCTCATGCACCGCCACCGAGTGGGAATCGCTTTCGTCCAGTTCCTCGATATAATCTTCCAGCGCCTCGCGCAGATTATGATCCTCCGGTTTCGAAGGAAGCAGGCGCTTTATCCATGGAAAAGCGCCTCCTTTTTCGGAAGAATCAGGAGAAGGTTCGGCGTCGGCGTTATCTTTATGGAGGGGATCGGACATGTTTTTATTGAGGTTATGAAAGGGGAATTGTTTCCGTATAAGGGTTTTGAACACCCAGTTTTTCGAGAATACGGATTTCAAGGGTCTCCATGATGTTGGCTTCGTCATCGTCCTGATGACGGTATCCTAAAAGATGAAGCGTGCCGTGAACCAGAAGATGGGCGACATGGTCCTGAAGAAATTTTTCCTGCTCCTGCGATTCCCGGCGGACGGTTTGATAGGACAAAACGATATCGCCAAGATTGACAGGATCTTCGCTTTGCAGCTCCCCCTCATCCAGCGTTGCAAACGTTAAAACATTGGTGGGGGAATCTTTCTCCCGGTATTCCCGGTTCAGGATCCGGATCAAATCGTCATTGGCCAGCGCAACGCTGATTTCCATCGCCCGGCCCTGGAGCGGCTCCGGCAGATCGACCATCTGCATCGCCATGTGCACGGTCTCCAGTGCCAGCGTTTCAATGCCTTTAAGATCTTCCCATTCAGGGTCCTGAATGGCCACGTCTATAAGGAGGTTATCCGTCGGAATCGTCATATGCCTTGTACGCCTCTATAATCTTGCTGACCAGCCTGTGCCGGACGACGTCTGTTTCATCAAAATGGATAAAGGCAACTTCATCTATTTCTTTTAAAATTTTAATGGCCTCTTTTAAGCCTGATTTTGCGCCGTTTGGCAAGTCAATCTGGCTCGGGTCGCCGGTTATGACGACATGCGTTCCTTCGCCCATACGGGTTAGCAGCATTTTCATCTGCATGGCCGTGGTGTTCTGGGCTTCGTCCAGAACTACAAACGCATTCTTCAACGTGCGCCCGCGCATAAAAGCAAGCGGCGCGATTTCAATATCGCCGTTTTCGAGCTTTTTGGCGATTTGTTCTTTCGGTATGAGGTCATGCAGCGCGTCATAAATGGGGCGCAGGTAAGGGTCTATTTTTTCCAGCATGTCGCCCGGAAGAAAACCAAGCTGTTCGCCGGCTTCGACGGCCGGGCGGCAAAAAATCATCCGGTCAATGAGGCCGTCCTTGTACATTTCGACGGCTGCGGCGACGGCCAGAAACGTCTTGCCCGTTCCGGCGGGGCCGATCCCGAACACCATGTCATATTTCTTGATGGCTTCGATATAAGTGGACTGGTGAGGGGAGCGGGGCGTAACAAGCCTGTTTCCCCCTGCCTTTATTCCCGCTTTTTCCTCAAAAAAATCATCCTTGTTCGAGGCGGTCCCGTTTATCGGGAGAGGCTGACCTTCCCCTTGCGCAAATTTAATGGCGGCTTTTACTTCGGATCTTGTGACCTCCTGTCCGCGCTGCAATTTTTTCCAGAGCATCTCAAGGGTCATCTGTGCGAGCTGTTTAGGCCGCGCCGCGCCCTCGATCAGGAGGTCGCTCCCGCGGGAGGAAATATCGACTTTCAAAGACTCTTCGATATCGCGCAGATGCGCGTTTTGCTCGCCATAAAGCAGCGGCAGGAGACGGTTATCGTCGAAGCTCATGGAAACAGGGAAATTGGTGTGTTTTGAGATAGTAGACCTCTTGCTGTGATTACTCTTCCATTATCTCAAAATCAGGCGGATTTTACAATCGTTTCAGACATCCGGATTTCCCCTATGAGGGCGTTGGAAGAGGCGGCATTGACCGTAATATTCTCAATCCGGCCCAGAAGGCGCGCGGGGGCGGTCACGTTAATGGCCTGATTATAAGGGGTGCGGCCCTGAAGCTGGGCTTTTTTGCGCCCTTTCCGCTCAAACAGGACCGGCAGGGTCAGTCCCACGGTTTTTTCGTTAAAAGCGAGCTGCTGCCCGTTTATCAGGCTTTGAAGGCGCTCCAAACGTTCCGATTTCACCTCTTCACGGACAAGTCCGGGCATATTGGCCGCCGGCGTGCCGGGGCGGGGGGAATATTTGAAGGAATAGGCGGATTGATAGCCGATATCCCGCACGATTTGCAAGGTGGCCTCAAAATCTTCTTCCGTTTCCCCCGGAAATCCCACGATAAAGTCCGACGACATCGCGATATCCGGGCGATGCGCCCGAAGCTGCGCGACGGTTTCGCGGTAACTTTCGCCGGTGTGCTTCCGGTTCATGGCTTTCAGGATGCTGTCGGCGCCGCTTTGAACGGGCAAATGCAGATAAGGCATCAATTCGGGAACATCCCGGTGGGCCTGCATCAATTCGTCGCGCATATCGCAAGGGTGGGAGGTTGTGTAGCGGATGCGTTCAATGCCTTCGATTTGCGCAACCTCGCCGATCAGGCGGCCCAGCCCCCATCCTTCGCTGCCGTGCCAGGCATTGACATTCTGGCCCAGCAGGGTGATTTCCCGTACGCCAAGATCCGCCAGCCGCCGCGCTTCGGCCATGATTTTTTCCGCCGGCCGTGAATATTCCGCCCCCCGCGTATAGGGCACGACGCAGAAGGTGCAGAATTTATCGCAGCCTTCCTGCACGGACAAAAAGGCCGCAGCTCCCGGATTCTCATGCTCTTCGGGGAGGAAATCGAACTTGCTTTCGGCGGGGAAGTCGGTGTTCACAATGCGCCGGTCCCCAAAGGCACCTGTGGCTTTGGCCACCATTTCAGGCAGTTCGTGGTAGGTTTGCGGCCCGAAGACCATATCCACGCAAGGCGCGCGCTTGAGGATGAAATCGCCCTCGGCTTGCGCCACGCATCCCGCCACGGCAATCAGCATCTTGCCGCCACGCGTCTCTTTTTCTTCCTTGAAGGGGCGCAGGCGGCCGATTTCGGAGAAGACCTTGTCCGTGGCTTTTTCGCGGATATGGCAGGTGTTCAGGATGACCATATCCGCGCTTTCGGGTGTTTCGACCGTCCGGTAGCCCAGCGGCGCCAGGATATCGGCCATCCGGCGGCTGTCATATTCATTCATCTGGCAGCCCCAGCTCTTGATGTAGAGTTTCTTTTTCATGGTCCCGGGACCGTATAAACCATAGAAAGAGAACAAAAATCAAGAAACTAAGATGTGCATCAAATCCTGTTTCCGGTAGACATTGCCGTTTTTTTGCCGCATACCGGAACTATTCTGATTTGAAGACCTCTTAAGTGTTTATGTATTGTAAGGATTTTGACTGATGAGACTTCTATCTCTTGTCCTTGTGACGTCTTTGCTTGTGCTCCCGGCTTTTACCCCGGCCTTTGCCAAAAAAGGGGGCGGATGTTATTCGACCGCTGAGGCCGAGGCCGAACAAGGTATTCGCATTCACAGCGAGCTTATGGTCATTGGCCTGAATTGCCAGCATATGACCCCGCGCGGCTGGAAGAATTTTTATCAGCAATACCGCGAAATGACGGACCGCAATGCCGATTTGTTCGCAGGATATGAGGAAACGCTGATAAATTATTACAACCGGATAGGGGACAAGAATCCGGAAGGACGGTTGCATGGATTGCGCACCGCCATGGCCAACAAGGTTTCCACAGATGCGGCGCGGATGCGTCCGGATATTTTCTGCGCGACCTTTTCTCCCCGTATCCCGAAGGCGGCAAAGATGAGCCGCGACGAATTTCGCCACTGGGCGTCTTCCACCTTTCGCGGCGAGCATTCCATCTGCGAAAACTAGACAAACGGTTAAAACCGGAAAGCCAGTATGAGTATAGACCAGCAGATTAACGAATCTTTTCGGCCGGTGTCCGAAGGGCTCGCGTCCGTTATCTTCTATGCCGAACCCTTTACAGGGTACGACATTAAACTCATCCTTGTCTGGCTCGTGATCGGGGCCCTGTTTTTTACCCTGTATCTCGGCTTCATCAATTTCCGTTATTTCGGCCATGCCATCCGGATCGTGTCCGGAAAATATTACAGTAAAAAAGAAGGGGTGGACGGCCAGATCAGTCCTTTTCAGGCCCTGATGACCTCTTTGTCCGGCACGGTGGGGCTGGGCAATATCGCAGGCGTGGCGGTTGCCATTTCCGTCGGCGGACCGGGGGCGGCCTTCTGGATGTTTGTCATGGGCCTGTTTGGCATGTCGACAAAATTTGCCGAAGCGGCGATGGGGGTGAAATACCGGCATCATGCAACCTCCGGAGATACAAAGAAAATTTCCGGCGGGCCGATGTATTACCTGCGGGATGCTTTTGACAACCGGGACATCCCCTATCTGGGGCATATCATGGCCAGCCTGTTTTCCTTTTGCTGCGCCGTGGCTGCGTTGGGCGCGGCCAGCATGTTCCAGTCCAACCAGTCGTTCCAGCAATTCGTCAACATCACCGGCGGCGCTGAAGGGTTTCTGGCGGATAAAGGGTGGATGTACGGGTTGTTTCTGGCCTTTTTGACAGGGCTTGTGATCCTTGGCGGGATCAGGTCCATTGCCGCCGTGGCCTCCAAGATCGTGCCGTTGATGGGCGGGCTGTACCTGCTGTCCGGCCTCGTTGTGATCGGGATGGATTACGAACGCGTTCCCGGCGCCTTCATCAGGATTTTCGAGTTGGCCCTGACGCCGGAAGCGGGGTTGGGCGGGGTCATCGGCGCTCTTCTCGTCGGTGTCCAGCGGGCCGTCTTTTCGAACGAGGCGGGCCTTGGCTCCGCCGCGATACCGCACTCCGCCGCGCAAACGGACAGCCATATCCGCCAGGGATTTGTCGCCATGCTGGGGCCTTTTATCGACACGGCGGTGATTTGCATGGTCACGGCGTTTGTGATTGTACTGACCGGGGCTTATCAGGAGGCGGACGGCATGGAAGGGATGGTGCTGACCTCCCGTGCATTCGAAACGGCTATACCGTTCTTTCCGTATCTTTTAGCCTTTATCGTATTCCTCTTTGCCTTTTCAACCATCATTTCATGGTCCTATTACGGGCTGAAAAGCGCGACCTATCTGTTTGGAGAAAGCAATGCGGTCGAATACGGGTACAAAATTATTTTTCTGGCCTTCGTGGTTGTCGGCGCATCGTCGGCACTGGAGAATGTCATTCTCTTTACAGATTCTGCTGTTTTTATCATGGCGATCCCCAACCTGATCGGTCTTTATCTTTTGGCGCCCGAATTAAAGCGGGATCTCAAGGCTTACATACAAGACCTTAAAAACGAATAAAAACATACCGTCGTCTATGCGGGCGGACCGGCGCAATCCCTGTGGAAAAAATTTTTTCTATCTTGCAGAGATGCCTTGAACATGCCTCTATAAAACCTTCTCATTTTTGACTTTTTTGAACTTTTTAATCAAAAGAAGGGGCCTTCATGTCCGATTTATCCGCAGCAAAGCGATCCTATAAAAACATTGAGGTGACCCGTGAAAAACTCACAGGGGTCAAGAAGGGGGATAAGCTGCACGATCAAATGCCTGTGGAAAGCAATATCCCGCCCTTGTCTGCGAAAAAGCCGGTCCCGCAAAAAAGTCCGGACAAAGACGATCCGGTAGCACAACAGGTCGAAAGCCAGTTTTCCATCCGCAGCGGGTCGGGGCTTAAAATGCTGCGCATCACCTCCGCGGCCAATCAGGAAGAGTCAAAGGGCGCGGACAAAACGCGCGGGAATCCCGGCGAAATCCGGGCGCCGAAGCGGCCTGCCGCTCAGGCTGCGCAGGAAGAGGAGCCGGAGCAATATCTGGAACCCGCCCTGATGTTAAGTCCGTCCAATACCGCGCCGATGCGCCGGACCCTTCGTTTTAAAATCATGAATGTGGCGGGCGTCCTCGCCAGCGCCGTGTGGATAGGGCTTTCTCTGGGCTATGTTCAGACCTATATCGGCTGGAGCGAAATCCTGGCGCTTCAGCCCCATCTTCTGGGCGGGTTTCTGGCCGGCGCTCTGGCGCCGCTGGCGCTGCTGTGGATGGTTCTGGCTTACGCGCAGCGCGGGGCGGACGTCCACATGTATGCCGATGCGCTGCGTGCGGAATTGCAGGCCATGATTTTCCCGTCCGAGGAACGCGCGCAGGTCATCCACAGGGATATTGAGGATCTGTGCCGTCAGGCCGCCGAGCTTTCGACCGCTTCGACCTCTGTCCTGAAATCCATTCATCGGGCGCGGATGGGCCTTCGCTCGGAGATTAAAAATCTGGGCAGCATGAACGCCGAAACCGAAACGCATATTGACCTGTTGGCGCAGGCTCTGGAGGAACGCAGCGCCAGCCTGCGTTCTTTGATGGAAGAAATCGAAAAACGCGTTGCCGGTATCGAATCCAAAACGGCGGAAGGCGCGAACGCCTGGGATGCGGCGGCGAAAACAATGTTCGCACAGAGCGCCGAGGTGGAAGATATCTTCTCCAAAAGTACGGAAAAAATTCTCGGTACCGCCGAAAAAGTAACGGAAACGGCGCGGGTTGGGGAACTCCTGGCGCAGCAGGTTACATCGCTCGAAACGGTCACGGAAAAAGCCTCCTCCTCTCTGGAAAATGTAGGACGGAGCCTGGAAGAAAATCGTGAAGCGCTGGACGAAGGGTTGATGGCCCTGTCCCAAAAAGTGGAAGCTATGGCGGGGGCCTTAACAGGAAATGTCGAGATGATCCGCGCGGCGGTCGACAAGGCGGCGGCGCAGACCGAAGGACTTGAAAAACGGCTGGAAGAAAAAGCCGGAAGCCTGCAGGATACGGCCGATCATCTGGATAAAAAGGCGCAGGCGATTGAAACCGCCGGTTCCGAAGCCGCGCATAAGCTGGAAGAGGCCATGTCCGTGGCCGTTTCCAGCGCGGAGAATATGAGCGCTTCCGTCCGGCGCGCGGTGGAGGGCCTGTCGAAAACATCCGCACAGGCTGAAAAACAGGCTGAAAATATGCTGACCCAAACCGATGAACGTATCGGGGATTTGAACAGGGAAGCGGAAAAACAGACCTCCCGTATTCAGGCGCTTGTGTCAATGCTGGAGGAAGGGCGGTCGGCTCTGGAGAAAACAAGCGAACAAATTACGGTTCAGGCCGAGGATATCTCCAGAAATGTCGGGGCGCAGGCCGATAAATTTAAAAACATGCAGGAAGAGGCCGCCGCGTGCATGGAAAGCGTTTCGCATTCTCTGGCCGCGCCTGTCCGCAACATCGTGGCTGCGGTTGAGTCTGCGGATATGACACACGCCAGAATATCGGAAAGTCTTGCCCAAAGGGTAGGGGAGCTTACCGAAGCTTCAAACCGCGCCGAAGAAAAGGCCGTTTGCATCCGCGATATGTTGCGCACGCAGGTGCGCGACGTTTCAAGCTTGAGCGGGCAGCTTGCCGGGCATTCCCGCAGCCTGAGCGACACGCTGGTCCAGCAGAAGGAAAGTCTGGCGCAGCAGGTGGATATTTCCTTAAGCCGGATTGAAACCGTGCGCGATTCCCTGTCCGAAGAATCCAGAAAGCTGACGGATTATTCGCAGGATGTGGAAGGAAAACTCTCTTCCCTTCAAAACCGGATTGTCATCAGTTGTCAGGACATTGAAGAGCGCAGCGGCAGGGCTTTAAGCGAACTGGGGGCGCTGGACGAAAAATTGCTGGCGCAGGTTTCTTCCCTGAACGCGCAATCTTCCGGCGCGAAAGAGGCGCTTGCGGGCGTAACGCAGGCGCTGCAGGACACGTCCGAAACCTATACGCCGATTTATGAAAGGGCCGTGGAACAGGTCGAGGAAACGGCCCGGCGCTTGCGCGATCTGCGGGAAGGATTTGAAGAAACAAGCGAGGCCAATCTCGAAAAACTGGAGAAAGTCGGCACCGTCTTTGATGAACGCCTCGGCTCCCTGAAAGCCGGCGCGCATGATGCCGCGGCGCTGCTGCGCAGTTCCGGCGAGTATCTCCGTGGCTGCGTTGAAGATATGGAAACCGCTTCGCGCAATGCGGAAGAGCGCGTGGACGCGATCGGCAAGGCGCTGGAAGGGCAGTCTACGGATGTTCATTTGTCAACAGATCAGGCGCTCATGAAAATAGAGGCTGTGCAAACAGCCGTCAGCGACCAGTTCCACGAACTCACGGAAATGGTCGGGATGTCCGTTGCGCAGATCCAAAATGCAGGGGAAGGGTTCGCGAAAAACCTCGAGAAGGTGAAAAACTCTTCGGAAGAGGCGGCGGAGCATCTGGCGCGGGCCGGCGGAAAAGTGCACGCGGAAAACCAACGCCTGAGCAAGACGGTGGAAGAAAGTGTATCGAATACCCAGGACATGGTGGCGCGAGTCCAGAAAGAATCCAGAACGCTTCTTGAATCTTCGCAGGACACATTGTCGGAGCTTAAAAAGGCTGGAGACGGCTTTGCCCTGCGTGCGCGCGAGATGTCGGAACAGATGAAATCGTCGCTTCAAATCTCGAAATCCTACGGCGAGGAACTGAGCCGTCAGACAGACGACGTGGCACAGGCATCTGCGGCCAGCGCCGACAAGATCAGCCATGCAGCGTCGATTTTGTCCAGCAAGATGAATGAGGTCGGACAGCAGGGCGAGAGGGTTTTTGAACAAATTGAAGAGGTGCGCGAGCGCCTTTCGAAAGAAAGCAAAAACCTTATCACGATCTCCTCGCAGGTCGTGCAGAGCGCGGATGACGCTTCCGGCAGCTTCAGCCGCCAATCCAGCGCGTTATTCAAAGCCGCGCAGGATGCCGTCCGGCAGGCGGAGAAAATCCGGAAAGAAGACTGGAAAATCCAGAGGGATTCCTTCTTTGGCAGCGCCAAATTTGTGGTGGAAAGCCTTCACTCCCTGTCTGTGGATATTACGCGCCTGATGGACGGCGAGGTGCCGGAGCGGACGTGGAAAGCCTATCAGAAGGGCGACGTTTCCGTCTTTACGCGCCGGCTGGCGGAAATGAGAGACGATTTGCCTGTGGATAAAATCAGGGGCAGATATGAGAAAAACAGCGAGTTCCGAAACTATGTGAATCGTTTCGTGCGCCAGTTCGAAGAGGTTTATGTGCAGGCCGGCGCGAACGATCACGGCGACTTGCTGGCTTCGACCTTTGCCTCCAGCGACATCGGAAAACTCTACGAGATGCTGTGCTATGCGGCGGGAAAAGAGCCGAAGATCCTGCGCTCTGCGCGCAAAACGGCCTAGGACGGGCGGAATTTCGTCTGATTAGAGCGGTTTTTGAGCGGGCGGATAGGCGCGAACGCCCTCCTGCGGGCCGGGGGTGGGTCTGTGCTCCGGTGCAGGGACCATCTGATGCGGCGGCGGGGTCGGAACGCGAACCTCCCCCAGTCTGCGGCCTCTTCCATCTATGGCCATGCCAAATGCTTTCATTACCATGTTGAATGCCCCGATTGTCTTCGCCATCAAAAGATTATGCCGGAGATAATGCAAAAAAAATTATGAAAAGGCAAGGTGTTTTCGAGGGGGAAGCCGATTTTTCGTCTAAAGGATTGGTTGATTGATCTTCCGCTTGGCGTCATAATGACGGGTCGGCGCATTTCGCATGCGCCAGCTTTTTGCACGGGTAACCGCAAGGTAATAGAGTAAAGGTCACGTATTCATGGCGAAGACGAAGTTCTGCCAAGGTGTTTCGGATATCTCCGACAGCTATATGGGGTTCATCATAGACCAATGGGGAACCCTCCATGACGGCGAAAACCTGTTCCCCGGTGTTCTGGACTGCATGAAAGAACTCAAAGAGCGCAAAAAGACGATTTTGCTGCTTTCGAACTCAACGCGGCGGGCGGAGTTTCATAAAGACGAGCTTAAAAAAATGGGCCTCGGGCCGAGCCTGTATAGCGAAATCGTCACTTCCGGGGAAGTGATCTGGCAGGGGCTGCACCGTCAGACCGGCGGTGTTTTTCAGAAGATAGGGAAAAAGTGTTTTGTCTTCAGCCGGGGGGACGACACGTCTATCCTCGACGGGACGGGTGTGACGGCCGTTGATGATATAGAGAACGCGGATTTCGTTTTGATTACGGGGATGGATTATCCCCGCAAAACGCTGGAGCATTACGAGCCTTTGATCCGCCGCGCGATCCAGCTTCGCCTGAAAGCCGTTTGCCCCAGCCCGGATAGTTTGTCCATGATCGGAAACGCCCTGCTGAAGGGGCCGTCCCTTCTGGCGCGGCGTTATCAGGATTCCGGCGGGATCGTGTATCATATCGGCAAACCCCATTCCCTTATTTTTATGCATTGCATCGAAATCCTGAAAGAAAAAGAGATTTATCCTTCCGGCACGGTTGTCCTGGGCGATACGATGGCGCATGACGTGATCGGGGGGCACGCGGTGTCGCTTGATACCTGCCTGTTCAAATCCGGTCTTCATGCGGCCAATTTCGGCCATTGCCAGACTCCCAAAGAGGTCCATAACGCGCTGAAAAACCTCATCGCGGTATACAACAACGTGATGCCGACCTATCTGGCGGATGAAATGCGCTGGGGTAGGGCCCTGCCGGACCGCAAGCACAAAAAACGCAAGCAGCCGAAAAGTTAGGGGTAAAAGGCGTTCGCGGCGGCTATCCCTGCGGCGGGATGTCGCTGTCCGCGATTTGCGGCTGCATCGACGGGGGCAGGAGGACGCGAATGGCCGCCAGAATTTCAGGCATGGCCCTTTCCGCCGCTTCTTCGCCCAGACGGATGAGTTCGTCCGCTTTTTCAAATTCCAGCATCCCGATATGTCCGATCTGCGGCTTGATATGAACGTCCGGCGGGTCCCCGGCGAGGCGGGAGCGGGTCAGGCGGTCCTGAATGATCCCCAGCGCGGACACCATCACGCCAAAAAGGCTGGGGCTGTTTTCTTCCCGGCGGAAAAGACGCCGCCCGATGCTGGAGCTTTTAAATATCTTCTGCTCTTCCCGCGGCACGTCCTGATCGTTGAAAATATCAAATCCCGCGACCGTCTGATAGGCCTGACCGGGCTTGATGGTTTTGCCCATCAAATCGGCATTCAGATCCACGGCGATGGTCATCCGCGATCCGAGCGCCTGACAGACGGAAACGGGCACAGGGTTCACCAGCGCGCCGTCAACCAGAAATCTGTGATTGCGTTCGACGGGCGGAAAGACGCCGGGCAGGGCAAAGGAAGCCCGCATGGCATCCACGAAATTGCCCTTGCGCAGCCAGACTTCGTGCCCTGTTGCCAGATCGGATGCAATCGCGATAAAGGGGTGGGGAAGGTCTTCAATTTTCGTGTCCTCAAAATGATCTTTGAGTATTTTGACGAGCTTTTCACCGCCAATAAGCCCGGCGCTGCGAACCCTGAAGTCCAGATAGGAAAAAATCTTGAAGCGGTTTAAGGACAAAACCCAGTCTTCCAGAACGTCCAGCTTTCCGGCCAGATACGCCCCTCCGACAAGCGCGCCGATGGACGTGCCGGCAACAATGCCCGGGTAAATACCGTGTTTTGCCAGAACCTTTAAAACGCCGATATGGGCAAATCCCCGCGCCATGCCGCTTCCCAGCGCAAGCCCGATTCCGGGGGAGGCTTTCGAAAATTCAAGTGTTTTACTCTGCGTGTCGGATGTCATAGACTTGCATACCCTCTTGGACCAGTTTAACACGGATAGATGGATAAAATCACGCTGCAACCGCACAATAAAACGGAAAAAAAGAAGAGCTGGGACCTCATCAAACGGATGGCCGGCAACTACCTGC